>JAVBMU010000014.1:0-48402 GCA_031552185.1 Cellulomonadaceae bacterium | reverse complement strand
CTCGGGGCGGTCGGCGGCGCGCCGGCCAGCCCTGCGGGCACGGCCGAGCCCCGGGCGAGGCCGGCGGGCGTAGCCCCGCCGCGGGGGGCCGAGCGCCTCGTGGTGCTGTCCGGCGGGCTCGAGTCGGGCGCGGGCGAACCGGCGCCGCGGCTACGCGCGCCGGCGTCCGGTGCCGGTCCCGGTGCGGCCGAGTGGCGCCAGAATCCCGGCACGGCCGACCCGCGCGCGACGCTCGCGGGCGTAGTTCCGGCGGGCGGGCGACCCGGCGGTGGGAAGCCCCCAGGCCGGGCAGGCGGGGTTCCGGCAGACGCGGTCGGGGCGCCGGCAGACGCGGTCCCAGCAGGCGACGGGCTTCCGCCAGGCCGGGACGCGGCGGGCGCGGCACCGGCGGGCGCGGCACCGGCGGGCGAGGTCCTGCGGGGCGAGTCAGCAGCGGGCGCGGTCCCCCGGGACGCAGCGCCGGCGGGCGCGGCACCGGCGGGCCCGGTCCTGCGGGGCGTCGGCTTGGTGGGCGCCGCGCCGCCCTCGGTGGATCCGCGCCGCGGCGTTGGGACCGGACTTCCGGCGGTGGAAGTCGCCCTTGTGGCACCCCCAGCGGTCGGGACGTCGGCCCGGCCGGCAGCCTTGCCCTCCGTCCGGCCGGCAGTCGTGCCCGCCGCGGTTCTCCCGCCCGGAGCGCCCGCCGCAGGTCGACCACCGGCGGTGCTCCCACCGCTCCCACCCGTGGACCCGCTTGCAGTTCCACCGCCCCCCGGAACGCCCTTGTCGCCCGCGTCTTTTCCGGCGCGCCCGGTGCGCCCGACCGATCGCACGCTCCGCGCCGCGGCCGGGGCGGCAGGCTCGCCGGCGCCGGGCCCGCGCAGAGCCACAATCAGGAGAAGCACCCCGGCCGCGGCGAGGACGGAACCGCCGACGACCCCCGGCCAAAGCCACGGCGTCGTGACCTGGCGGGGCCACGTCAAGCTCAGGGCGGGTGGCGAACCGGCGGCCCCGTCGCCCACGACGATCAGGCTCCACCGGCCCGCCTGGTCGGACCAGCGCAGGTTCGCCGTCCCGCGGCCGGTGGCCTTGGCCACCCACATGTCCGAGGCATCCAGGTCGGCCGGTCCGACGGCGTCGGCCGCCGTTCCGCTCGGCGTTGCCGAGCCGGACGGGCTCGCCGCCGGGCTGCCCGACGGCGCGGGCGTGCCGGCCGACGTGCCAGTACCGGACGGCGTCGCCGCGGGCGGCGGCGATGCGGTGGCCGAGTTTTCCCCACCGGCCGGCACGGAGCGGGACGCCAGCCGGGTCCAACTCGCCAGACCGGTCACCCGCTTGTACGCGGCACCGGCTACCCAGCCGTCGACGTCGGTGTCCCGGCCAATCGCAATGACGACGCGGTTCCCGGTGGGCACCGTCGCGCGGATCGTCACGTCCTCCGCGACCATGTCGAGTACGCCGGGGTCGGTGACCAGAATTCCGGTTCGAGGATCCGCGCTCGCCGCGGCGACCACGGTCCCGTCGGGCCGCCACACGGTCGCCGAAGCGATCCCCAACCCGACGCCGATGAGGCCGAGTATGACGAGAACCACTGCGACAAGTCGTTGCACCACGACAACTTCCTTCCTCCACCGAGGTCCCAGGATAGTTGGGCCGGGCGGTGCGATGCGATCAGCCATTTCTCGTCCCGAATTCACCCGAAAGCGCCGTCCGCCGCGGTGAAACGCTCCCCGCGTCGTCGGGCGCGGCCTCCGACAACAGTATTTGACCTGATCGGGGCACCTCCGGACGGCTCGCCAGGACGGTTCGGTGCCAGGCGGATACGGTGTCTGCCACGCATGATCGGCCCCACGGACGCCGTATTCTGTACACGCGGGGATCCACGCCCGCGGGACAACCCTTCTCGTACCCGGCGCCCCGCCCGGAGAACTCGTCCGGTCCAGAATAGACATTTCATGCACAAGTAACCGGAGGAAGCACGTGTCAGAGGAGCGTTCGCCCTTCCCAACCGCGATGCGTGGCTACGACAAGGTTCACGTCGACGCCCAGATGGCCCGGCTCCACCGGGCTCTCGAGGAGGCTCAGGCCCAGGCCAACGCCGCGGAGGACCGGGCGGCGCGCGCGGCTGCCGATCTCGCTGAGGCGCAGACGCAGCTTCGCGAGGCCGACCGGCCGTCCTACGCGGGCCTCGGGTCCCGGATCGAACAGCTCTTGCGTTCGGCCGAGGAGCAGTCAGCCGACATCCTGTCCCAGGCCAACGCCCAGGCCGCCGACATCATGGCGCGGGCGAAGCTCTCGGCGGGTCAGGTTCGCACCCGGGCCGAGCACGAGGTGGCCGAGATGCTGACCAGCGCCCGCAACGAGGCGGAGGAAGTCCGGTCCACCGCGGCGACCGAGGCCGAGAGCACGCTGCTGGGGGCCCAGCGCCGGGCCGAGGAACTGGTCGGCTCCGCCGAGCGCGAGGCCGCCCGGATCGCCAGCGCGATCACCGCCGAGGAGAGCGAGCGCCGCGCCTCACTCGAGCGCGAACTCGGCACCCAGCGCGCCACCATCGAGCGGGAGACCACGGAGTTGCGCGTGTCGACCGAGCGCGAGGCGGCGCAGTTGCGCGCCCTTGTCGCCGCGGAGACGGCCGCCCAGCGCGAGGCCGCCGAGCGGGAGTCCACCGAGACGCTTGAGAACGCCCGCCGCGAGGCCGAGCGCCGGATCAGCGAGGCCAAGCGCACCGCCGCCGAGGCCGCCGCCGCCGTGACGGCCGATCTCGAGGACCTGCGCGAGCAGGCGCGCACCGCCCTGGCCGGCGCCGAACTGGAGGTCGTCCGGAACCGGGAGGAGGCCGAGCGACAGAACGCGGAACGGCACCAGGCCGCCAAGGCCGAGACAGACCGCCTCGTTGCCACCGCCGAGGAGCACGCCGCCAACGCGGAGCAGCGCGTCGCGCTCGCCCTGGAACAGGCGGAGAAGGTCCGGACGGAGTCCGATTCGTACGTCAAGGACCTGCTGGCCACCGCCCGGCGAAACGCCGACCGGATCGTTGCCGAGGCGCGCGAGTTCGCCCAGCAGACGATCGGGGACGCCAAGCACGAGGCCGAACAGCAGCGCGCGGCCGCACAACGTCAGCTCGACGACCTGACCCGCCAGCACGAGTCGATCAACACCTACCTCGACGAACTGCGCGGCCTGCTGGTCGAGGACGCGAGCAAGGGCCGGGCGGCGAAGTCCCCGACCAAGGCCGCCGACAACCCGGGCCGGGCGGCCCGGGCCGCGGCAAACGTGCTGGCCGGCGAGTTCCCGGTCACGCCCGGGGACGACACGCACGGACCGGCCGCAGCCGCCGAGCGATCGGCGCCGGCCGAGGCCGAGCCCCAGCCCGTCGTCGCGGAGGCCGAGGCACCGGACGAGGAGGACGCCGCGTCCCAGACCCGAGTGCTGCCCAGCATCGTGGACGACACCCACCACCTGACCGCCGAGGACGCCCGGGAGGTCACCGAGGCCGGCAAGTCGCGCCGGTCCTGATCGGCCCTCGGACATGGGCTCGCCCGGCGACGACAGCGAGTGGCGTCGCCGGCGCACCCAGAACGCCGAGCACCAGCACCGTGAGTTGATGCGCCGGCGCGCCGCCGAGACGGCGCGGGCACGGGCCCTCCTCGCGGAATTCGTCGCGACCGCGACGAATTCCGGCCCGCCGCCGGAGCCACTGCGGGCCCGGTCGCGGCACGGGGGCGGGTCGTACCGCACGGGCCTGACCGGGTGGTACCTGCGCCGCAACCAGAGCGTCGCCGTGAGCACCGAAGGGCGGTTCTACGTCCTCAGCGTGCCCGGCGGCCTCGGCACCAGGCTCCGCGGCGCGCGCCCCGAGCCCAGCGATCCGCCGCTCGTGCTCGGTGCCGGCGGGCGCGACGGCGAGTCCATCGACCTCGCGGACGCCCTGCGGGCCGTCCTCGACCGCACCTGAGATGAGTGATTCCGAGCTGTGGCGTGGGGTCGTCGGCGGGCGGCCGGCGCGCGCCGCCGGGTCAGCGCGGCCGGTTCGCGGCGACGGCCTGGAGCACATCGGCCAACACCGCGGCGACCGCCACCGGGTCCTCGACCGCGCTCAGGTGCCCGGCGCCCGGCACGACGACGAGAGACGCCCCCCGGGCCGCGACCGTCATGTGATCCGCCTGCGCCGCCGGAGTGAGGGTGTCCTCGTTGCCGACCACCACGGCAACCGGGCCGGTGAAGGCCTGAATCACGCCCGTCCGGTCGGGCCGCGCCGCCATCGCGCGCTGCGACCAGGCGATGCCTGCCGGCGGCTGGCTCCGGATCCACTCGGTCACCTGCTCGATGAGCGCGGGCCGGGCCGCCCGGCTGGTCTCGCCCAGCAGCGTCGTCGCCATCGGCAGCACCGGGTCGAGTCGTCCGGACCCCTCGACTTCCCTCGCGATCCGCAGCCGGTTGGCCTTGGCCTCGTCGGTGTCCGCGGTCGACTTGGTGTCCACCAGGGCCAGTCCCGCGACCAGATCGGGCCGGCGGCCGGCCAGCGCCAGCGCCACATACCCGCCCATCGACAGTCCCGCGACCACCGCCCGCTGGACCGAAGCGGCATCCAATGCGGCGGCGACGGCGTCCGCCGCAGCCTCGAGCGCGGGCGAGATGTCGGGGACGGCGCTGGCGCCGAGTCCGGGTAGATCGGGCGCCAGGATTTCCGTCCCGGGCGGCATCGCCGCCGCCACCCCCGTCCACATGCGGTGATCGAGCGGGAAGGCGTGCAGCAGGACCAGCGCCGGTGCGTCTCCGGAACCGCTCAGCGAGACCTCGCGGCGGGTTCCGCGGAGTCGGTGCAGGGCAACCGTCGTGGTCATGGCTCCTCCGGGCGTCGGGCGCGGTGCGCGCGGTAACCGGCTGCGTCGCTGTCGGCGGTGTCCGAGGCCGCCTCGGCGGTGTCGCCCACCCACGTACGCGGCAGCGCTGGAAAGCCCGGCCGGACGTGCTGCACGATCTCGTCCAGCACCCGGTAGACGGCCGCCTCGCCGACCCACAGGTGACGCGCCCCGGCCACGCCGATGACCTCGGCCTGGCGGACGCGGGCAAACCGCTCCCGAGCCTGCGGCGGGCGCAGGTAGTCGTCCGACTCGGGCACGAGCGCGATCAGCGGCCGCCCGAAGGCGTCCCAGCGGTCCAGGTCGTGCTCGTCCGCCAGCGCCAGCGGCGGCGACAGCAGAATCGCCCCGCTGATTGCCGGGTCCGTCCCGTACTTCAGGGCCAACTCGGTGCCGAAGGACCAGCCGACCAGCCACGGGTTTGGCAGGTCGTGGAACTCCGCGAATTCGATCGCGGCGGCGACGTCGAACCGCTCATCCCGCCCGGCGTCGAAGGCGCCCTCGCTGGTGCCCCGCGGCGAGGATGTGCCGCGCGTGTTGAACCGCAGCACCGCCAGGTCCGCCAAGGCGGGCAGGCGCCAGGCGGCCTTGCGCAGCACGTGCGAATCCATGTAGCCGCCGTGGGTCGGCAGCGGGTGGAGCGTGATCAGGGTCGCAACCGGAGCCCGGTCGCGGGGCCGGGCCAACTCGCCCACCAGGGTGAGGCCGTCCGCCGTCCGCAATTCCACCAGTTCCCGGCGCGCCGGGAGGATCGTCAGCGACCGGATCGCCGTAGCCGGCGGCACGGACTCGATCGCGGCGCGCGTCGGCGCGCCGGCGATCCGGGCGCGCGTCGGCGCCCCACCGATGGTGGCCCGCTCCGGCGCAGGGCCGATTGCGGCGGGACTCGGGGTCGGGTACTCGGCGTCGTGCGCCCGGGTGCTGGTCATCGGCATCGAGACTACCGGGCCGGGCCGGCCCCGCTCCGCTCAGCGGGCCCGACGCCGATCGCGGCGCTCCCAGCAGGACGCGTGCCAATGGCGCCGCTCGTCGACCGCTTCGCCGCCCCCGAACCAGTCGTCCCGCGGCCAGGCGACCACATGCCCGGTCCCCGGCGGGATCTCCTGGCTGCACCCTGGGCACCGATAGGTCTTCGAGCCGGACCGGATGGTGCGCACCGTCCATTCGCCGTCCGGCCCGCTCTCGCGGCGCTCGCCGGCCAAAGCCCGGCCCAGATCCAATGGGGCGGGCTCGGCCCCCCACGGGCGACGGCGAGATGGGCGACCGGTAGGCATCTTCCCATTGTCCACTGCCGTTCCCGACGGAACCGCTACAAACCTGCACCGGGCTCTCAGCCGGCACCCAGGATCGGCCGCTACAGTGGCGACGGACGCATTCGCGCAAATCGAGCGTGGGATGACGGCCCGCTACCCGTTCCCATCCGAAGGGTTCCCAGTGAAGCACCGCACCGCGCGCCGTGTGGCCGCGCTCTCGATCGTCGTCGGCCTGCTCGCGGCCGCCGGATGCTCCGATGACAAGGAAACGACCTCCGGCGCGAAGTCGCCCACCGGCACCTCGTCCTCGACCCCGACCGTGGACCCGAACGCGAAGCCGTCCGCCGCGGACCGCGCCGCCGTCGCCAAGATCAAGGTGGAGGGCAAGGCCGGGGCCGAGCCCAAGGTCACCTTCTCCAAGGGCGTGAAGCTGAGCGCAATCACGACCAAGGTCGTGAGCCCCGGCACCGGAGAGGTGTTGAAGGACGGCCAGCAGGTCTCGATCAACCTCGTGGTCTACAACGGGTCGGACGGCTCGAAGGTCGAGGAGTCGTACACGCAGCAGCCGCTGACGCTCATCCTCGGCGACGCCTCGGTGCTCACCCAATGGAACGAGGTGCTGACCGGACAAAAGGTCGGCGCCCGGTTCATCGTCGCCCTGCCCGAGGGTGCAAACGCCGCGTACACCCAGATCCTGGCCGCGGAGGTGATGAGCACCAAGACGCTGCCCAGCCGCGCCTCGGGCACCGCCGTCGCGCCCGCCGCCGGCCTGCCCGCCGTCAAGCTCGACGCCAAGGGCGTCCCCAGCATCACCATCCCGAAGGGTTACGCCAAGCCGACGGCGCTCGTCACGCAGACCCTGATCAAGGGCACGGGTCCGGTGGTCAAGGAGTCCGACAGCATCGTCGTGCACTACTCCGGCTGGAAGCTCGACGGCGAGGTCTTCGACTCCTCGTGGGAGCAGGGCTCGCCGATGACGAGGCCGCTCAGTAGCCTGATCGCCGGGTGGAAGCAGGGCATCGCCGGGCAGACCGTCGGCAGCCAGGTGCTGCTGGTCGTCCCGCCGAGCCTCGCCTACGGCGACGACGCCACGAGCCAGCTGAAGGACGAGACGCTGATCTTCGTGGTGGACATCCTCGACGCCTCCTCGTAAGACGTTCCCGCGGCGCCGTTCGACGTGACCCGGCGCCCGCCGGCCGGCGGATCGTCGCCGGCCGGCGGGCGCCGACGTTTCAGAAGTCCCAGTCCTCGTCCTCGGTCTCCACGGCCTTGCCGATGACGTAGGAGGAGCCCGACCCGGAGAAGAAGTCGTGGTTCTCGTCCGCGTTGGGCGATAGCGCGGACAGAATGGCCGGGTTGACCTCGCACTCGTCCTTCGGGAACAGGATCTCGTAACCGAGGTTCATCAGCGCCTTGTTGGCGTTGTACCGCAGGAATGCCTTGACGTCCTCGGTCAGCCCGACGACGTCGTACAGGTCCTGGGTGTACTGCACCTCGTTGTCGTACAACTCCAGGAGCAGGTCGAACGTGTACTGCTTGGTCTCGGCCCGCTCGGCCTCGCCGGCCCGTTCCAGTCCCTTCTGGAACTTGTATCCGATGTAGTAACCGTGGACCGCCTCGTCGCGGATGATCAGACGGATCAGGTCGGCCGTGTTGGTCAGTTTGGCCCGGCTCGACCAATACATCGGCAGGTAAAAGCCGGAGTAGAACAGAAACGACTCCAGCAGGGTGCTCGCCACCTTGCGCTTGAGCGGCGCGTCGCCGCGGTAGTACTCGAGCACGATCTCGGCCTTGCGCTGCAGGTAGGCGTTCCGCTCGGACCACTCGAAGGCGGCGTCGATCTCCGGCGTCGAGCACAGCGTCGAGAAGATCGAGGAATAGCTCTTGGCGTGCACCGACTCCATGAACGCGATGTTCGTGTAGACGGCCTCCTCGTGCGGGGTCAGCGCATCCGGGATGAGGCTGACCGCGCCCACCGTGCCCTGAATGGTGTCCAGCAGCGTCAGGCCGGTGAAGACGCGCATGGTCAGCGTCTGTTCCGCCGGGCTGAGGGTGTGCCAGGACTGAATGTCGTTGGAGACGGGAACCTTCTCCGGCAGCCAGAAGTTGCCCGTCAGCCGGTCCCAGACCTCGAGGTCCTTGTCGTCCTCGATGCGGTTCCAGTTGATCGCGCTGACGCGGTCGATGAGCTTGAGCTTGCCGGTCGGTGACATCGCCTCTCCTGTGCATGCGGGTGTAGGGCAACAGTAGACCGGCCGGCCGGCCGGGGCGGCGCGGCGGGCCGGTCGCGAATGTCCGAAGCGGCGGCATTCACCATCCGTTCGGATGATTCCCGGCGGCACCCCGACGCCGTAGACATGTATTGGTCCCGGAGCCGACGCAAGTCCGAAGGCGGCTGGACCGGAGAACAATCCAGATCTGCGTGCATTTCGACCTCGGCCGGACCCGCCCCTCGCATTCCGCCGGCGCTCGGATGCCGACGACTCACGACAAGGAACCCCACATTGGCCACACGTAAGAGCAAGGCAACGGTCGCCGCGATCGCCCTGGCAGCGGTCGCCGCCACGGGCTCGACCCTCGCCCTGTGGGACGACGACGCGTCCGTCGCCGCCGCCACCATTTCCTCGGGTCACCTCGGCATCACGGCGGGCACCCGCACCGCCGCGGACATTTCGCCGGACGACCAGAACGGTGCGACGAACGAGTCGATCGACCTCGCCAGCTTCAAGGCCGTTCCCGGTGACACCCTGCGCATCGCCCAGCAACTGTCCGTCGACCTCGAAGGCCAGAACATCGCGGCCCGGTTGAGCATCGCCACCGCCGCGGGCTCCAGCCTGACCAACGTCGTCGGGACGGAGTTCGCCGGCAAGTTGAGTGTCGACTCGGTGCAGTTGTACGACGGCGCCGTCGAGGCGATCGACACCCTCGGCACCGCCGTGACGCCGACCTCGGGCGGCGTCTACAGCTTCGACGGCCCCACCACCGGCGCGCACGTCTACACGGTGGTCTACCAGGTCACCTTCGACGTGGACACCCCGGACAAGGTCGCGCAGGACGCCTCGGCGACGCTCGCCGGCTCCACGGCAACGCTCGTCCAGGTCCGCCCGGCCGACCTGCCCTGACGACCGCAGCCGGCATCGCCTGACGGCCGGGCGGCCCCGCGGAAGCCTCGCGGTGTCGCCCGGCCTCGGCCGGGCGGCCCCGGCCGGCCCCTGCCGGCCCCGGCCGGCCCCTGCCGGCCCTGCCGGCCCCGGCCGGCCCGACGGTCGCCGCGAGTCTCGTCGGAGCCTCCCACCCCATTCCCCACTTCGTGTCGATCTAGGAGACCAGTGCCCCGCACGTCCGCCCGGCCGAATGCCGACATCACCCTTGCCCGCGCCATCGGGCGGGTCGTGGCCACCGTCGCCACGACGCTTGCCGTGGTGGCACTCGGGATCACGATGATCGCCCCGTGGCTGCTGGGTGGAAAGTCGCTCGTCGTCGAGACCGGGTCGATGCGACCCGCGATCGCGCCGGGTGACCTGGCGGTCATCCGGAAGGTCGATTCGCCGGGCGATCTGCGGATCGGGGACGTCATCACCTACCAGGCCACGACGCACGACCCCGACGGCCTCGCCGTCAAGCACTTCGTCACCCACCGCATCTTCGCCCTCGGCGCCTCGGGATCGGACGTGCGGATCACCACCCAGGGCGATGCGAACAGCGCCCCCGACGAGCCGATCTCCTTCGCCGATGTGCGGGGCAAGTTCTGGTACGCGGTGCCCGGCGTCGGGCGCGCCGCCACCTGGTTCGCGCAGCACAAACTGCTGCTGCTCGGCGCCGCCGGCGGGGTCTGGGCCGCCTCGGCGCTCGTCGACGCCCGACGTCGGCGCCGCGAGGCGCCGCGGGCGACGGCTGCCGAGCCCCACCCCCAGACCCTCGTGGCGGCACCGCCGCCATGACGCTGCGCACCCGCGTCCGGGCGGCGGCGACGCTCGGCGTCGCCGCCGTGGTGAGCTTTGCCCTGCCGGTGGTCGCGGGCGGTGCCCCCGACGTCGTCGACCTCTCCCCCACGGGCCGCCATGCCGCGGTGCGCGAAAGGGTGATCGACGCCGTCGTACCCGGCGATCATGGCTCGTTCACCGTGCACTTCCGGAACGCCGGCCCGAGCGCGGGCTACCTCGTCGCCGAGGTCGGGGTCCACCTGGCCGGCGGCGCCGGCCGGCCGTTCTACGGCGAACTCACCCTGGCCGGCGGCGACCTGCCCACCACGTCCGTGCGCACCCTGGCCCAGGCCGTGCGGACGCGCTACGAGACCGTGGTGCTGGACCCCGGCGAAACCCTTCCGGTGACCCTCAGCTACGACTTCCCGCTCGAGGCGACCGGCGGCAATTCGGCGCGGGACGGCGGCGGCCGGGCCACCGTGCTGCTGCACGCGCGGATTCAGGAGACCGCGCCCCCGGGCACCGACCCGGGCCGCAGCCCCGGCAACCGCGGGCACGGCGGTCGGCTCCCGTTCACGGGTGCGACGGCGGCGCAGGCCCTCGCCGTGGGCGCGGTCGTCGCCGTCGTGGGGGTCACCCTTGTCGGCGTCGCCCGCCGCCGCCGCCGCGAGGAGGAGGAGACGCGTCAGAGCATGCAGCTCACGCAGCCCTCGACCTCGGTGCCCTCCAGCGCCAGCTGCCGCAATCGGATGTAGTACAGCGTCTTGATGCCCTTGCGCCAGGCGTAGATCTGCGCCCGGTTGACGTCCCGGGTGGTCACGTCGTGCTTGAAGAACAGCGTCAGCGACAGCCCCTGGTCGACGTGCTGGGTGGCCACGGCATAGGTGTCGATGATCTTCTCGAAGCCGATCTCGTAGGCGTCGGCATAGTATTCGAGGTTCTCGTTCGTCAGGTACGGCGCCGGGTAATACACCCGGCCGATCTTGCCCTCCTTGCGGATCTCGATCTTCGAGGGCACCGGGTGGATCGAGGACGTCGAATTGTTGATGTAGGAGATCGAACCGGTGGGCGGCACGGCCTGGAGGTTCTGGTTGTACAGCCCGTGGGCCATGACTGACGCCTTCAGGGCGCGCCAGTCCGCCGGCGTCGGAATATGCACCCCAGCGGCGGCGAACAGCGCACGCACCCGTTCGGTCTCGGGCGCCCAGACGCGCTCGGTGTACTTGTCGAAGTACGTCCCGCTCGCGTAGGTCGAGTCCGCGAAACCGGCGAAGCACGTACCCCGCTCGATAGCGAGGAGGTTCGACGCCCGGATCGCGTGGTAGGCGACGGTGTAGAAGTAGATGTTCGTGAAGTCGAGGCCCTCGGCCGAGCCGTAGTGGATCCGTTCCCGGGCGAGGTAGCCGTGCAGGTTCATCTGCCCGAGCCCGATGGCGTGCCCCTCCGCATTCGCCCGCTTGATCGACGGCACGGATTCGATGCTGGTCTGATCCGACACGGCCGTCAGCGCCCGGATCGCGGTCTCGACCGTCCGGCCGAAGTCCGGGGAATCCATTGCCTTGGCGATGTTGAGCGAACCGAGGTTGCAGGAGATGTCCCGGCCGATGTGGGCGTAGGACAGGTCCTCGTTGAGCACCGACGGCGTCGCGACCTGCAGGATCTCCGAGCACAGGTTCGAGTGCGTGATCCGGCCCTTGATCGGATTGGCCCGGTTCACCGTGTCCTCGAACACGATGTACGGGTATCCGGATTCGAATTGCAGCTCCGCGATGGTCTGGAAGAAGTCCCGCGCCCTGATCCGGGTCTTGCGGATCCGGTCGTCGGCCACCAACTCGTCGTACTTCTCGCTGACCGCGAGGTCGGCGAACGGGAGGCCGTAAATGCGTTCGACGTCGTACGGCGAGAACAGGCACATCTCCTCGTTGCGCTTGGCCAGCTCGAAGGTGATGTCCGGGATGACGACGCCGAGCGAGAGGGTCTTGATCCGGATCTTCTCGTCCGCGTTCTCCCGCTTGGTGTCCAGGAACCGCATGATGTCCGGGTGATGGGCATGCAGGTAGACCGCCCCGGCGCCCTGCCGGGCGCCGAGCTGGTTGGCGTAGGAGAAGGAGTCCTCGAGCAGCTTCATCACCGGGACGACGCCGGAGGACTGGTTCTCGATGTGCTTGATCGGCGCGCCGTGCTCCCGCAGATTGGACAGCAGCAGCGCGACGCCGCCGCCGCGCTTGGACAGTTGCAGCGCGCTGTTGATCCCCCGGGCGATGGACTCCATGTTGTCCTCGACCCGGAGCAGAAAACAACTCACCGGCTCGCCGCGCTGCGCCTTGCCGACATTGAGGAAGGTCGGGGTGGCGGGCTGGAAGCGACCCGAAATGATCTCCTCGACGTACTCCTCGGCCCGTTGTTCGTCGCCGTCGGCCAGGCCGAGGGCCACCATGCACACCCGGTCCTCGAACCGCTCCAGGTACCGCTTGCCGTCGAAGGTCTTCAGCGTGTACGACGTGTAGTACTTGAACGCGCCCAGGAAGGTCTCGAAGCGGAAGTTCTTCGCGTAGGCGGCCGCGAACAGCCGGCGCACGAACGCCCGGTCGTACTTCGCCAGCGCGTCGGCCTCGTAATAGTGGTTCGCGACGAGATAGTCGAGCTTCGCGTCCAGGCTCTCGAACTCCACCGTGCGGGGGTTCACGTGTTGGCGGAAGTACTGCCGCGCGGCCTCGCGGTCCTTGTCGAACTGAATCCGCCCGGCGGCGTCGTAGAGATTTAGCATCGCGTTCAGCGCGTGGTAGTCCAGGGGCTCCGTCCGGGCGCCGCCGCCGGCCTCTCGGTCGGCGGCGGCGTTCGGGCCGCCCATGTCCTCGGCGCGCGCCGCTGTGGCCTGCGCAAGTGTCGTCACAACGATCATCCCGTCCGTCGCGGACGCACGGCGCGCCCCGGCTGTGGTTCGTATCGCGCGCCGTCGTCCCGACGCGCGTTCCTGGTGACTCCGGACGGCTCGCCGTCCGGAGGTAATTCCACGCGGCCTGCCACGCCCGCGGGTGCGTCCGCGGCGGCTGCCCCTCGACCGGCTCAGGCGGCGATGACGCTCAGTGCACGTTGGGCATCAGCACACGTGACGCTCAGGCCCCGGTGGCGCTCAGGCCACGGCGACCCGGGCGGCGAGGCCGGCGATGCGGTCCGGCCGGAAGCCCGCCCAGTGGTCGTCGTCGGTCACGACGACGGGAGCCTGGAGATAGCCGAGCCCGCGGACCATGTCCAGCGCCTCGGCATCCTGCGTGATGTCCACAACGGTGTACTCGACGCCCTTCTTGGCCAGCGCACGGTACGTCGCCTCGCACTGCACGCACGAGGGCTTGCTGTAGACGGTGACGCTCATCGTGGGCTCCTTGCAGTGACCTCGGGATTCGGCGGTTCCGCCCGGCCCGGCAACTCCGTGACCTGGAACGACACCGGCGAAATTACGTCGATGAAATTCTCCCCGGCAGACTCTGCGCCCCGGGTGGAGACCACTATACCTAGTGGTCCTCCTCTCGCCAACGCACAAGATGTCGTGTCGGACGCGTCCGGGCCGGGAGTGGACACCCCGGCGAGGCCGCAACCACGAGCGTCCCGCGGGCCACCGACGGGGACCCGCACGGGCCGTCCGGAGCGGGTTGTCCACCGGGCCTGTGGACCCCTCAGCCGCACGATTGGCCCGGTGGCCCGCGAGGCTCGCCGAGTTTTCCACAGCGCCGCACGATCCCGATCCACAACCCGGTACGGGCGGGCCACCACGCCGGATCGCCCGAATTGCAGCGCGACCCGGGCCGCGAGCGCACAACGGTCATCCGACGCGAACCATCCCGCCTCGCCTCCGCCGTCCGGCGCGAAAATCCCGCCCAGCTCGGCGTGTCGCGCGCCGGCCGCCCCAAATGTCCGGACCGGAATGACACGCGTCCGAGTTCACGCCTCCTGATCCCGACGGATCGCACCGCAGCGACCGAGTACTGGCCGATTGAATCCGAACTGCGGATCGGCGTCGTCACCTCGTCCCAGGGTCACCTCGTCCGCGGGTCACCTCGTCCGCGGGGTGCCCCTCAACTGCTCACGGCATGATCAACGAGCTGACCCGCACGGTGTCGACGAACTCCACCACTCAGCGGGACGTCACCAACCGCGACGCCCAACCAGTAACCGCGCGCCGAACCGTACCTCGCGCATCTAGTCAGTACCGCCTGCGCCGAGTCAGTACTTCGCGCATCGAATCAGTACCGCCTGCGCCGAGTCAGTACTTCGCGCATCGAGTCAGTACCGCCTGCGCCGAGTCAGTACCAGCCACGCCGAGTCAGTACCTCGCGCGCCGAAACAGCACCGACACGCCGGAAAAACAAGCACGGAATGACCGCAAGGTACTGACTCGACGCCCAACGTACTGACTCGACACCCAACGTACTGACTCGACGCCCAACGTACTGACTCGACGCACGCGGTAACGATTTCGGGCCCGCGGCGACGGCCACGACAGCCGCGAACGCAGGCAAGCGACTAGGTGAGGGAGCAGCGAAGGGCGCAGGGGAAGGGGCGCCGGTCGTGGCGGGCCTGGCGGGAGGCCGCGAGGGACGAGCGGCCGGATGGTAGACCGGCGCCCCTTCCCCGGAGCCCGCCGACCCGCCCACGCCGACCCGCCCACGCCGACCCGCCCACGCCGACCCGCCCACGCCGACCCGACGCCGAGCCGACGCCGACCCGACCTCAGTCCACCTCAGCCACCCCCGGCAACACCCCCGTGCGCGCCAGCCGCGCATACCACCGCGCGGAATCCTTCCACGTCCGCTCCAACGTCCCGTAGTCGACGTGGATGATCCCGAACCGCTTCGAGTACCCGTACCCCCACTCGAAGTTGTCCAGCAGCGACCACGCGAAGTACCCCCGCACGTCGACCCCCGCGGCCAACGCGGCCGCCACCGCCCCGACATGCCCGTGCAGGTAGGCGACCCGCTCCGGATCGTGCACCCGACCTTCGGGCGTGACCACGTCGCCGTCGAACGCCGCCCCGTTCTCGGTGACCATGAGCGGCAACCCCGGGTAGCGCTCCCCGAGCCCGACCAGCAGCTCCGTCAACCCGGCGGGTTCGATGTTCCAGCCCATCGCGGTGTACGGCCCGGGCTGCTGGACGAACTCGACGTCGTCAGCCGCGACCCAGGGGGTGTGCACGCTCGCCCCGTGTCCGTCGGCCGTCGACTTCGCGCCGACCCCGTCGTAATGCCGCACGCGCACGGTCGAGTAGTAGTTGACCCCGAGCACGGACAACGGCTGCCGGATCAACTCCAGGTCGCCGTCGCGCACGAAGCCCCAGTCGGACACGGCCGCGGTGTTTGCGAGCAGGTCGGCCGGGTAGGCGCCCTCCAACAGCGGGCCGAGGAAGGCCCCGTTCGCCAGCGCGTCGATCTTCCGCACGGCGGCGGCGTCGGCCGCGGACGCGGGGTCCGCCGCGCGGATCACGTGCAGGTTCAGCGTCACCGAGACTCGCGCGGCGGCCCCGAGCTCGGCCCGGATCGCGGCGGCGGCCAGCCCGTGCGCGAGGTTCAGATGGTGCACGGCCGCGAGCGCCGCCGCGGGCTCGGTCCGCCCCGGCGCGTGCACGCCAGAGCCGTAGCCGAGGTACGCCGAGCACCACGGCTCGTTGAGGGTGGTCCAGGTGTCCACCCGGTCCCCGAGTTCGCGGGCCATCCGCCGGGCGTAGACCGCGAACGCCTCGGCAGTGGCGCGATTGGTCCAGCCGCCCGCGTCCTCGAGTTCCTGCGGCAGGTCCCAGTGGTACAGCGTCACCACCGGGGTGATCCCGGCGGCGAGCAGCGCGTCGACGAGCCGGGAGTAGAAGGCGATCCCCTCGGCATTGAAGTCGCCCGAACCCCCCGGCTGCACCCGCGGCCAGGCGATCGACAGCCGGTAGGCGCCGACGCCGAGCGCCCGCAGGTGCTCGATGTCCTCCGGCCAGCGGTGGTAGTGGTCGTCCGCGACGTCGCCGGTGTCACCGCCGGCGACCCGGCCGGGGGTGTGGGAGAAGGTGTCCCAGATGGACGGGCCACGCCCGCCCTCCTTGACGGCCCCCTCGATCTGGTAGGCGGCGGTCGCCGTGCCCCAGAGGAAGTCGGGCGGGAAGTTGCGCGCGGTGGTCGGCTGGGTCACGGGTCGGTCCTCGGCTTCGGTCGGCGGGTCGGAGGGCAGCTGGGTGAGCAGTTCAGCGAGCAGCAGTTCAGCGAGCGGGCAGGTCGAGCGTCAGCGTGCCGGGGCCGTCGGCGACGGCCCGCAGGTCGCCCGTACCGGGCGCCCCAGCGACGAGCGACCAAGGTCCGCGGGCGTCGTCGGACGTCGCCGTGATGGTCCGCCCGGCCCGCCGGACCCGGTACGACGACGGCGCGGCCCCGGTCCCGGCCGGGACCGTGGTCACGGCGTCGTACCCGTCGGGCAACTCGTAGCAGCGCAGCGTCACCCGGTCCGCCCAGTCGTATTCGGGCGTGTCGACGACGGCTCCGACGGGCAGCACGGTACCCGGCCGGACGAGAACTGGCAGCGAATCGTATCCGTGGACCTGGGTCACCCAGCGCGGTCCCGTCAGCTCCGACCCGTCCAGCAAGGACGTCCACGTCCCCGCGGGCACGTAGAACTCGACCCGCCCGTCGGCGGCGAAGACCGGCGCGACCAGGACGGAGTCGCCCAGCATGTACTGGGTGTCCACGGGGTGAGCACCGCGGTCCGCGGGGAATTCGAGCACCATCGGCCGCATCATGGGCAGCCCGTCGGTGTGGGCCTCGGCCGCGATCCGGCCGAGGTACGGCATCAGCGACAGCTTGAGCTCGGTGAAACACCGGGCGACCTTGACGGCCTCGTCGTCGAAGGCCCATGGCACTCGGACCGAACCGGAACCGTGCAGCCGCGAATGCGAACTCAGCATGCCGAACGCGAGCCAACGCTTGAAGACGCCGGCATCGGGCGTGCCCTCGAAGCCGCCGATGTCGTGGCTCCAGTACCCGAAGCCGGACATCGACAGGGACAGCCCGCCCCGCAGGGACTCCGCCATCGAGGCGTAGGTAGAGTCGCAGTCGCCGCCCCAGTGCACCGGCATGGTCTGCCCGCCGGCCGTGGCCGACCGGGCGAACAGCACCGCATCGCCCTCGCCACGCCGCCGCTCCAGCAGGCCGAAGACGGCCTCGTTGTAGAGCTGGGTGTAGTAGTTGTGCATCTTCTTCGGGTCCGAGCCGTCGTGCCAGGCGACGCCGTCGACCGGGATGCGCTCGCCGAAGTCCGTCTTGAAGCAGTCCACACCCTGGTCCAGCAGCGCCTCCAGCTTGCCGACGTACCAGGCCGTCGCCTCGGGATTGGTGAAATCCACCAGGCCCATGCCGGCCTGCCACAGGTCCCACTGCCAGACGTCGCCGGCGGTCGTCCGCACCAGGTATCCGCGCTCGCGGGCCTCCTCGAACAGCGCGGAGCGCTGCGCGATATACGGGTTGATCCAGACGCAGATCCGCAGCCCCTTGGCCTTCAGCCGGGTGAGCATGCCGACGGGGTCCGGGAAGGTGCGCCGGTCCCATTCGAAGTCGCACCACTGGTATTCGCGCATCCAGAAGCAGTCGAAGTGGAACACGGACAGCGGCAGGTCGCGGGCGGCCATCCCGTCGATGAAGGATGTCACCGTCTGCTCGTCGTACTCGGTGGTGAACGACGTCGACAGCCACAGGCCGAAGGACCACGCCGGCACCCGGGCGGGCCGGCCGGTCAGCGCCGTGTAGCGGCGCAACACATCCTTCGGCGTCGGCCCGGCGATGACGTAGTACTCCAGGGCCTGACCCTCGACCGAGAACTGGACCCGGGTATTCACCTCGGAGCAGACCTCGAAGGAAACCTTCTCGGGGTGGTTGACGAAGACGCCGTACCCGCGGCTGCTGACGTACAGCGGGATGTTCTTGTACGCCTGTTCGGACGAGGTGCCGCCGTCCTCGTTCCAGATGTCGACCACCTGACCGTTCTTCACGAACGGCCCGAAGCGTTCGCCGAGTCCGTAGACGCTCTCCCCCGGCTCGACCGAGAGTTGCTCGTGCATCCAGGCGCCGCCGTCGTCCGCCGTGACCGCACCCGGACCCTTGGGCAGCGAGGAGGTCAGCACGCGGCCGGCGAGTTCGAAGTCCGCGCGCCAGCGCCGGCCCCCGCCGTGGCGGATCCGCACGGCCAGGTCACCGGCGTGCAGCACCGCCTCGTCGGGGCCGACCTCGATCCGCGGGCGGAACCCGTCCGCGCCGGTCAGCCGGAACGCCGGGCCGCGCTCGGCGGCCCCGGCGAAATGCTCCAGCCGGACCCGGATCACGCCCGGGGCGGGCGCCGAGTACGTCGTCGTCAGGAGCGGGCGGTTGAGCGTGTCGCCACGACCACGGATCGGCGCCGTCGGGGCGTAAACCGTCATGGTGCCGGCCGCGTCGTCCATTCGGACGTCGTCGACCTCGGCCGGGTGCAGGACCGTCAGGCCGCGGCGCTTGAGCCAATAGCCGTCGGTGAACTTCATGTCGGTGCCTTCGGGGTTGGGGCTGACGGGTCGGGACCTGCGGCGGCGCTACTTGACGGAGCCCGCCGTCACGCCGCGCGTCAGGGTGCGCTGGAAGATCAGGAAGAAGACCAACGCGGGCAGCAGCGAGACAAGGGCGCCGGCGTTGGTCGTCGGCACATCCATCAGGCGGTCGCCCTGCAGCGAGGCGAGGGCGATCGGGACGGTCTGGGTCGCGTTCGAGGTGAGCATCACCAGCGGGATGAAGAACTCGTTCCAGGTCCAGATGAAGAAGAAGATCATCAGGACGCCGAGGGTCGGGCGCACGATCGGGAAGACGACGCGCCACAGGATCCGCCACCGGCCGGCGCCGTCGAGCGCCGCCGCCTCCAACAGGGCCGGCGGGAACGTGCCCAGGACGGAGGCGAGCAGATACGTGCCGAAGGCGGACTGAATTACCGTGAAGATGATCACGATCGACCATTGGGAGTCCGACAGCCCGGCATTGTTCGCCATCGTGAACAACGGGTAGATGATCGCTTCCTGCGGCAGCATGTTCGCCACCAGGAAGAGCATCACGATCCACAGCCGGCCCTTGATCCGCCCGACGCCGATGGCGTAGGCGTTCAGCAGGGACAGCAGCGCCCCGAAGAGCGCGACCAGGCCGGAGATCCAGAACGAGTTCCACAGCTTCAGGCTGAATTCGGTCCGGGTCCAGAAGGTGCGCAGGCCCTCGAAATAAAGCCCGCGCGGCAGCGACAGCGGGCCGTGCTGGGAGTAGTCCGCCGGCGCCTTGAACGCGTTCAGGAGCATGATCGCGAACGGGATCAGCATGGCGACGGCCACCAAGACCGCGCCGGCCAGCACGAACCAGCGGGCGGCGCCGCGGCGGTGCCGCTCGTCCGGACGCGAGGCACGCATGGCGCGCTTGGCGGGCGGCGCGCCGGCCGGCGCCCCGGGCGCGGCAGCCGGGGCGGCGGGGACGGTTCCGGTGGCGGGGGCGAGGCTCATCAGCGACCCTCCAATTCCTTGCGTTCGGCCCTCGCCTGCAGCCCGAGAATGGCGAGGGCGACGACAATGATCACCACGGTCAACACGGTCGCCACGGCGGAGCCGTAGCCGACCTTCGACTTGTCGAAGAAGTTGAGATACGAGTAGTAGCTGGGCACGTAGGTCGAGCCCTCCGGCCCGCCCCGGGTCAACACGTAGACCGGCCCGAAGACCTTCAGCGCCGCGACCGTGCAGGTCAGCACCACGACGAACGTCTCGGGCCGGATCTGCGGGATGGTGATGGCGCGGAACCGGCGCCACCACCCCGCGCCGTCGAGTTCGGCCGCCTCGTACAGTTCGGGGTCGACGCGCTGCAGCGCCGACATGAAGATCACCACGGGGTAGCCGATCTGCACCCAGACCAGCACGAGCATCACGCTCGGCAGCGCGGTGCTCGGCTTGCCCAGCCAGTCCGGCGGACTCGCCACCCCCAGCGACTCGAGCACGACGTTGACCGCCCCGGTTTGGGCGTTGAGGATCCAGTTCCACAGCACACCGGCGACGGCGACGGGCAGGATCTGGGGCAAGTAGTAGGTGGCGCGCAGCACGGCGGCCACGCGGGCGCCGAAGCGGCGCCCGAGGTAGTCGAACAACACCGAGGCGAGGATCAGACCGAGCAGCGTCGGGATCACGACCATCGCGATGATCATGGCGATGGAATTCTTGAAGGACGTCCAGAAGGCCTCGTCCGACATCAGCTTCGAATAGTTCTCGAAGCCCACCCATCGCTGCGGCGACCGGCCGCCGCGCCAGGAGGTCATCGAGTTGTACACGTTCTGGATCAGCGGGATACCGACGACGACGACGAAGGCGGCGGCCCCGGGAATCAGGTACGGAAGGTAGGGAACCCAGGCCGGCCGGCGGCGACGTCGGCGGCGCTCGAGGGCGACGGTGCTCATGGCGGCTCCAAAGCTGCGGCGCAGCGGTGGTCGGGCGGTGGTCGGGCGGGTGGTCGGACCGGTTGAGCGGGGCGGACCCCGGGGCGGCGGTGGCCGCCCCGGGGCGCGCGGTCAGCCGACGATGTCCGCCTTGCCGGACTCGTAGGCCTCCTGCAAGCCGTCGAGCACCTGGTCCGGCGTCTTGGAACCGTTGATCAGCGACTGCAACTGGCTGACGATGACGTCGTAGAAGCCGGCCACGGGCCAGTCCGGGTAGAAGGACAGGCCGTCGCTCTCGAGGATCGCGTCGAAGTTCTCCTGCTGCGTCTTGGTCCGCTCATCGGTGATCTTCGAGGCGTCCCCGGCGACCGGCAGGCCACCCTTCTCGCCGAGCAGGTCCTGCACCTCGGGGCGCAGCGTGATGTCGATGAATTCCTGCGCCAGGCCCTTGCTCTTCGCGTTCTCGGGGACCACCCACAGGTTGCCGGACGAGCCGATCTGGAGCTTATTGCCCGGGAAGTTGAACTGGCCCCAGTCCGCCTTCATGTCGGTGACCACGCGGCCGAACCACCAGGACCCGGACACCATCATCGGGTACTTGCCGGCAAAGAACGACGTGCCCATGTCCTCGGCCTTCAGGCCGGCGGAGTTGGAGTCGAGGTATCCCTTCTTGACCCAGTCGGCCAGGGTCTCGGTCGCGGCCCGGGTCGCCTTGCCGTGCCAGTCGACGTCACCCTTGAAGAGCTGGTAGGAGTCGACGAAGTCGCGGTCCGCGTTCGCCAGCACCAGGTCGTACCAGAGCTGGCCCATCGGGTACTCGGCGGCGGCCTCGGCCAGCGGCGTGATGCCCTTGGCCTTGAACGCGTCCAGCACCGCGACGAACTCGTCCATCGTGACCGGCACCTTGACGCCGGCCTGGGCGAACATGTCCTTGTTGTAGTAGACCGAGACGAATTCGCCGTAGTTCGGCACGCCGTACCAGTTGCCGGCGCCCATCAGGCCGTTCTCGTCGTACCTTGCCGTGGTCTGCAGGGAGCCGGAGAGCCGCTCGTCCCAGCCGTACTTCTGCGCGGCGCCGGTCAGGTCCGTCAGCAGGCCCTGCGCGGCGAGCTGGCCCGCCGTCGCATTGCCCTTGTTGTACTCCATGACGTCCGGAACCTTGGCGCCCGTCAGCACAATCTTGGCGTTCTTCTGGATCGCCTCGAAGGTCTGGTGCTCGACCGTGACGGTCACCCCGGCGTGCTCGCTCTTGAAGATCTCGATCGCCTTGTTCCACGCCTGGCCCATGGCCGAGTCGTCCGACTCGTAGTGCCAGATCGTGAGCGACTTCTCGGTCGAGGCGTCGCCGGCAGTGTCATCGCTGCCGCCGCTCGAACACGCCGCGAGCGCGAGTGGGAGCGCTGCCACCGCAGCGATCAGGGACATCTTGCGGGATCGCACCATGTGCGTGTCCTCCTATCGGGTTCCGGCGTGCCGCCGGCTGCGCCGGATGACCCGGCCTTGGTGGGATCGGCCGAGGTGCTCGGCCGGGGATATCAGTTCGGGCGACCACCGCCGTCGTCGGCCCGCGCCCCGGGGGCCGGGGCGGCGGCGACGCTGCCGCCCGGTTCGAGGACGCATGGAATGAGCGCGTTGCTCGTGTCCGCCCGAGTGCTGTCCAGAAGGGACAGGAGCTTTTCGACACCGAGCCGACCGAGTTCCGCGCCGGGCGCGTGCATGGTGGTCAACGGCGGGTACGTCATGTCGCCCACGCCGGGCGACGTGACGATCGACAGAATCGACAGGTCCGCCGGGACCGCGAGGCCGCGCTGCGCCAGCTCCGCGACGACGCCGAACGTCGCCATCTCGTTCATCGTGATCAGGGCCGTCAGGCCGGGCTCGGCGGCCAGCATGGCCGCGGTCGCCACCCGGCCGGCCCGCGGCGACTCGTCCACGTGCCGGCTGAGCGGCGTCAGCCCGCGGGCGCGCATCGCCTGCTCGAAGCCCTCCTGGGCCCGAATCGTCGGGCCATAGCCCTCGTCCAGGCTGGCCCGGGAGTGATTGATGAAGCCGATCCGGGTATGGCCCAGCGCGGCGAGGTGCGCGACGGCGTCGTGCGTCGTGCGTTCGAAGTCGATGTCCACCCAGGGGCGACCCTCCGGCCGCCGGGTCCGGCCGATCATCGTGTACTGGACGCCGGCCTCCTGCAGGCACTCCACCCGCGGGTCGTCGAGCGCGACCTCCATCAGGAGGATGCCGTCCGCCAAGCCCTGGCGGGCCAGGTCGCGGATCTGCGCCGCCTGATCCATGCCGAAGGGCCACAGCACCAGGTGGTAGCCGCGCCCGCGGGCAGTGCGGGCCGCGGCGTCGACGAACTCCGCCACCGTGCCGCCCAGGCCCCGCTCCGCGGCCGGGTAGATCAACGCGATCACATTGCTGCGCCGCGACGCCAGACCGCGCGCGAACGCGTTGGGCTGGAATCCCAACTCCGTCATCGCCGCCAGGATCCGCGAGCGCGTCGCGGCGGAGACCGGGCGCGTCCCCGACAGGGTGTAGGAGACCGTCGAAACCGACACGCCGGCGCGCTGGGCCACCTCTTGCATCGTTGCCATGTCGGTCCTCTTCTGCGCCGTCGGAACGCGCCGTCGGAACGCGCCGCAGGGACGCGTCCCAGGGACGCGTCGGGCGCCGGTCGAATGCCCGGTCCGACCGGCAAAGTGCCTGGTCCGGGCGTCGAAACGGTTTGTCGAAACGGGTTGTCGAAACGGTTTGTCGAAGCGCTTCGTCGAAGCGCTTGCGTCAAGACTAGGGCCGAGCCGGAGGTCGGGCAACCAACAGGAGGTCACGATCCGGTCTCACCGCCGCCGGGCCCGAGGCGAACGGAACGAGACCGCACCAACCTGGGCCGGATCCCGCGCCCTTTGTGACTTCGGCGCCCGCCGCCCGTCGTGACGTCGGCGCCCGCAGCCGGCTACGCGACGTCGACGGCGCGCTCCGTCGGCGCGACCACGCGGCCCGCCTGATAGACGCGCTCCAGGCGCAGGTCAGCGTCGACGACGAGGACGTCGGCCCGCTTTCCCGCGGCCAGGACGCCCAGGTCGGACCGCCCGAGGAGGGCGGCGGGGGTGGCGGACGCCGCGCGGACCGCGATCCCCAGTGGGACGCCGAACCCGACCGTCGAGCGGACGACGTCGAGGAGGTGCGCGGTGCCGCCGGCGATGGAGTCGCCGCCGGCCAGGCGCGCGACGCCGCCCCGGACGGTCACGGCCATCGGGCCCAGGACGTAGGTGCCGTCCGACATGCCCGTCGCCGCCATAGCGTCGGTGACCAGCGCGAACCCGTCCGGTCCCACGAGTTCCGCGACGGAGCGCACCGTCCCAGCATCCAGGTGCACGCCGTCGCCGATCAGTTCCACCACCACGTCACCGCGCCGCGCGGCGGCGAGCAGCGCGGGAATCGGCCCCGGGTTGCGATGCCGCAGGGGCCGCATCCCGTTGAAGAGGTGCGTCGCGAGGACCCGGCGCGGCCGCCCGGCCGCCGCCAACGCCGCCGAGGCGGCGGCGATCGCCGCCTCGCTGCTCTCCAGGCTCGCGTCGGTATGGCCGATCGCAGGCAGCGCCCCGACCTCGACCAGCGTCTCGATCACGCCGCCGGCGCCGAGTACGCCCGTCACCTCGGGCGCCACCGTCATCGCGAACAGGTGCCCGCGCGCGGTGTCCGCGAGTTCGCGCACGAGGCCCGGATCGCCGAGCCGCATGTCGCCGGGGTTCTGCGCGCCGCACCGGACCGGGGACAGGAATGGCCCCTCGATATGGATCGCCGCGAGGTCGCCGGCGTCGGCGAGGTCGGCGAGCGTCGCCACCCGGATCATCAGCGTCGTCGGGTCGGCGGTCACGAGCGAGGCCACCAGGCTCGTCGTGCCGTGGGCGAGGTGCTCGGCAATCGCGCGGCGGGCCTCCGCCGGCGAGGCCGCGTCGGGGAAACTCGCCCCGCCGCCACCGTGGTTATGCAGATCGACCAGGCCCGGCAGCACGGTCGTGCCGGGCGTCGGGGCGGCGGCCGCAGCGACGGCGGCCGCCCAGGGGGTGCCGGCCGCCTCGTCCCCGCGACCCACCCAGGCGATTGTCGGCCCCTCGAGGACGACGACGCCGTCCTCGAGCACCATCGTCGGCGCGATCACCCGTCCGCGGATCACGAGCGGAGCGTCTGGTGCGGGAGCGGCGCCTGTCGTCATGGGGCCATTGTGGCTCATCGGAGCCCAGAGATTCACTCTTCCTCGGCGAAAACGCCAACTGCGGCGGACAAATACCCCGGGATCGGGGGGCGAATGGTCAGTTTCTGTCCGAAATATTCGCGACGGGTGCCGACCGGATCCGGCCGGTCCGGAGCCGGGCGGTGAATCAGAACAGCCGGGACTCCGCGTCGTCGACGCCGCGCATGGCGGCGTAGTCCAGGACGAGGCAGCCGATCCCCCGGTCGGTCGCCAGCACGCGCGCCTGCGGCTTGATCTCCTGCGCGGCGAACACGCCGCGCACCGGAGCGAGTAGCGGGTCGCGGTTGAGAAGTTCCAGGTATCGGGTCAGTTGCTCGACGCCGTCGATCTCCCCCCGGCGCTTGATCTCGACGGCGACGGCGACCCCGTGCCGATCCCGGGCCAGGATGTCCACCGGCCCGATGGCGGTCGGGTACTCGCGTCGGACCAGGGTGTGCCCGGCGCCGAGCAGGCAGATCTGCGCCGCCAGGAGTTCCTGCAGGTGCGCCTCGACGCCGTCCTTGACGAGGCCGGGGTCGACGCCGAGGTCGTGCGCCGAGTCGTGCAGCAGTTCGTAGAACTCGATCTCGAGCCGGTCGTCGGACTTCGCGTGCTGGACCACCCAGCACGCCACGACGCCGCGGGCCGCCGCCTCGGCGTCGGGCTCGCGCACGCTCAACGAACAGGGTGGGCTCATCCAGTTCAACGGCTTGTAGGAGCCGCCGTCGGAGTGGATCAGCACCGAGCCGTCGGCTTTGACGACGAGCAACCGGGTGGCGGGGGGCAGGGCGGCCGACAGCCGCCCGGTGTATCGCGCGGCGCAGTGCGCGACGACGAGCCTCACCGCCGCCCCTACACGATCGCCTGGCGGCGGGTCGGCGGAGCGGCCTCCAACCAGGACGCGAGGCCGGCGTAGGCCGCCGCGGACATGGCGAGTTCGAGTTCGGCCCCCCGGCAGCTACATCGCACGATATACGCGTCGGCCCGGGCGGACGCGTGGACCCCGGTCAGGGCCTCGACGCCCGCCGGGATCGCCGGCGTGGGGACGCCGACCGGCGGCCCGCCGTCGGCCCCGGCGCCGTCGACGTCCTCGGGCCGCAGCGGCCGGCGGCCGGTGATCACCAACTCGGAGCGGTCCAGCAGCATGGCGGGCCGCATGGACAGGGACCAGCAGCGCCACCAGGCAATCCTGGTGACGCCGTAGTGCGCGATCCCCTGCTCCCACTGCCCGGCCGCGTCCACGGGCCGGATCCCGCAATCGAAGGAACCGATCCGACGGGTGAGCGTTCTCAAACGGAAGACGCCGAGGGCTGCCACAGTGACGATCGCAAGGACGAGCGCGATCGCTCCCCACTCCAGCAGCACCACCGCAGACTCCTCAGTGGCTCGCCGGCCCGGTGCCCGCGGTCGGCGCCGCGGCTTCGACCGCGTCCGCGACGATCGTCACCTGGTCGGAGTCGACCGAGAGGAAGCCGCCGGCGACCTGGAACTCGAGCCGGGCGCCGTCGGCGGGCTTGATCCGCACGGACCCGGCGCGCAGGACGGACAGCAGGGGGGCATGGCCCACCAGGATGCCGATGTCACCCTCGGCAGCGGGCGCGGAGACCATGATCGCGGGTCCGGACCACACCGTCCGGTCCTTGGCGACGAGGTCGACGCCCAGGTGGGCATTGGGTTCTGCCACGTGCATCTCCTTCGTGTCCGTGGGCCGATCATACGCAAAACCGCCGGGGTCGTGGACCCCGGCGGCCGGCGTGAGATCAGGCGCCGTATTCCTTCTGAACCCGCGCCCAGTTGCGCTCGAGGTCCTCCAGGCCGCCGATGTTGAAGAAGGCTTGCTCGGCCATGTGGTCGAACTCGCCGTCGCACAGCTTCTTGAAGGCCTCGATCGTCTCGGCCATCGGCACGGTCGAGCCGGTGACGCCGGTGAACTTCTCGGCCATGTAGGTGTTCTGGCTGAGGAACTGCTGGATCCGCCGCGCCCGGGCGACCACGGTCTTGTCCTCTTCGCTGAGCTCGTCGACGCCGAGGATGGCGATGATGTCCTGCAGTTCCTTGTTGCGCTGCAGGATCGACTTCACCCGGGTGGCGACGTCGTAGTGGTCCTGCCCGACGTAGCGCGGGTCGAGGATCCGGGACGTCGACGCGAGCGGGTCCACCGCCGGGTACAGACCGCGGGAGGCGATCTCACGCGAGAGCTCGGTGGTGGCGTCGAGGTGGGCGAACGTCGTCGCGGGCGCCGGGTCGGTGTAGTCGTCCGCGGGGACGTAGATCGCCTGCAGCGAGGTGATGGAGTGCCCGCGGGTGGAGGTGATCCGCTCCTGCAGGATGCCCATCTCGTCGGCGAGGTTCGGCTGGTAACCCACCGCGGACGGCATCCGGCCGAGCAGCGTGGAGACCTCGGACCCGGCCTGGGTGAACCGGAAGATGTTGTCGATGAACAGCAGCACGTCCTGCTTCTTCACGTCGCGGAAGTACTCCGCCATCGTGAGCGCGGACAGGGCGACCCGAAGTCGCGTCCCCGGCGGCTCGTCCATCTGCCCGAAGACCAGCGCGGTCTTGTCGAAGACGCCGGCCTCCTCCATCTCGCCGATCAGGTCGTTGCCCTCGCGGGTGCGCTCGCCGACCCCGGCGAACACGGAGACGCCGCCGTGGTCCTGGGCGACCCGCTGGATCATCTCCTGGATGAGGACGGTCTTGCCGACGCCCGCGCCGCCGAACAAGCCGATCTTGCCGCCCTGGACGTACGGGGTGAGCAGGTCGATGACCTTGATCCCGGTCTCGAACATCGTGGTCTTCGACTCGAGTTGGTCGAAGGCCGGGGGCTTGCGGTGGATCGGCCAGCGCTCGGTGATCTCGATCCGCTCGCCGTCCTTGAGGTTGAGCACGTCGCCGGTCACGTTGAAGACGTGGCCCTTGGTGACGTCGCCCACCGGGACGCTGATCGCGGAGCCGGTGTCCCGGACCTTCGCGCCGCGGACCAGACCGTCGGTCGGTTTGAGCGCGATGGCCCGGACCAGGGAGTCGCCGAGGTGCTGGGCGACTTCGAGCGTGAGCGTGAAGGACTTCTCGTCCTCGCCCTGGTTCGACAGGTCGATGTCGACCATCAACGCGTTGTAGATGTCGGGGATCGCGTCGGCGGGAAATTCGATGTCGACGACGGGACCGATCACCCGGGCGACCCGGCCGACGCCGGGGCCCAAGATGTGCTCGGCCGTGGCTTCCACGGTGGTCGCGGTCATTGCTTGCCTCGCTTCGCAGGGCCGGACGGCGATCCGGCGGTCGTTCGGGTCGGAAGAACAGTCGGGGTCACGACGACGCCGCCAGCGCGTCGGCCCCGGAGACGATCTCGGAGATCTCCTGGGTAATGTCGGCCTGCCGGGCCTGGTTGGCGAGCCGGGTGTAGTCCCGGATGAGGTCCTCGGCGTTCTCGGTGGCCGTGTGCATGGCCCGCTGGCGGGCGGCCAGCTCGGACGCGGCCGCCTCGAGGAGGTGCGCGTAGATCCGGCTGCGCACATACCGCGGCAGCAGGGCATCGAGCACCTCCTCCGCGTTCGGCTCGAAGTCGTACAGCGGCAGCACGTCCTCCGCCTGGGTGGGCGCCACCCCCTCGACGACCTCGAGCGGAAGCATCCGCCGCACCATCGGGACCTGCGTCACCATGTTGACGAACCGCGTGGTGACGATGTGCAATTCGCCGACCCCGCCCTTCTCGGGCGATGCCTGGAAGGCGGCCAACAGCGTGTCCGCGATCTCGTCGCCGACCTCGGGGCGCGGCGCGTCGGAGCCGTAGGACCAGCTCCGGACCATCGGTCGGTCGCGGAAGGTGTAGTAGGAGATGGCGCGCCGGCCCGTGACGTAGAGCTGGACGGTCTTGCCCTCGTCCGTCAGCCGATCGATGAGCCGCTCCGCCTCCCGCAGGATCGACGCCGAGTAGGCGCCGGCCTGGCCCCGATCGGAGGCGATCACCAGGACCGCGACCTCGTTCGTGTCCGTGCGCTCGGAGGTGAGCGGGTGCACGGCGTTGGAGTGGGTCGCGACGGCGGAGACCGCCTTGGTGATCGCCCGCGCGAACGGCGCCGCCTGCGCGGTCGCGGCCCGCGCCCGTCCGATCCGGGAGGCGGCGATCAGCTCCTGCGCGCGGAACATCTTCTTCAGCGCCTGGGTCGACCTGATCCGCGCCCGGTAGACCCGCTGAGAGCCGGCCATGCTCAGGCCCTCTTCTGCCGGACGATCTGCTCCTGCTCGACTTCCTGCTCCTCGTCCTCGACGGATCCGCCGACGAGCGGGGTGCCGTCACCCTTGAGGAAGCCGGCCCGGAAGTCGTCGACGGCGTCGCCGAGCTCCTTCTCGGTGTTGTCGTCGAGCAGTCCGGTCGTGGCGATCGTGGCCAGGACCTTCGTATTGCGCCGCAGGTGCTCCAGCAGCTCGGTCTCGAACCGACGCACGTCCTCCAGCGGGACGTCGTCGAGCCGGCCCTTGGTGCCCGCCCACAGCGAGGCAACCTGCTCCTCGACCGGGTACGGGGTCAGTTGGCCCTGCTTGAGCAGTTCCATCAGGACGGCGCCCCGGGCGAGCTGGCCGCGCGAGGCCGCGTCGAGGTCCGAGGCGAACATGGCGAACGCCTGCAGCGAGCGGTACTGCGCCAGGTCGATCTTCAGCGTGCCGGAGACCTTCTTCATCGCCTTGACCTGGGCGTCGCCACCGACTCGGGACACCGAGATGCCGACGTCGACGGCCGGGCGCTGGTCGGAGTTGAACAGGTCCGACTGGAGGAAGATCTGACCGTCGGTGATCGAGATGACGTTGGTCGGGATGTAGGCCGAGACGTCGTTCGCCTTGGTCTCGATGATCGGCAGGCCGGTCATCGAGCCCGCCCCGAGGTCGTCGGAGAGCTTGGCGCAACGCTCGAGCAGCCGCGAGTGCAGGTAGAAGACGTCGCCCGGGTAGGCCTCGCGCCCTGGCGGGCGGCGCAGCAGGAGCGACACGGCCCGGTAGGCCTCGGCCTGCTTGGAGAGGTCGTCGAAGACGATCAGGACGTGCTTGCCGTCGTACATCCAGTGCTGGCCGATCGCCGAGCCGGTGTACGGGGCGAGGTACTTGAAGCCGGCCGGGTCGGACGCCGGGGCGGCGACGATCGTGGTGTACTCCAGCGCGCCCGCCTCTTCGAGCGCGCCGCGCACGGACGCGATCGTCGAGCCCTTCTGACCGATGGCGACGTAGATGCAGCGGACCTGCTTGCGCGGATCGCCCGAGTCCCAGTTCGCCTTCTGGTTGATGATCGTGTCGATCGCGATCGCCGTCTTGCCGGTCTGCCGATCGCCGATGATCAGCTCCCGCTGGCCCCGACCGATCGGGATCATCGAGTCGATCGCCTTGAGGCCGGTCTGCAGCGGTTCGTGGACCGACTTGCGGTGCATGACGCCCGGCGCCTGCAGTTCCAGGGCGCGGCGGCCCTCGGTGATGATCTCGCCCAGGCCGTCGATCGGGTCGCCCAGGGGGTCCACGACCCGCCCGAGGTATCCGTCGCCGACCGGCACCGAGAGCACCTCGCCGGTCCGTCGGACTTCCTGGCCCTCCTCGATCCCGGCGAATTCGCCGAGAATGACGACGCCGATCTCCCGGACGTCCAAGTTCAGCGCCAGGCCGAGCGTGCCGTCCTCGAACCGCAGCAACTCGTTCGCCATGGCTCCCGGCAGGCCCTCGACCTGCGCGATGCCGTCGGCGGCGAGGGTGACGCGGCCGACTTCCTCGCTGACCGCACCCTCGGGCTGGTAGGAGTCCATGAAGCTGTCCAGAGCGGCCCGGATCTCCTCGGGCCGGATCGTCAGCTCAGCCATTGCTCTTCTCCTGTCGTGGCCGCACCCAGTGCGGTCGTTCCTTCGTCAACATTCGGGCGGTCGAACGGGCTCGCCGATCCGGCGGGCCGAGGCGGTGCGGTCCGCCGGCGGTGGTCATCAGGCCGGCTCACCCCGCCAGACGCCGTCGGGCGTCGGACAGCCGAGCCAGGATCGTCGCGTTCACGACGTCGGCCCCGACCTGCACCCGAAGCCCACCGACGACATCGCGGTCCACGGTCACATTGAGCTGAACCGGGCGCCCGTAGGTCCGGGTCAGCAACTGACCCAGGCGGTCGGTCTGGGCCGCATCGAGTTCGACGGCGGTCGTGACCGAGGCGACCAACCTCTTGCGGCGAGCCGCCGCGATCTCCCCGTACCAGCCCAGTGTCGGCACGAACCGCCGACCCCGCAGGGCCGTCGTCGCGTGCAGGGCGAGCGTGCGGGTGGCCTCGTCCGCCTTCCCGGCCAGGATCGCCTCGGCCAGCGCCCGACGCTGCTCGGGCGCCGTGCCGGTGTCGGACAGCACCGCCCGCGCCTCGCGCGAGCCGATCAGCGCGCGGGAGAGGCGGAACAGTTCGTCCTCGACCTGCTCCAGCACGCCGCGGGCCTCCGCCGCCGCGAGGACCGCGCCGATGGCGACCTCCTCGACGGCGTCCGCGACATCCCGCTCGCGGGACCAACGGGACTCGGCGATGCCCCGGAGCAGGTCGACGACGCGCTCGTCGAACCGGCCGGCCAGGGTCCCCGCGGCCAGCGCTGCCTTGTCCGCGCCGGACCGCGACGGATCGGACAGCCCGCGGCGCAGCGCCGCGGACGAGTCGAGCGCCGCCGTGACCGCGAAGAGTTGCTCGCCGAGGTCGAGCGCTGCCGGGCCTGCCGCCTGCAGGACCGGCTCGAACCGTTCCTGCACTGCGGCCAGCGAGGCCGCGCTGGTCCCCCGCATCAGTGGTCCTTGGGGGCGGCGCCGACGGCGTCGGACGCCTCCAGGTCGGCGAGGAAGCGGTCGACGACCCGGCTCTGCCGGGCGACGTCGTCCAGCGCTTCGCCGACGATCTTGGACGCGAGTTCGGTGGCGAGGGTGCCGACGTCGGCCCGCAGCGAGATCGCGGCCGCCTTGCGCTCGGCCTCGATCTGGCGGTGCGCCGTCTCGACCAGCCGGTCGGCCTCGACCTGCGCCTTGCGCCGCACGTCCTTGCCGATCTCGGCCGCCTCGGCCCGGGCCTGGTCGCGCATTCGCGCCGCCTCGGCCCGCGCTTCCTGCAACTGGCGCTGGTGCTCGGCGCGCATCTGGTCGGCCTCCGCCTGGGCGGCCTCCGCGCGGGCGATGCCACCCTCGATCAGGGCCGTGCGCTGGTCGAGCACCGCCTGGAACTTCGGCAGAGCGTAGCGCATGAAGACCAGCGAGACGATGCCGACGATGACCAGCGACCAGACGATGTCGTAGGTGTGCGGCAGGAGGACGTTCGAGTCAGTGGATTCGGCCGCGACGCTCACGCCGGCGAGCCCCGCGCCGAGAGCGGCGAGGCTCACTGGACGATGAAGCCGGCGACCAGGCCGAGGAGCGCGAGCACCTCGACGAATGCGACACCGATGAACATCGTGGTGCGCAGCTGGCCGGCTACCTCGGGCTGGCGCGCGATGCCCTCGATCGTCTTGCCGATCAGAATGCCGAGGCCGATGCCGGGGCCCACCGCGGCGAGACCATATCCAACCGTGCCGATGTTCCCCGTGACTTCGGCGAGGATTGAGGTGTTCACTTGGTCGGGTTTCCTTTCTCCGGCCGGCCCGGTCGGGCCGGTGCGTGCGGGCGGGGGGAACTGGCCCTCGCCCCGATCAGGTGGGTCAGTGTTCTGCCTCGACGGACAGGCTGATGTATACCGCGGTCAGGATCGCAAAGACGTAGGCCTGCAGCGCGGCGACGAAGACCTCGAACAGGAAGAAGCCGAAGCCGGCGACGAACGTGCCGGCGCCGAACGCCTTCATCGCACCGGACGACTCGAACAGGAAGTACGACGTCGCGGCGTAGCAGATCGCCAGCATCAGGTGACCGGCGACCATGTTGGCCAGGAGCCGGATCGCCAGCGTCGCCGGCCGCAGGACGAAGACCTGCAGGAACTCGATGGGAGTGAGCAGGACGTAGAGGAACTTCGGCACCCCGGGCGGGAACAGGCTCGCCTTGAGGAAGGAACCGACCCCCTGCGCCCTGACGCCCGCAACGAGGTAGACCACGTAGGTGCACAGCGCCAGGACGATCGGCAACCCGATCACCGATGTGCCGGCGATGTTCAGGAACGGCACGACCCCCGTGATGTTCATGATGAAGACCGTGCACAACACAGTCGCAATCCACGGGAAATAGCGCCGCCCGACCTTCTCGCCCAACACCTCGTAGGCAATGTTGCGCCGGGCGAAGTCGAGAATCATCTCGATCGCGTTCTGGAACCGGCCGGGCACGACCTTGGCCCGGCGGGCGGCCACCACGAAGAGCAGCAGCAGGACGGTCATGGCGATCAACCTGACCATCATGATCCGGTTGATCGCGAACGGGGTGCCCTCGAAGAGGAAGACCGGCGGGAAGAAATCGGAGATCGACGGCGGATGGAAGCCGCCGTCGCTCGATTCCGCGGCGATCGTCGCAGTCGCGATGGTGAACAGGGTGGACTCCCGGTGTGATCAGTGCGTTGTCAACCACGAGGATCGGCGCGCCATCGGGCCGTGGCCGTCATGGATTGCTCGTAGCCTAACGCATATCGCCCGGCCCGGGGATGGGTGCCCGGACCGTGGACATTCGCGCAGACCGCCGCGCCGACGCGGCCCTCAGCGGGCCGGATCGACGTACGGAACCCGGCCCCGGGCGACGGCCCGGTAGTCAAGCAGGGCGGAGCCGATCACGCCGACCAGGAGCACGACGGCGAACACCCACCGGTCGTAGAAATCGGCCGTTCGCATCAGGGCCAGGACGACGATGAGCACTGCCATCTTCGCGATCCAACTGCCCATCACGGCGCCCGCCGTGGCGGCGGGCGAGGCGTGCACGGTCCGCAGCATGACGACAATCGTCGTGCCCGAGAAGAACGCGGCGACCCCCACGCCGATCAGGGCACCCCAGACGCCCGCCCACCCGGCGATCGCGGCACCGATCGCGATGCCCAGGACCAACAGGGCGCCGAGGAAGGCGAGGACCGCCCGCAGCGCCCGGCGCAGCGTCAGCGTGACCGCGGCGAGGCCGGGAGCCGGGGGCGCCGGCGTCGTCGACGGCGTCACTTCGGCGGCGGTCTCCTCGGCCGGCGTCGCCGGCAGCGGTGCCGCCGGCGTCGAAGTCGACCGGTCGGCGTCGGGACCGGTCGGGGGGACCTGCGTCATCGGTTCTTTCCTCTCACGTGATGCGGGGCGTGCGGCGCGACCGGAGTGGCGACCCTCGCCGGGACCGCGGGCGCCGGGACCGCCGGATTCGGGGCAGCAGCCGCCGGGCCCAGCGGCGCCGGCGGCGGCGTCTGCCCGGCCGGCGGCGTCGACGGCGGCGTCTGCCCGACCGGCGGGAAGAAGCCGGGCGCCGGACCGGGGTCGGCGCCCCCGGGGGCCTGCGGCCCGGGTACCGGGCGCCACGTCCGGGAGGAGGCAAACTGGATCGGCGACGATGCCGAACCGAGCCCCGACCCGGGCTCCGCCGCGGCCCCGGCGGGCGGCGCCACAACGGGAATCTGGATCGTGTCATCCAGGAAGCGCCCGCGGGTGCGCAGCGGGCCGAGTGTCAACAGGATCCCGATGACCATCGCAATCCCGAGGCCGGCCAGCACCCATCGGACGCGGAACTGCACCAGGGCGACCGTGGCAAAGGCGAAGATCGCCGTCCACAGGTACAGGATCACCACGGCCCGCCGATGCGAATGCCCCAACGCCAGCATGCGGTGGTGCAGGTGCTGGCGGTCCGGGTGGAACGGCGAGACCCCGGCCAGGGTGCGGCGCGCAATGGCGCTGCCCATGTCGAACAGCGGCAGGAGCAGCACGGCGAGCGGCAACAGAATCGGAATGAACGCCGGAATCTGGCGCGATTGCGGCAGCCCCGGGTCGATATTGCCGGTGACCACGATCGCGGCTGCGGCCATCACGAAGCCGAGCACCATCGACCCGGAGTCGCCCATGAAGATCCGGGCGGGATTGAAATTGTGCGGCAGGAAGCCCAGACAGATGCCCACCAACGCCGCCATGATCAGGGTCGCGAGGCTGGCGTAGTCGTTCTGCGGCAGCGCCAGCGCGTATGAGTAGACGAAGAACGCCGACCCGCCGATCGCGATCATCCCCGCCGCGAGCCCGTCGAGGCCGTCGACGAAGTTCACCGCATTGATCGCCACCACCACGATGAGCACGGTCGCGATCAGGGTCAGTCGCGCCGACGGCCGGGTCAGCCCGAAGATCGGAATGGTGAAGAGTTGCACGTTCTGCCAGGCGAGGAACCCCGCCGCGAGGATCTGTCCGGCGAGCTTGGTCATCCAGTCCAGGTCCCAGATGTCGTCCGCGACCCCCAGCAGACACACGATCGCCGCGCCGCCGAGAATCGCCCACGCCCGCCCGTCGGTGGTGAAGACCCGGGCGAGGAACGGCATCCGGGAGGCGAACAACAGCGCGACGGCGAGGCCCACCAGCATCGCGAGGCCGCCCAGGCGCGGGATCGGCGTCGTGTGCACGTCCCGCTCGCGGACCGCCGTGATCGCCCCGATCCGCACCGCGAGGCGCCGCACGGACGGCGTGACGAGGAACGTCACCGCCGCGGCGACGAGCAGGACGAGGAGATAGATCCTCACCCGTCGTTCGCCCCCCCGGCCGGCTCGAGGTCCGCCACGAAGGTCACCGCCTGCAGCCGGGCGAGATCGATCGCGCCGGCGCGGACCACCCGCGGCACTTCGCCGGTCGCGTCCACGATGGTCGAGGCGACCCCGCCGGACGCCGGGCCGCCGTCCAGGTAGACCGCGACGGCGTCGCCGAGTTGGGCGCGAGCCTCCGCCGCGTCGAGCGCTGCGGGTTGCCCGGTTGCATTCGCCGAGGTGACCGCCAGCGGCCCGGTCCGGCGCAGCAACGCCAGGCAGGCCTCGTGGTCCGGCATCCGCAGGGCCACCGTGCCCCTGGTCTCGCCGAGGTCCCACATGAGGGACGGCTGGGCGCGGACGATGATCGTGAACCCGCCCGGCCAGAACGCCTGCACGAGCGCGCGCGCCGACTCCGAGACGTCCGCCGCGAGGCCGCCCAGGGTCGTGGCGTCCGGAACGAGGACCGGCGGCGGCATCTGCCGGCCGCGGCCCTTCGCGGCGAGCAATCGGGCCACGGCCGCGTGGTCGAAGGCATCCGCGCCGACGCCGTACACGGTGTCCGTCGGCATCACCACGAGAGCGCCGCGGGTGATGGCGTGCACCGCCTCGTCGAGGGACGGGCCCCAGGTGTTCGGGTCGGTGACGGGATACAGGGCGCTCACGGTTTCCAGTCTTTCACGGCGGCATCCCCGCCGGCGCCGCAGCGACGCGCGACCACCATCCGCGGGCGGCCCGCCAGGTCCGGCCGGGTCTCGGCCGGGCCGAAGGCGCCGATCGCCGTCACGGCCGCCCGAGCCACTGCGGCCTGCACTTCCGCGTGCTCCATGACGAACAGGCCGCCGGGCCGGAGCAACCGCGCACCCGCCGCGACGATGCCGCGGGGCACCTCGAAGCCATCGGCGCCCAGGCCGTACAGCGCGACGGCCGGGTCATGCGCCGCCACCTCCGGATCCACCGGCACCGCGTCCGCCGGTACGTAGGGCGGGTTCGAGACGACGACGTCGCACCCGCCGTCGAGCCCGCCGGCGGCAGCCGGGCCGCGCAGGGCTCGGCGCGCGTCGCCGCGGACGAGCCGCACCGACGCCCGAGTACCGGCGGTGACCGCCGTCACGTTGCGGCGGGCCCAGTCAAAGGCCGCGGCGTCGAGTTCCACGGCGATGACCTGCGCCTGGGGGACCTCGGTCGCGACAGCGAGCGCGATCGCCCCCGAGCCGGTGCACAGGTCGACGACGAGCGCCTCGCCCCGCGCGGCGAGCGCCGCCCGGGCGGCGTCGATCGCGACCTGAGCGACGACCTCCGTCTCCGGCCGCGGCACGAAAACCCCGGGTCCGACCGCCAATTCCAGGTTCCGGAACGGCGCGACGCCGGTCAGGTGCTGCAACGGCTCGCGGCGCGCCCGCCGCTCGACGAGGTCGGCAAAGCCGGCGACGCCCGCGAGACGTGCGCCGCCCGCGAGACCGGCGCCGCCCGCCTCGCCGAGGTCGGCGCCCCCGGCCTCCGGCCGGGTCGCCGGATCCGCGAGATCCGCCAGGCGGGCCCCGAGCGCCCCCGCCCGAACGACCTCGGCCCGCGGGACGCCCGCGGCGTGGGCAAGCAAAATCTCGGCGTCCACCCGCGGGGACGGCACCCCGGCCCTGGCGAGGGTCCGCGTGGCCCGACGCACGGCGTCGGACACCAGGACGTCACCCGTCGACCCGCCCCCGTCGGTCACGATCCCCGCCGTCGTCACGATCCGGCGGCGGCGAGGCGGGCGGCCTCGTCCGCCTCGATCGCCGACCGGATCACCGCGTCGAGATCCCCGGCCAGGACCTGGTCGAGGTTGTACGCCTTGAACCCGGTGCGATGATCGGCGATCCGGTTCTCCGGGAAGTTGTAGGTCCGGATTCGTTCGCTGCGGTCCACGGTGCGCACCTGGGACCGGCGCAGATCCGCGGCCTCGGCGGCGGCGGCCTCCTGCTGGGCGGCGAGCAGCCGCGCGCGCAACACGCGCATGGCCTGCTGGCGGTTCTGCAACTGGGACTTCTCGTTCTGCATCGAGACGACGATCCCCGTCGGCAGGTGGGTGATCCGCACCGCGGAGTCGGTGGTGTTGACCGACTGCCCACCCGGTCCGGAGGACCGGTAGACGTCGATGCGCAGATCATTGGGATCGATCTCGACCTCACCGGCGTCCTCCGCCTCGGGAAACACCAGCACCCCGGCGGCCGAGGTGTGAATCCGCCCCTGCGACTCGGTGACCGGGACGCGCTGAACCCGATGCACCCCGCCCTCGTATTTCAGGTGCGCCCACACGCCGTCCTCCGGGGCGACCGCGCCCTTCGCCTTGATGGCCACCTGGGCATCCTTGACCCCGCCGAGATCCGATTCGGTCGACTCGAGGACCTCGGTCTTCCAGCCGCGACGTTCGGCGTAGCGCAGGTACATCCGCAACAGGTCGCCCGCGAACAGTGCCGATTCCTCGCCGCCCTCCCCCGCCTTGATCTCGAGGATGACGTCGCGGCCGTCGTCCGGATCGCGGGGCACAAGCACCCGGCGCAGCTTCTCGGCCGCGGCTGAGGCGGCCTGCTGCAGGTCCGGGAGTTCGGCCGCGAACGCCGCGTCCTCGGCCGCGAGTTCCGCGGCCGCCTCAGCGTCGTCGCAGGCCGCCCGCCACGTCCGGTACGCCGCCACGACCTGCCCCAGGGCCGCGTACCGGCGCCCGAGCGCCCGGGCCCGGCCGGCGTCCGCGTGGACGGTCGGATCGGCGAGTTGGGTCTCGATCTCGGCATGTTCGTCGAGCATCGGCAGGACGGCGTCGAACGCCTCGATCACGGCGGATCCTCTCGGGGTCGGTGCGTCGGGGGCGGCGCTACCCCGCCCGGGTAGAACGACAGCGCCGGCGGACCGGTTTCCGACTGCCCCTGGAGAGGTTGTCGGTCCCGGACCGCCGGCGCTGCGAGGTCGCTACTTGCCCGCGGTGCGCTTGCCGTAACGGGCCTCGAACCGGGCCACGCGGCCACCGGTGTCGAGGATCTTCTGCTTGCCCGTGTAGAACGGGTGGCAGGCGCTGCACACATCAGCGTGGATGAGGCCCGAGGTCACCGTCGACCGGGTGACGAAGGTGTTGCCGCAGGTGCAGACCACCTGGGTGGGCACGTAGGCGGGGTGGATTCCAGACTTCACAGGGGTTCTCCTTCATGAGGATGCCGACGGGTCCGCACGCACGCTCCGGGCGCGCACGGCGGTGAACCGTAGGCCAGCGGGTCATTCTGCCAGACCCGCAGCCTCAACCAGAAACGCAGCCGACATGTTCCCACCCGACCGCGCGTCGTGGGCGTCGAGTGGTGCGGACCGTCGGCGGGATCCGTCCAGGGACCTGTCGCAGAGCTGCGACACGGTGTCGCGGGGCTGCGACGCCGAACCTGTTCCGGCGCGCCAGGTGGCCTGAAACACTCGTCGGCATGAAGAACCTGAAGAGAACAACAGTGCTGTGGACGCTCCCGCTGCTGGCGGTGATGGGCCTGTCGGCCTGCGACGTCAAGGTCGGCGACACCTCCTCGAGCCCGACGACCCAGGCCGACCAGGGCTCCGCACCGGTCGGCAGCACGATGACGGTCCCCGGGCTCGGCGCCCTCGTCGAGCAGGCCGACGGCAGCTTTGCGACGGCCGACGGCTCCGTGACCTACCGCCGCAGCGCGGACGGCAGCTTCACAGCCTCCGACGGCACCGCGTCCTTCGTCCACAACGCCGACGGCAGCTTCACGGTCACCGACGGCACCGGCACGTCCTACGTCCAGAACTCCGACGGCACCTTCACTGCCTCGGACGGCTCGACCTACGTCGCGAACCCGGGCGGCGGCTTCTCCGCCAGCTCCAACGACGGTGCCGCGTACAGCCAGAAGCCAGGCGGCGGCAGCTCAGCCACCGACGGCAACGGCGCCGGCTACGTCCAGAACCCCGACGGCTCCCTCACCGTCACCGACGGCCAGGGCAACGGGTTCTCCGTCCCGTAGGTCCGGCCGCTGGAGGCCCACCCTCCCAGGCCCGGAGCTCGACCGGGGACGTCGTCCGGACGTCCCCGGTCGTTGTCGTCTCTGCGGTCATGGCGACGAGGACGACCAGCGACGTCGACGACCGGTGGCGTCAACGACCGGCGGCGTCGCGGTCGGTTGTCTCGTCCGCCAGCCAGGTGCAGGTCGCGACCGTGCCTGGCTGTCCGCCGACGTGGGTGTACGTCGTGCCACCCTCGTCGACCGTCAGCTGGCTGACGTACGCCCGGTGGGCGGCCAGCAGCCGGTCCAGGTCGGGCCCGGCCTCCAGAGGTTCGCTGCCGGGCGTTCCGGCCGGGAGGATCTGCAGGAAGGTGATGCCGAGCTCGGCGGCGGCCCGGGCCGTGGCCTCGTGGCAGCGGATGTGGTCGGGGTGGCCGTAGCCGCCGGTGGCGTCGTAGGTGACCAGGACGTCGGCCCGCCAGTGCCGAGCCGTGGCCACGACGTCAGCGACCACCTCGGCCAGCGCGGTGCGGGAGAAGGCGTCGGCCGGAGCGTCAGGGTCCGGACCGGCGACCGTCGCGGTGGTCCAGGTCATCCCCGAGTCGGGGTAGCGGCGATCCGGGTGGTCGAGGGCACGGTTGCCCCTCTCACCGAGGAACCCGGCGTCGACCGCGCCCAGGTGGGCCAGGGCCCGGGCCCGCTCGGCCAGGCGGCAGTCGGCCAGACCGTCGTGGTCCAGGCGGGCCGCGACCTGGCCGGTGACCTGGCCGCGCTCGCCGCGGGTGGCGGTGACCACCATCGGTTCGTCGCCGCGCCGCCGCAGCGCCAGGACCGCGGCGCCGGACGACAGCGTCTCGTCGTCGGGGTGGGCGTGCACGAACAGGTACCGCCGCGGCCTGGTGGCAGGTCTGGCCGGGTGGCCGGCAGGCGTGGCGGCCGGCGCGGCACGGCGGTCGGGGGCGTCGCCGAGGAGCGAGGCGTACAGGTGCAGCAGGCTGGCGACGGTGGCGGTCCAGGTGAACCGGCGGGCGTGCACCCGGGCCACCGTGCCCATGCGCCGCAGTGGGTCCGGCCGGGCCAGCAGCTTGGTCATGGCGACGCCCCAGTCCTCGGGCTGCCGGGAGTCCATGAGGCGCCCCGTCTCGCCGTGCACGACGGCCTCGCGCAGACCGCCGGTGGCAGCGGCGACGACCGGGGTGCCGGAGGCGGCAGACTCCAGCGCGACCAGCCCGAACGTCTCCGAGTGGGAGGGCACCAGGGTGAGCGTGGCGTGCCGCAGCAGCCAGGCCAGGTCGGTGCGGGACTGCGGCCCGACCAGGTGGACGTCGCCGTGCAGGCCCAGCTCGTCGATCAACCGGTGCAGGTGGGCCTCGTAGTCGGGGAAGTCGGGCGAGCCGGCGCCGGCGATCACCAGGGCCGGTCGGATCTGCTGGGGCACGTGCGCCAGGGCGGCGATCGCCAGGTCCGGCGCCTTCAACGGCTGGAGCCGGGCGGCGACGACGGCGAACGGCCGGTCCGTCAGGCCGACCGACCGCGTCCACGGCGGCGGGCTGTCGGGGCCGGGTGCGCCGCGAGGGCGGAACAGGTCGAGGTCGACCCCGGGCGGGACGATCGACACCCGGTCCGGGTCGGCACCGCAACGTTCGACGACGATCCGGGCCTCAGCCGCGGAGATCGCCACCAGCAGGTCGGACTCGCGGGCCAGCAGCGCCTCGCCGGGCACCCGGGCGGGCGTCTCGGGCGGCTCCCCGTCGGACAGCTCCGACCCGGGGGTCGCGGCCACCGAGTGGAAGCTCTGCACGTGCGGCACCCCCCAGGCACGGGCCAGGGGCAGGGCGGCCACCCCGGACATCCAGTGGTGGGAGTGCACCAGGTCGGCACCGCCGTCGGCAGCCAGACGTCCGCCCAGGCCGGCCAGGGCTTCGGTGAACTCGGGGATGTACTGGTCGGTGGCGGACTTGGCCAGCCGCTGGGCCGGCCCGGCGGTCAGGTGGTGCAGCGTGACCCCGGGAGCCAGCGGGAGCGCGTCGGGCTGGTCGTCGGCGGTGCGCCGGGTGATGAGCTCCACCCGGTGCCCCAGCTCGGCCAGCGCCAGCGCCTCGTGGCACTCCACCACGTTCATCCCGCCCGCGTCACCCGAGCCGGGCGCGTCGGTCGGCGAGGTATGCATCGACACCATGGCGATGCGCAGCGGGGGCAACGACGGCACGGTCACGTCGGCCGAATCTACCGCCCGGCGGACGTCGAACCGCCCTGCGTCCACGCCCGGCGTCCGGTGCCATCGGCGCGGGGCCGAGCCGAACCGCGCCCACGGTGGAGCCACCGCTGCGGGGCCGAGCCACGAGGGACGCACCACGTCCGGTGCCCGAGGTCGACGTCGCGCGTCCCGCCCGGCACGCGCCGTCGCCGGTGAGCAGCGACAGCACGAGCACCACGCCTGCGCCAGCGGGTCTTCGTCACTGACAAGCGGGTCTTCGTCACTGACAGCAGTCCGGCGGCACAGCCCGGTCGGCGGCGTCGGGCCCGTCCGCCTCTAGCCGAGCACCCGGGCGACTCCTGCGAAGTAGCGATCGCTGTCGAAGTCGGGCAGCAGGGCCCGCTGGACGATGTAGCCCTGGCTGACGGCCAGCATCACCGGGGTGACCTCCCGCGCCCAGGCGAGCGCGCCGTCGGGGCTGGCCCGGCCGGTCTGGACCGCCCAGACGGCCAGGTAGTCGAAGAAGCCGGAGGTGAGCGTCGCGAAGGCGCTCCTGGCGATCGCGCGGAACCCGGGGTCGGCGGCCGCCTCGCCCCACAGCTGGACGATCAGGCCGGGGGGCACGCCGTGACCGTCCAGCACGTCGACGATGGTGCGGAGCACCTGCGACGGCGCCGGTGCCTCGCCGGACACCGCCCGGGCAAGGGCGTCGGCCGCCGAGATGCCCACGGCGCGCTTGGCCACGCCGATGGCGATCGCCCGCTTGGAGTCGAAGTACAGGTAGATGGCCCCGGCGGACAGGCCGGACGCGGCGATGATGTCGGCCATCGACGTGGCCTGGAACCCACGCTCGGCGAAACAGCCCAGGGCGGCGTCGAGGATCTGGTCCCGTCGCGACGCCCGGTGCTCGTCGGTGACCTTGGGCACGGCATCCTCCCCGCGTGAGACGAGGACCGAGAGGTCCTGGCTGATCTGGTGCTCCTGTGGCACTATAGCGAACGAACCTTCGTTTTTGATCGATTGCGAGGCCTCATGCCATCCACCCAGCAACCCCAGAAGTACCTCGGCATCGGCGTCGGGCTCGCCCTGGTCGTCGCCGTCATCGTCCTGGCCTTCTCCTGGCCCGCCGTCACCGCCGACCCTCGGGAGGTGCCCCTGGCGATCACCGGCCCGCAGCAGCAGGTCGCCGCGGTCAGCGCCGCGCTGGAGGAGAACCTCGGCGACGCCGTCGCCCTGACCACGGTCACCGACCGCGACGCCGCCGTGCGCGCGATCGAGCAGCGCGAGGTGTACGGCGCCATCGTGCTGGGGCCCTCCCCCGAGGTGCTCAAGGCCACCGCGGCCAGCCCCGTCGCCGCCCAGATGGTCGAGGGCATCAAGGCCCCGCTCGGCCAGCTCCTGGCCGCCATGGACGCCGCACAGGCGGCCGGTGCCACGGCCGACGCGGACGCACAGGCCACACCCGACCCAGCATCGACCGGCCAGGCGCCCGACCCCGTGGCTGTCACGACCACCGACGTCGTCCCGCTGCTCGACGCCGACCCGCGCGGTGCCGGTCTGGCGGCCGCCACCCTGCCGCTGGTGCTCGGCGGCCTGATCGGCGGGGTGGCCATCAGCCTGCTGGTCAGCGGGATCTGGCGCCGGGTCGCAGCCCTGGCGACGTACGCCGTGGCTGCCGGGCTGCTCATCGCCCTGGTGCTGCAGGCCTGGTTCGGGGTGCTCACTGGCGCCTACCTGGCCAACGCCGCGGTGTTCACCGCCTGCCTGCTGGCCATCGGCACCACCATCGTCGGGTTCGCGTCGCTGCTCGGCATGCGAGGAATCCCGATCGGACCGGTCCTGTTCCTGCTCGTCGCCAACCCGATCGCCGGGGTCACCATGCCGCCGGAGTTCCTGCCCACGCCGTGGGGCACCATCGGCCAGCTGTTCCCCCCCGGGGCCGGCGCGACCCTGGTGCGCGACGTGTCGTACTTCCCCGACGCCAGCACCACCTCCCCCTGGCTGGTGCTGGTCGGCTGGGTCGCCCTGGGCCTGGTGCTCGCCGGCCTGGCCCACCTGCGCGGCTCCCGGACTGCGCCTGCCGCACCCGCGGAGGCACCCCAGCCTGCCTGAGGAACGAGCAGTGCCACGAGGCCCGAGGTCACTGACCTCGGGCCTCGTGGCCTGTCCAGACAGCCCGGCTGATGTCGAGACGTGATACATCGCGAGGCGCTATAGTACGGTTCACGATATAGCGGGACCTGATGCAGGACGAGACGAGGTGGACTGGTGGCGGAGAGCCGCGGCGCGATGACCGAGGCCGCGTACTACATCCTCCTGTCGCTGTTCGACGCCCGGCACGGGTACTCGATCATGCAGTTCGTGGAGCAGATCAGCGGCGGACGGGTCACGCTGGGCGCGGGGACCCTCTACGGTGCGCTGTCCACCCTGGTCGACCGGGGCCTGATCGACGAGGTCGCCGCCTACGACCGCAAGAAGGAGTACCTCATCACCGACGCCGGGAGAGCCGCCGTGCATGCCGAGATGCACCGGCTGGCCGAGCTGCTGGCCAACGGACGACAGATCGCGGGGGAACCATGACCGTCCGACCACCGACCACCGTCACCCAGTGGAAGCGGGCGCGGATCACGCTCGGCGAGGTGGACCGCTACCTGTCGCGCCGGTGCGCCGAAGGCTGGGTGCCGGTGTCGGTCACCTTCGGCAACATGTTCAGCTTCGCGCGCACCGAGCCGGGCGAGTATGTCTGCGCCACGGCCTCCACCGTCACGACGTCCGGTCTGACCGCAGGGCGTCTCGACCGCGAGAAGTACTCCGAGCTGGCAGCGCTCCTCGAGGCTCAGGGTGCCGTCGTGGTACCTCAAGGACTGGTCCGGGGCGACCAGGAAGGGATCATCGCCGTACGGCGAGCCGACCAGGGGCCCCTGGAGATCCACAGCGACACCGGCTCCGCGATCGACGACCTCGTGGCCCGCCGCCGCCACTACGTGGTCCGAGCGTCCTCGTACCTGGCGGCGGCGGCGGCCTGGCTCGCTGTGGCGGCTGTGCTCGGCTGGCCGACGATCGTCAGCATCATGTGGCTCCTGTTCGCCGCCGAGTACGGTTGGGACGCGGTCAGATGCTCAGCGGCAGTCAACCGGCTCAGACCGGACCGAGAGGTCTTCGAATAGCGGTCTGGACCCACGAACCTGGGCTTCGACGACGAACCCCCCGACCACCGCTCGGCGACGTGCTTCGTCCTCGCGGCCGGCCTCCCCGACGCGCCGGCCTACGCCTCGGCCGGCAGCGTGCCCTGGCGCCGCAGGAACGGCTCGTCCCGCGCCGCCACGCGGACCCTCGGCCCGGCGGCGCGCAGCACGACCTCGAACATCGGGGTCGTGCCCGCCTGGTAGCGCTGGGCGAACCACGCCATGTTCGCCTCCACCACCGCCCACGGTCCGCCCTCGATACGGCCGACGTCGACGACCACAGCGCTCGGCAGGCCCGGGGCGAGGTCGGCCAGCATCTCGGCTGCGAAGGCCTCGACGTCGCGCCGGAGCCGGTCGCCTGAGAGCGGGACGGGGTCCAGGCGGCCGTCCGTGAGATACCGGCTTCCCGTCACCACCGCGCCGTCGAGCACGAAGAGCCTGAACTCGCAGGCGAAGGCGACAGGATCAGCTACCAGGACCGGTGTGGCGGGCCCGATGCGGGGGCCGGACCGAGGCAGGTCGGCGCCGCTGCGGTAGACGGCCGCCGGGAGCTGCTTGTCGCTCGGCGACTTGACGAAGGCTGGGACGGCCAGCTCCCAGGCGCTCGCCATCGTCGTCATGCGCACGGCCCGCCCCAGGTAGGCCGTCGGCAGACCGGGCAGCCACTGGTCCGCCGGCTCGAGGAGCGCCACCCCGAAGCGGCCTGCGACAGCGTCGGCGGCCAGCGGTCCCCCGTACCAGTGGGCGGCGTCGCCGATCGGCTGGTCGTCGGCGCCGATGACCTCCATGCCACGGGCGCGGGCCACCTCGGCCAGGGCGGTCGCGGTGGCCGTGGGCTGCCCGGCCAGGACGAACGCCTCGCCGGTCACCGTGACCACCAGAGCCGGACGGGCCGGCACCTGCCGGCCCCCGCCGGCTCGGCGGCGCCGGCTCCGCGACGGCCGACCTCAGGGCCCGCCATAGGCACCCCTCTCACATCGACGAGCCCGGCGCCCCGTCGGCCGGGGCACCGGGCTCGTCCGACGGTCAGGCGGAGACGGTGGCGGGCAGGGCCGCCAGGATGTCGTCCACCCGGACCTTGGCGTCACCGAACAGCATCGAGGTGTTCTCCTTGAAGAACAGCGGGTTCTGGACGCCGGCGTAACCGGTGGCCATGGAGCGCTTGAACACGATGACGTGCTTGGCGTTCCAGACCTCTAGCACCGGCATGCCCGCGATGGGCGAGCTCGGGTCGTCCAGGGCCGCCGGGTTGACCGTGTCGTTGGCGCCGATGACCAGGACGACGTCCGTGTCGGGGAAGTCGTCGTTGATCTCGTCCATCTCCAGGACGATGTCGTACGGCACCTTGGCCTCGGCCAGCAGCACGTTCATGTGACCGGGCAGCCGCCCGGCCACCGGGTGCACCCCGAACCGGACCTTCACCCCGTGGGCCCGCAGCTTCTCGGTCAGGTCGGCCACGGGGTACTGCGCCTTGGCCACGGCCATGCCGTAGCCCGGGGTGATGATCACCGACGAGGCGTTCCACAGCAGGTCGGCGGTGGAGTCGGCGTCGATCTCGCGGTGCTCGCCCTGGTCGACGTCACCGGCCACGACCATGCCGCCCTCGGTGCCGAAACCGCCGAGGATCACCGAGACGAACGAGCGGTTCATCGCCCGGCACATGATGTACGACAGGATCGCACCGGAGGAACCGACCAGAGACCCGGTGATGATGAGCAGGGTGTTGCCGAGCATGAACCCGGCCGCGGCGGCCGCCCACCCGGAGTAGGAGTTCAGCATGGACACCACGACGGGCATGTCACCGCCGCCGATGGCCGCGACCATGTGGTAGCCGATGGCGAACGCGATGAGCGCGATGACGATGATGAGGATCCAGCCCAGCGTCATGTTCTTGTCGCTGTTCACGATGAACCAGACCATCAGACCGCAGAACACGATGAAGGCGACCAGGTTGATGGTGTGACGACCCGGGATCATCAGCGGCTGCGACTTCATCTTGGCCGACAGCTTGAGGAACGCCACGACCGACCCGGTGAAGGTGTAGGCACCGATGAACACGCCCAGCGCCACCTCGGTCAGGTGCACCGCACCGTCACCGGCGTCCGTGGCGAACGAGTTGAACCCGATGAGCACCGCGGCCATGCCCACGAAGGAGTGGAACGCGGCGATGAGCTCGGGCATCTGGGTCATCTCGACGCGCTTGGCGATCGGGATACCGATCACCGCACCGATGAGCAGCACCAGACCGATGAGGGCGGCCGTCAGCACCACCGGCTGCCGGTCTTCGTGCAGGTAGCCGTCGATACCGACGTTCTTGGCCGACATGTACAGGGAGTGGGCGATCGTCGCACCCAGCGCCAGGCCCATGCCGACCATGCCGGCCATGTTGCCCAGGCGGGCCGTGGTCTGCTTCGACAGCCCGGCCAGCGACAGGATGAACAGCACACCGGCGACGATGTAGAGCCCGTCGAACAGCTGGATGACATGGTTGCCCTCAAGGGCACCGGCCATCATGAAGGTCGTGCTCATGGTCACGCCTCCTTCCGGAACATGGAGAGCATCCGGTAGGAGACCAGGAAGCCACCGAAGATGTTGATGGACGCGATGGCCGCTGCGATGAACGACATGATGAGCACCGCGACGTTCGTCGACCCGAGCTGGAGCAGCGCGCCGACGAGGATGATGCCGGAGATGGCGTTGGTCTGGGCCATGAGTGGGGTGTGCAGCGAGTGCGTCACACCGCTGATGACGTAGAACCCGACCACCACGGCCAGGACGAACACGGTGAACAGGCTGACGAAGCTCATCGGCGAGAACGTCACCGCGAGCACCACCAGCACCGCCGCCACCGCCGAGGAGACCAGCCGCCGGTTGGCGCTGGCCTTGGCCTCGGCCGCCTCGCGGGCGGCCTTCACGGCCGGGTCCTCCACCTCGACCGCCGCGGCGGCCGGGGCCGCCGAGACCGCCACCGGCGGCGGCGGCCACATGACGTCGCCGGCGTGGGCCACGGTCATGCCGCGCTGCACCGGGTCGTCCAGGTCGAGCACCATCTGCCCGTCCTTCTTGCCCGGCGTCAGCAGCTTCATGAGGTTGACGACGTTGGTGCCGAACAGCTGGGAGGTGTGCTTCGGCATCCGCGACGTCAGGTCGGTCCAGCCGAGGATGATCACCCCGTTGTCGGTGACGACCCGCTCCCCCGGCACGGTCAACTCGCAGTTGCCGCCGCCGGAGGCCGCCAGGTCGACGATGACCGAGCCCGGCCGCATGTTCGCCACCATGTCAGCCGTGATGGTGCGCACAGCCTTGCCCCGCACCAGCGCCGTGGTGATGACGACGTCGGCCCCCGCGGTCTCCTTGGCGTACATCTGGCTGGTCAGGCGCTCTTGCTCAGCGGTCAGCTCGGAGGCGTAGCCGTCGGAGGAGACCTCCTGCTGGGCGGCCTCGGCCTGGACGAAGGCGGCGCCCATCGACTCGATCTGCTCGGCGACCTCGGGCCGGACGTCGAAGGCCCGCACCTGGGCACCCAGCGACACCGCCCCACCCAGGGCCGCCAGCCCGGCCACCCCGGCGCCGATGACGAACACCGTGGCGGGCTGGGTCTTGCCGGCGGCGGTGACCTGCCCGGCGAACATGCCGCCGTACTCCTCGGCGGCCTCGATGACCGCCCGGTAGCCCGCGACGTTCGACATCGTCGACAGCACGTCGAGCGCCTG
>JAVBMU010000116.1:0-32545 GCA_031552185.1 Cellulomonadaceae bacterium | reverse complement strand
CGTCGGCCGCCGCCGCGGCGGCCGCCGCCAGGACCGCGGCGGGCGCGGAGCCGGTCGCGGCCGCCGCCGCGGCGGCGTCCACGGCCGGCTGCCACGCATCCACCATCGTCTTCTCGCCGGTGGTGGCCTTCCCGCGGGCGGTGATGCCCTCCAACGCGGCCTCCAACAGGGCGACGACGCCGTGTGCGTCCAGTTCGGACGCCGCGGTCACCTTGGCGGCGCGCAGATATGCGGTCCCGTACAGCGGACCGGACGCGCCGCCGACCGATGACATCAGCGTCGTCGCGATGAGCTTGAGGACGTCGCCGATCTGCGCCGGCGGATCCGCGACGTCCATCTTGGCGAGCACGGCCTTGAACCCCCGGTTCAGGTTCTCGCCGTGGTCGCCGTCACCGATCTGTCGGTCCAGCTCGGTCAGCTCATCGCGGGCAGCGGCAATGTCGGCGGCGGTCAGCCGCGTCCAGCGCTGTGCCCAGGCCACGTCAAGCGTCATGACTCACCCTTCGTCGGCGCGGGGCCGGCGGTCCGCCGGCCGGAAGGTCACCAGTGCAGGGCCGGCGTGTCGACCGGCGCGTCCCACAGGGTGGTCAGCTCATCGTCCAGGCGCAACACGGTGACGGATGCCCCCTGCATCTCGAGGGAGGTGACGTAGTTCCCGACCAGGGACCTGGTCACCCGCACGCCGCGGGCTTCGAGCAGCTTCCGCGCCTGACGATAGACGACGTACAGCTCAGAGGCCGGAGTGCCACCCATTCCGTTAACGAACAGCAACACCGACTCGCCGTCGCCCAGCGCCAGATCCTCGGCGATGGGGTCCAGCAACTGCCGGGTGATCTCGTCCGCAGTGGCGGCCGGGATGCGGCGCCGGCCGGGCTCGCCGTGGATGCCGATGCCGATCTCGATCTCGGTCTCCGGCAGGTCGAAGCTCGGCTTGCCGACGTGCGGCACGGTGCACGCGGTCAGCGCCACGCCCATCGAGCGCACGTTGGCGATGACCTTCTGCGCCACCTGGGTCACGGCGTCCAGGTCGTCGCCGCGCTCGGCCGCGGCGCCCGCGATCTTCTCGACGCACACGGTGCCGGCCACGCCGCGGCGGCCCGCCGTGTACAGCGAGTCCTCGACCGCGACGTCATCGTTCACGACGACCGTGGCCACCCGCACGTCCTCGGCCTCGACCAGTTCGACGGCGGTCTCGAAGTTGAGCACGTCGCCGGTGTAGTTCTTGACGATCGCGAGCACCCCGGAGCCGCCGTCGGCGGCCTGCAGGGCCGGGGCGATCTGGTCCGGCGTCGGCGAGGTGAACACGGCGCCCGGCACCGCGGCGTCGAGCATGCCCTTGCCGACAAAGCCGGCGTGCAGCGGCTCGTGGCCGGAGCCGCCGCCCGAGACCAGGCCGACCTTTCCGGTCACCGCGCCGCCGGCGCGGGTGACGTAGTCGGGGGCGTAGTGGACGTCCACGTGGTCCGCGTGCACCTGAGCGAACCCTTCGAGGGTCTCGGTCACTGCGTTCTGCGGATCATTGAGCAGTTTCTTCACAGTATTCCCTCCGTTGGTTCGGCAGCACCCCCGACCGGCCGCGACCGTGCGGCCGAGCTGTTGGGAACATCAAACACCTGCATCTTCACAGTCGCTAGATACCCGGCACCGCGGCGATCACGCCGCGCCGATCACGCCGCGCCCGCGCCGAGCAGAATCCGCGCGTCCGCGACGGTTACCACCGAGCCGGTGACCAACACGCCCGCCCCGACGCCGACGCCGACGGCGTCGTCCCGCTCGGCCAGGTCCACCGCGAGGGCAACGGCCTCATCCAGTCGGTCGACGGCGTGCACCCGGTCCGGGCCGAACACCTCGCCGGCGACCTCGGCCAGGTCCGTCACGTCCGCCGACCGGTCGGAGCTGTTCCGGGTCACCACGACCTCCGCGAGCGCCGGTTCCAACTCGGCGAGCAGGCCCTCGACGTCTTTGTCCGCCATCACGGCGACGACCCCGACCAGCCGGGTGAAGTCGAACGCCTCGCCCAGCGCGGCCACCAGGGCCTGCGCCCCGGCCGGGTTGTGCGCGGCGTCGACCAGGACGGTGGGGCTCGACCGGATCACCTCGAGCCGCCCCGGCGCGGAGGCGTCCGCGAACGCCGCCTCCACCGGCCCGGCGCCCAGCGCCGCGCCGGCCGTCAGTTCGGCCTCGACGGCGGCCAGCGCGAGCAGCGCGTTGTGCGCCTGGTGCGCCCCGAACAGCGGGAGGTAGATGTCCGTGTAGACGCCGCCGGCGGTGCGCAGGTCCAGCAGTTGCCCGCCGACGGCGGGCCGGCGGGCCAGCACGGCGAGTTCGTCGTCCTCGGCGAGGATCCGGGCGCCGACGTCGGCGGCCCGGGCCCGGACCACCTCCTCGGCCGCCGGCGGCTGGCGGCTCAGCACGAGGGTCGCCCCCGGCTTGACGATGCCCGCCTTCTCCCCCGCGATCTCGGCGATCGTGTCCCCGAGCCAGCGCTGGTGGTCCAACCCGATCGGGGTCACGACGGCGACCTCACCCGTGACGACGTTCGTCGCGTCCCAGGTGCCGCCCATCCCCACCTCGATCACGGCGACGTCGACCGGGGCATCCGCGAACGCGGCCAACCCGAGCACCGTCAGCACCTCGAAGAAGCTCAGCGCCGGCCCGCCGGCCTGCGCCGACTCCCGGTCCACCACGCCGATGTACGGGGCGACATCTTCCCAGACCTCGACGAACCGCTCGGCGGACAGTGGCTCGCCGTCCACCCGGATTCGCTCCGTCACGCTGGTCAGGTGCGGGCTGGTGTAGAGCCCGGTGCGCAGCCCGTGCTCGCGCACCAGCCGCTCCGCCATCCGCGCCGTCGAGGTCTTGCCGTTGGTCCCCGCGACGTGGATCACCCGGTAGCTGCGGTGCGGGTCGCCCAGCAGTTCCAGCACCCGGGCGACCCGGTCGAGCGTCGGGTCGAAGTCGTGCTCCGGCGCGCGGGACATGATGTGCGCGTACACCTCGCCGAGCGCGCGCCGAGCCTCGGCCTCGGCCGCCGCCCGGGCCGCCCGCGCGCCGGCGGAGCCGGCCGCGCCGCGCGGCGTCACCCGGCCACCTTCGCCAGCCGCACGGCCCGGACCGGGGTCGGGGAAACCTCCACCCGAACCTCCAACGCGAGGGTCTCGCGCGCGATCAGGTCGGCGTGGTCGGCGACGGCCCGGGCCCACTCGCCGGGGATGTCGAGCGACAGCTCGATCCGGTCGGCGACGTCGAGCCCGGCCGCCTTCCGCTCGTCCTGCACGTCCCGGATGACGTCTCGGGCGTAGCCCTCGGCCAGCAACTCGTCCGTCAGCGCCAGGTCCAGCACCACGAAACCGCCGCCGGGCAGCACCGAGGCGGCGACAGCCTGCGCCTCGCCGGGCTCGGCGCCGCGCTCCAGCACGACCGTCGTCAGCTCGTACTCGGCCGGCAGCAAGGGCACCTCGCCGTCGTCCGTCAGCACGACGACGCCGCCGGCCGCCTCCCGCCACGCCCCCACCTTGGCGGCCCGGATCGCCGCCTGTACGCCCCGACCCAGGCGCGGGCCGGCCGCCCGCGCGTTGACCGCGAGCCGCTGGGAGATGCCGAACTCGTCCGCCGCGGCGTCGTCCAGCCGGCGCAGGTCCACCGCCTTGACGTTCAACTCGCCCGCGAGCAGCTCGACGTACGGAGCGAGCGCCGCCGGCTCGGCCACCACGACGGTGAGCCGGGACAGCGGTTGCCGGACCCGCAGGGCGTGCGCCTTGCGGAGCATGTGCGCGGCCGAGGCGACGGCCCGGACCCGGTCCATCGCGGCCACCAGGGCGTCGTCGCGCGCGGCCGGGTGGACCACCGGCCAATCAGTCAGATGCACCGACCGGCCGCCGGTCAGGCCCCGCCAGATCTCCTCCGTGACCAGCGGCGCCAGCGGCGCCATGACCCGGCACAGCGTCTCCAACGCCGTGAACAAGGTGTCGAAGGCGGCGTCGTCCTCCGCCCAGAACCGGTCCCGCTGGGTCCGCACGTACCAGTTGGTCAACACGTCCAGGTGCTCGCGGACCGCCTCGCAGGCGCCGGCGATGTCATACGCGTCGAGCTGACCGGTGACCTGCTCGACCAGGTCGTTCGTCCGCGCGAGCAGGTACCGGTCGAGCGGCGCGAGCCGACCGAGGTCCGATTCCTCGATCGGCGTCGCCGCGTAGCCGGCGCCGCCCCGGGCGGCGTTCGCATACAACGTGAAGAAGTAGTAGGTGCTCCACAGCGGCAGCAGCACCTGCCGCACCGCGTCCCGGATGCCGTCCTCCGTGACGATCAGGTTGCCGCCGCGCAGGATGGCGCTGGACATGAGGAACCAGCGCATCGCGTCGGCGCCGTCGCGGTCGAAGACCTCGTTCACGTCCGGATAGTTGCGCAGCGACTTGCTCATCTTGCGTCCGTCCGAGCCGAGGACGATGCCGTGCGAGACGCAGGACCGGAACGCCGGCCGGTCGAAGAGCGCGGTCGCCAGGACGTGCAGCAGGTAGAACCAACCGCGGGTCTGGCCGATGTACTCCACGATGAAGTCGCCCGGGTAGTGGTGCTCGAACCAGTCGGTGTTCTCGAACGGGTAATGCACCTGGGCGTAGGGCATCGAGCCGGAGTCGAACCAGACGTCGAAGATGTCCGGGATCCGGCGCATCGTGGATCGGCCGGTGGGGTCGTCGGGGTTCGGCCTGGTGAGCTGATCGATGTACGGCCGGTGCAGGTCCGGCACCGGCACCCCGAAGTCCCGCTCCAGTTCGGCGATGGAGCCGTAGACGTCCGTGCGCGGGTACGCCGGGTCGTCGCTCTGCCAGACCGGGATCGGGCTGCCCCAGTACCGGTTCCGGGAGATCGACCAGTCCCGCGCGCCCGCCAGCCATTTGCCGAACTGACCGTCCTGGATGTGCTCGGGCGTCCAGGCGATCTGCTTGTTGAGTTCGACCATCCGGTCCCGGAACGCGCTCACCCGCACGAACCAGGAGGAGACACCCTTGTAGATCAGCGGGTTCCGGCAGCGCCAGCAGTGCGGATAAGAGTGCTGGTACGTCTCGTGGCGGACCAGCACCGGGCGGCGGTCCGCCGCCAGACGCTCCATCGGCCCCGTGCCGTCCTTCAGGTCCCGGATCACCTTCGGGTTTGCGTCGAAGACCAGCTCGCCCGCGTAGTCGCTCACCTCGGCCGTGAACCGGCCGCGCGCGTCCACCGGCACCACGGTCGCGATGCCGGCCGCCTGGCAGGCCAGCATGTCGTCCTCACCGAAGCCGGGGGCCATGTGCACGATGCCGGTCCCGTCCTCCGTCGAGACGAAGTCGCCCAGCAGGACGGTGTGGGTGGCGGCACCGAGCGGGTTGGGCGCGGCGCCCGGCGCCGCGCCGGGCGCGGTCGGCGCGGCGAAGTAGTCGAACGGCGGGGCGTACGCCACACGTGCCAGCTCCGCGCCGGTCAGCGTGGCGACGACCCGCGCGTCGGCGCCCAGCTCACGGGCATAGGCGGCGACGCGTGCCGCACCCAGCACCACCCGCTCGCCGGCCAGCGGCGAGTCCGCCCCGGGCTCGACCACCACATACTCGATCGCCGACCCGGCCGCGACGGCCAGGTTCGAGGGCAGGGTCCATGGCGTCGTTGTCCAGATCAGCAGCAGGTCGCCGGGCCGGACCCGGCCGGCACCCTCGACCACGCGGAGGCCGACGGTGAGCGCCGGGTCCTGGCGGGAGACGTAGACGTCGTCGTCCATCCGCAGTTCGTGGTTGCTCAGCGGCGTCTCGTCCCGCCAGCAGTACGGCAGCACCCGGTAGCCCTCGTAGGCCAGCCCTTTGTCGTAGAGCTGCTTGAACGCCCAGAGCACCGACTCCATGAACGTGAGATCGAGCGTCTTGTAGTCGTGGTCGAAGTCCACCCAGCGGGCCTGTCGGGTGACGTACTCCCGCCACTCCTTGGTGTAGCGCAGCACCGATTCGCGACAGGCCGCGTTGAACTGCTCGATGCCCATCGCCTCGATCTGCGACTTGTCCGTGATGCCGAGGATCCGCTCGGCCTCCAGCTCCGCCGGCAGCCCGTGCGTGTCCCAGCCGAAGCGGCGCTCCACCCGCTTGCCGCGCATCGTCATGTAGCGCGGCACCACGTCCTTGGCGTAGCCCGTCAGCAGGTGGCCGTAATGCGGCAGGCCGTTCGCGAAGGGCGGGCCGTCGTAGAAGACAAACTCGTTCGAGCCGTTCTCCCCCGGCGGGCGGGCATCGATCGACGCCTGGAAGGTGCCGTCCGCCGCCCAGTACGCCAGGACGTCCTGCTCGATCGACGGCAGGTCCGGCGAGGCGGGGATGGCCTGGCGCGGGCCGGCGGTGGTGGCGGGCGCGGCGAGGTCCTCGATCGAGGCGGGCGGCGCGTCCTGGTGGACGGGCGCCGCGCCCTGGTGGACGTCGTCGGCGGCGGGCGGCGGGGTGGCGTCGCGGTGCAGCGGGTAGGCCATGGTTCGTCTGGCTCCATCGGTGGTCCGGGTCCTTGCCGTGCGAGGACGACGACGCCGTCGCCGAAGGCTCGGACGTGCCGCGGTACCACCTCGCTTGCCGGGCGCCCGTCCGGGCCGCCCGGCTGAGCCGGGCGGGCGGCCGAGCGGGGCCGACCGCTCGTTCGGGGCTGTGACGGGCCCACCCGTCCGGTTCTACTGGGGCTGCGGTCGCTCGCCTCGCCCGACGACGATCGGTCGGGTCCGGCGGACCGGTCGGCCCGTTCTTCCGGAGGCTCGCCGGTGATGGCCGGGTCAACGCCTGTGCCGACCATCGTAGCCGCGGTGCGCAAGCGGATTCTCCGCGGCGGGCCCGGGCGAGTCGAACGTGCATGCCGGGCGGAGCAAGCCATATTATTCTTGTCAAACCGGTTTGAAATGGACTCTTCGCTCAGGTGCCAAACGGTCAGGGGGGCCGATGGCGAGTTCCACATCGACAGGAGCATCAGCCGGACGCGGGTCCCGGCACCCGAGGGGCGCGCGGATCGAGGGCCGCGACCCGCAGCAACACCTTCTGGTCATCGCCGCCAGGAAGGACCCACGGGACTCCGACGACGACGTCTACACGAAAGCGATCGACGCCCAGGTCGATGCGATCCGCCACTGGGCTGAGAACGCCGGTTTTCGCTCAACCATGGATACCGAACCCGTGCCGGGAGCGCTCGGCGTCCGGCTCCGGGACCTCGACCGGCTGGACGACGACGACGCCCTGCTGATCTACGTGTCGGGCCACGGCGAACGCGGATCCGCAAACGGCGCGCATCGCCTGCTCGTCCACGACGGCGCGGACGGAGCCGCCGAGGACGATCTGGTCCCGCAAATCGAACTCGCCGTGACCCGCGGGGCCCACCATGTCGTCGTCCTCGTCGACTCCTGCTACGCCGCCGCACTTGAAAGCGACCTGCTCGGGCGACTGCGGAACGCCGACGCCGACAAGGTCGCTCATCACAACCTCGTGCTTTTTGCCGGCGAATGGGACGACGAACCTCGCTATCAGTCTTTCGTCAGCCTCGTGATGAGGGCGCTCGGTCGAACCCCGTCCGTTGACGCCGACGTGCCCTCGGTCGACGCGGAGGACCCCTGGCTGGCCCCGAACGACGTGCAGCATCTACGACCGGGCCGGTTCGAGGAGGCGCTGATCTCGATCGTCCGGGAGGAATCCGGCAGGTTCATCCAGCCGCGGGCGATGTACGCGCCGCACACGGACGGATTCAAGTTCTCCGCCTGCCGGGCCCTGCCGAATCCCAGGTTCCGACCCTACGTGTCGGCGCCTTCCCAGCAGGTGGCGCTGCCCCGCGACGAATTGGAGCGACAGGGCAGCTTCTGGTTGGAGAAGGCCTCGGGCCGGCCGAGGGGCGACCAGGGGTGGTATTTCACGGGACGCGCGCGCCTGATCCGAGCGATCATCGATTTCCTGGAGCGCGCCGGCGACGTCGGGGACCCGCCCGCTTCGGCCCCGCTGCTGATCGTGACCGGGGTCAAGGGCTCGGGCAAGTCCGCCCTCCTCGGCCGGATCGTCACCTTCGCCGATCCGGTCTTTCGCAACCATGACGACTATCGCCGACTGGTCAAGGCCACCCCCCGCGACCTGGTCCCTCGGGAGGGCGCGATCGACCTCACCATCGACGCCCGGGGCAAGACGACGGCGGCGGTGGTGGGGCTGCTCGCCCAGGGGCTGACCGCCGTAGCGAACAGCGCAGCCAACGACGCCCGGCCGGCGGGCGGTCGGGCGAACGGTCGGGCCGCCGCCCAGGCCAAGGCGTGGTCCGCGGTCGTCGCCGACGCCGCGACTGCCGCGGCCACCGCTCTGGGGCGTCCGGCGGTGTGCGTCATCGACGGCATCGATGAGGCCGAGCACGTCCGGGAGGTCGTCACCATCATCCGCGATCTCGTGACACCGGCCGGCGAGGAGTCGGGTGTTGTTCGCCTGATCGTCTCGGTGCGCAGCACCGCGGATTCCGACCTGCTCGAGCGGCTGCGCGGGCTGTGTCGCCACGAACTCGTGGCGACCGATGACGCGGAGGTGACCGGTGAGATCGCCGAGTACGTCGCGGAACTGCTGCTCACGCTGTCGGGGTCGCCCTACCACGGGCGTCGCAGCGAGGCGATCGCGGCCGGCCGAAAGGTGGCCGCTCGGGTCGATCGCAGCTTCCTGACGGCCCGGTTCGCGGCCATGGGCCTGTGGACCGCCGCGGTCCCGCAACCGCTGGGCGACCGGGCCTGGCGGGCGGAGTTGAGCCAGGCCATCGTGAATCAGTTGCGGCGGGAGCTGGATCGGGTCGCGCAGCAAGGGCCGTTCGGGCCGGAGGCGCTGCTCGCCGTGTTGCGGGCGACGGCGTTCGCCCGGGGCGCCGGCCTGCCCTGGGGTCGGGTCTGGCCGGCACTGACGCACGCGATCCTCGGCGACGGGCCGCCGGACGTCGACGCCGACGCGCTGATTGCTCGGGTGCTCGGATCGGACCTCGGCCAATTTCTGATGACCGTGGCCGAGGACGACGAACGGGTCTTCCGACCCCTGCACGCCGAGGTCACCCGGGTCCTGGTCGAAGAGCCGCACACCCTCCTCGGCGGGTCGACGCCCGCCCGGGCGGCCGCCGGGCTGCCCACCGGGACCGCGCTCGCGGCCCCGGAACCGGCCCCGGATGCCCAACCGGATGCCGGCCCGACCGGCGTCGGCGGTCGGCGACGGCGGGGCGGAATCGCCCCGGCCCGGCGCGCGATGGAGGCCGCGATCGCCCGGGCGCTGGCAGGGCTGACGGAGCCGTTCCCGCCGGCCTACGCTCGCCGGCACCTGCTGGCCCACGCCGATCACGGGTCGGTGTTGACGGACGCGGTCATTCCGCGGGGGTTCCTGCGGTGGGATACCGCCCACGAGCTGCGGGCGCGGTTCCAGTTGCCGCTACCGACCGGTCCGGAGACGCGGTGGCTGGCCGCGTGGGCCGCGATGGAACCTGACCTATGGCGGATCGCACCCGCAGACATCGGACCCACGCACAGCTTCCATGCACTGGACTTCCGGCCGACCGGAGCCGAGGAGGGCATCGGCTGGCGCCGGTGGAACAGCGTGCGGAACACTCTGCTGCGGCACGCGGACGTGGAAGCGGTCGCGTTCGGGACGGTCGAGGGTCGCACCGTGCTGGCGACTGGTGCCGGCGATGGGATGGTGGGGCTGTGGGATCCGGTCACGGGTCGCCCGCTGTGCGAACGGCTCGACGCCATGGCCAAGTCGGCCGGCGCGGTGGCCTTCGGGCAGGTCGAGGGTCGGACTCTGCTGGCGACCGGCGGCGACGACGGCAAAGTGCGACTGTGGGATCCGATCACCGGCCGTCGGGTCGGCACCGACCTGCCCGGTCACCGCGGCGCGGTGCTGGCCGTCACCTTCGGGGAGGTCGACGGGCAGACGGTACTGGCCACGGGCGGCAAAGACGGCGTCGTGCGGCTGTGGGACCCGGCGACCGGCACCGCCCGCGGCGCCCCGCTGGTCCGCCAGGACGGGTCGGTGCGCACGGTCGCACTCGGCCTCGGGCCGGATCGCCGGACCAGGTTCGGCCGGCGCGCCCCCGGCCGCACCTTCCTGGCCGCCGGCGGCAAAGACGGCGTCGTGCGGCTGTGGGACCCGGCCGGCGGCAGACTCCTGCACGATCCCCTGACCCGCCTTTCCGCGGACGTGCGCTCGGCCGCGTTCGGGCAGGTCGACACCCGGCCCGGCGGATCGGCCCGGCACGGCAGGCGCACGGTGCTGGCCATCGGGGATGGGGCCGGCAGGGTGCAGTTGTGGGACCCGGCCACCGGTAGCCCCCTCACCGACCCGGTGCCCGGGCACAAGAACAACGTCCGCGCGCTGGCGTTCGGACATGTCAACGGACGAACGGTCCTGGCCACGGGCGGTGGCGGCGGTCAGGTTCGGCTTCGCGACCCGCTCACCGCCCAACCCATCGGAGAGCCGCTGACTGGACACACCGGCGCCGTGCGGGCGCTGGCGTTCGGGCGCGTCGACGGCCGCGATGTGCTCGCCACCGGGGGCCGCGAGGGCGCGGTGCGGCTATGGGACCTGGCTGCCGGCGGCAGCGGGCCGGATCCCGGACCCGATCGGGGCCATCCGCCGGAGACGGTCGCGTTCGCCGAAGTCGACGGCGCGCTCGTGTTGGTCACCGGTGGCCGGGCGAGCGCCGTGCGGCTGTGGGACCCGGCCACGGGGCAGCCCCGCAACGACCCGCTGACCGGGCGCACCAGCCGGGCCACCACCCTCGCCGCCGGCCAGATCGACGGCCGGCCGGTGCTGGCCACCGGCGACAACGGCGGCAAGGTCAGATGGTGGGACATGAGCACCGGACTCGCGTTGTGCGAACCACGCAACGGACACAAAGGTACGGTGAACGCGATCGCGCTCGGGCAGGTCCGCGGGCATATGATGCCGGCCACCGGCGGCGAGGACGGCATCGTACGGCTATGGGCCCCCGAGCCCGGGGGCCGCCCGGACGGCCAACCCCTGACCGGCCACAAGGGACCGGTCCGCGCCCTCGCCTTCGGACTGGTACGCGAGCACGTCGTGCTCGCCACGGGCGGCAACGACGGCACCGTTCGGCTGTGGGACCCCACCACCCGCCGCCCGCTCGGAGAGCCCCTCACCGGCCACGAGGACTGGGTCAACGCGATCACGTTTGCGCAGGTCAACGACCGCACCGTCCTGATCTCGGGCAGCGACGACCACACCGTGCGGATGTGGGACCCCACCACCCGGCGCGAGCCGGTCGGTCCCCTGCTCGGTCACACCGATTGGGTCAACGCCCTCGCCCTGGGCCGACTCGACGGCCGCACCGTGCTGGCCACCGGCGGCGGCGACGGAACCGTCCGGATCTGGGACCCGTCCGACGGCACCCCCCTGCACACCCTGCACACCTTCACCGCCATCGAGGACCTCGCCTTCGCCCCCGACGGATCGCTCGCGCTGGCCGCGGCCGCCGGCATCGCCCTGCTGCGACCACAACTCTGGCGCGGCGTTACCCCGCCCGCCGACCTCCCACCACCGGAAGATCCACCATGAGCGACATTCTGGGCGTGCACGGCATTCGCCAAGGTCGGTCCAGCGCCGGCCGGCTCCGCCAGGACTGGGCGGACGCACTGCACCGCGGCTGGCCCGACGACGCCCCGAGGGACTTCGACATCGTCGTCCCGCATCTAAGCCCCCTCCTGCGGCCCCGGCACGATCACCTGGGCGTCGACGACGAGTGGGCCGGCCTCGCCGCGCTCGCCGCCGATCCGCGGGCAGCCGACTTCCTCGACGCGACGTTGCTCGATGTCCTCGGCCGGCCCGACGACGCCACCCTGGACCAACTCGCCGCCGCCGGCGCCACCCTCGGCCTGCCCGCCGCGCCGGCCCAACTCCTGCGGTCGGTACAGGCCGTCAACGCCCGATGGCCCGGCGCCACCGGCACCCTCGTGCGGGCCATCGGCGAGGTCTACCGCTACCTGCACGTCCCCGAGGTGAACGAAGCCGTCCGGGCCGAACTGTGCGCCAACCTGTCCGGCGCCCAGCTGGTCCTCGCCCACTCGCTCGGCTCCGTCGTCGCCGTCGACCTGCTCCACCGGGGCGAGGCGCCCCGCGTCAACGCCCTGGTCACCTGCGGATCCCCACTTGCGTGGACCACCGTGCGGCGGAGCCTGTTCGGGGCCGGCGCCCAGTGCCCTACCCTCGGCCTGCCCTGGACCAACGTCCACGACCCACAAGACGTCGTCACCGCCGGCACCGGCCTCGCCGCACACTTCCCCGAGGCGCGCGACGTGCCGGTGAACAACGGGTTCCGGGACGCCCACCGAGCCAAGTACTACCTGCGCCACCCGGAAACGGGCACGGCCGTCGCCACCGGCCTCGCACGGGCGGCCTGATCACCTGTCATCCTGCCCGACCATCCTTGATTACCGTCATCCTGCCCGACCATCCTGATTACCGACCGACGAGGTCGGGGGCGATGCGGGCGAGATGCTCCTTCAGATCCGGCGTCAGCGGACACCGGTCGCCGTGCGGCCGACTCAACCCCCGAGAACTCGACGAAAGAACGCCACGGCCGCCTCGTCGTCGTCCACGCCGCCCGCCTCGTGGCGGGCGAACGGCCACGCGGTGATCTCCTTCGGCCCGGCATAGGCGTGATAGGCGCCGTACACCGTCGACGGCGGCACGATCGGATCCATCAGCCCGGCGGAGAAGTACGCGGGCGCGACAGCGTGCCGGGCCAGATTCACCCCGTCGACGTAGCGCAGGGTGTCCAGCGCCCGGTCCGCCAAGTCCCGGTGCACGCGCAGGAAGTCGGCGATGCGCGAGTACGGGGCCTCGTCGGTGATCCGCACGGCGCGCGGGAAGTCGCACAGGAACGGGGCGTAGGCGACCGTCGCCGCCACCACGGGCAGCGGCGTCGGGCCGAAGCCCGCTCCCAGCAGCCCCGCCGCGGCGAGCGCCGCGCCGCCCCCCTGCGAGCCGCCCTGGACCGCGATCCGCTCCGGGTCGACGACATCGAGCGTCGCCGCGGCCTCCACCGCTCGCACGGCGTCGGTGAAGAACCGCCGGTAGTAGTAGTCGTGCGGGTCGGCCAGGCCCCGGGCGATCGGCTCCCCGCCCCCGACGGCGACCCCGTCCGGGTCCGCGGTGTCGGCGCGGGTCCAGCCGTCCCCCTGGCCGCGGGTGTCCACCACGAGGTTTGCGAAACCACAGGAGGCCCACTGGCTCCGCTCCAGCGGGCGCCCCCGCCCGCCGCCGTAGCCGGCGAAATGCACGACGGTCGGCAACTCTCCGCGCGCCGCGCCCCGGGGGTGCAGCAGCCAGGCCTTGATCGGCTGCCCGGCAAAGCCCGGGAAGGTCACGTCAAAGACGTCGAGCGTGGTCAGGGGCGTTCGCGCCGGCTCGACGCGCGGGACCATCGGGTGCGCGCGCGCCTGGGTCAGGGTCTTGGTCCAGAACGCCTCGAAATCCGCCGGCTCGGTCTGCGCGCTGCGGTACTCGAGCAGCCCGCCCTCGTCCAGGTCCACCAGCACGCCGTCCCCTTTCCGTAGCTCCGCCGCCGCCGGCGGGGGTCAACGCACCCGCACGGTGATGCCATGCCGGCCGGTCGCGCCGTCGGGCGCCGGGGGCGCCTCGTCGGCGGTCTGGGTCGTCCCCGTCACGTCCCGGGCCCGCACGGTCAGCCGGTGCTCGCCCGGCCCGGCCGCGCCGGCGTCCCATGCGAACGTCCACTGCCGCCAGGTGTCGGCCGACACGGCCGGCGCGAGTTCGGCGTCCTGCCACGGCCCGTCGTCGACCTGGACCTGCACGGCCGCAATCCCGGTGTGCTGCGCCCAGGCGACCCCCGCCACCGCGACCCGACCGGCGTCGACCGATGCCTGCGTCCGCGGGACGTCGATCCGCGAGGCCAGCTTGATCGGGCCGCGGGCCGACCACCCTCGCGTGGTCCAGTAGGCGGTGTCCGCCTCGAACCGGGTCACCTTCAGCGCGGTGACCCATTTGGTCGCCGACACGTAGCCGTACAGCCCCGGCACGACCAGCCGGACGGGGAACCCGTGCGCCGGGGGCAGCGGCTCGCCATTCATCCCGACGGCGAGCAGGCAGTCCCGGCCGGCATCCTGCAGCACCTCCAGGGGCGTCCCCGCGGTCCACCCGTCGGCGCTGGTCGACAGCACCATGTCCGCGCCCGCCCGGGGCCGCGCGCGGGCCAGCAACTCCCGCACCGGGTACCCCAGCCAGCGCGCATTGCCGACCAGATCGCCGCCGACCTCGTTCGAGACGCAGGCGAGCGTGATGTACCGCTCCACCATCGGCAGGGCGAGCAACTCGTCGAACGTCAGCTCGAACGGCGCGTCCACCTCACCCGTCACCGCAAGCCGCCACGTCGCCGGATCCACCTGGGGCACCAGCAGGGCGGTGTCGATCCGGAAGAAATCGGGGTTGGCGGTGACGTACGGGGTGATCCCCTCGACCGCCGGGTTTGCCCCGACCGGAATCGGCGGCGCCGGGTCGGCGGGCCTGGGCAAGCGCAGCGCGCGCCGGGCCGCGTCGACCGTCCGGCTGGTCGCCGTCACCGCCAACGAGCCCAGCCAGACGACGGCCGCCCCCGCGGCCGTCACTCCCGTGAAGGTGAGAAAGCGGCGCCGGTCGATCGCCCGGAATCCCGCCGACGACGTCGCCTCCCGCACCGAGTCAGGCGACGCCCCACTCTCCGGGGCGGCCGAGTCCGACGTCGCCCGGCCCGGCCCGGCGGCCGAATCAGGCGCCGCCCCGCGTGCCGCGGCAGCCGCGTCCGCCGTCGACGCCTCGCTCAGCCAGTCCCGCAACCGGCCGGCCGCGCCGCGGAGCAGCAGCGCCGCCGCGCCGAATCCCACCAGCGACGGCAATCCCCACCACAGGCTCGCCCCCGGTCGACTCGCCGCGACCACCGCCCCCGCCGTCGCGACCAGCCAGGCGAGCACCTGCCCGAGGGGCGGTCGACGGCACTCGAGAACGCCCGCGAGGGCCGCACCGCCTGCCATCACCACGACGATCGCGGCGATGAGGACGGCCTTGTCCGCGGTGCCGAACGTCGTCGTCGCCCAATCCTTCAGCCAGGGCGGGACCTGATCGACCACTCCCCCGCCCGCGGCGACCAGCGGACCCGCCCCCGGGGCGATCAACGCCGCCACGGCTTGGGCCACCGCGAGCCCGGCTCCTGCCGACACGATCCCCGCGAGCGCTGCCCACCAACCGGCGCGGCCGCCCAACTCCCAGGCCCGCGCGTCGCTCCTGGTCACCCTCCCAGAATGCCGGCCCTCGCGCCCGCACGGATAGTGCCCAGGTCGCCACCACAGAAAAGCCGGCAGCCGCTCGAGTGCGGTCCGGCCGCGATGTAGTCCGGCCTCCCGGAGGGCCAGTTCGGAAGCGCCCCATCGTTGGACGCGGCCAACCGCGCACCCGTCGAAGAACCGCGCGTGGTCCACATGAGGTCAGGGCACAATGGGGCGGCGGCCGCGGCGCCGTAGTACCAACCACGGCGAGTCAGTACCTTGGCCGCCGAGTCAGTACCTGGGGCGCCAAGTCAGTACCTTGGCCGCCGAGTCAGTACCTTGGCCGCCGAGTCAGTACCTGGGGCGCCAATACGGTACCGACACGCCGTGAAAACGAGCACCAAACCACCGCCCGGTACTGACTCGACGCGCAAGGTACTGACTGGGCGCCCCAGGTACTGACTCGACGCGCAAGGTACTGACTGGGCGGCCCGCGATTCCCGTCTGTCTCGCCGCCCCGTGTCTCCGCCCGGGCCTGCGGGCGCGAACGCCGGCCACCCCGGGCAACGGCGCAGCGAAAGGGCGCAGGGCAAGGGGCGCCGGTCGTGGCGGGCCTGGCCGCCGCGAGGCACGAGCGGCCGGATGGTAGACCGGCGCCCCTTGCCCGGAGCCCCACCGAACCCGACCCGGAAGCCCGCCGATCGAACGGCCGAACTCCTACTCCCCGGCCCCCTTCGGCACCAGCGGCCCACGCGCCGTCGCCGTATGCGTCGACTGCGCCACCGGCCGCAGGATCAGCGAGTCGATATTTACGTGCGCCGGCCGCGTGACGGCGAACTCCACCACGTCGGCCACGTCGTCGGCCGTGAGCGGGTTGACCACGCCGGCATAGATCGCGTCGGCCTTCCCCAGATTGCCGCCGAAACGGCGCACCGAGAACTCCGGCGTCTGCACCATTCCGGGCGCGATCTCAATCACTCGGATGGGTTCGCCGGCAAGCTCCAGCCGCAGCGTCCGGGCGAGGGCCACCATCGCCGTCTTGCTCGCCACGTAACCGCTGCCGCCGGGGTACGTTCCGTGCCCGGCCGTCGAGGTCATCAGCACGATGTCGCCGCCGCCCGCCGCGCGGATCAACGGCAGGAAGGCGCGCGTCACCCGTACCGTGCCGAGCAGATTCGTCTCGTACATCGCCCGCCAGGCGTCGACATCGGCCACGTCCACGGGATCCGAGCCGATGGCGAAGCCGGCCACGTTCAGGACGGTGTGCACCCGTCCACGAGCCGACGCCTCGGCCACCAGGCGAGCAACATCGTCGTCGGAGGTCACATCGCCCGGAACCGCGTGGACGCCCGAACGGGCCGCGAGGTCAGCCAACCGGTCGGCGCGCCGCGCGAAGGCGATCACGTCCCAGCCGAGCGCCCGCAGCCGGAGCGCGATCGCCTCCCCAATGCCCGACGACGCCCCCGTGAGCACCGCCCGCCGGGTCGCCGACGGCGCACCGCCCGCCGCCCCCGCCCGCCCGGTCGCCGGGCGAGTCTCATCCTTGCTGTTCGCGCGATCCATGCTGTTCACGCGCCCACTGTGACACGCCCGGCGGAAGGCCGGCCCGCGGGAGGTCTTCCTGGGAGGTCCCGCGGGCGCCGCGCGAGCTCGGCGCGGCGCAGGCGCGGCGGCAGGGCGACTCAGTCGAACGCGGTCAGTCGGCCGGCCCGAGCAACGGCCACTCCATGGCCGGGCAGCGGTCCATCACCATGTCCAGGCCGGCGGCCCGCACCCGCTCGAACGCGGCGTCGTCGACCACGCCGAGCTGGAACCACACCGCGGACGCGCCGATCGCCACCGCCTGATCGGCGATCGAACCGGCGAGTTCCGAGCGGACGAAGACGTCGACCACGTCGACGGGGAACGGGATCTCGGCGAGGGTCGCGTATCCGGGCTCGCCCAGGACGGTCTCGGCCGCCGGGTGCACCGGCACGATCTGTTTGCCGACCCGTTGCAGCATGTGCGCGACGGCGTAGGCCGCGCGGTCCTGGTTAGTGGAGAGCCCGACCACGGCCCAGACCTTGGATTCGGCCAGGACCCGACGGATGACTCCGAAGTCGCCGGGACCGGGCGAGGGATCGCGAGGCTTCACGTCCGGGCCAACCGTCCGGCCGCGCCGGCTATTCCGGTCCCGTGATGCCGGTCCGGTTCTGGTGGTCCGGCTGCGGCGCCCGGGCCGCGGGCCGGTCCGCTCCAGGCTGCCGGTCCGCCCAGGGCTCGGGTCCGCCCGGGCCTGCGGGTCGGCCACAATGAGACATGCCGTTCCCGCGCCGGATCGCCCTCGCCAACCGACGATTCCCCAATCCGCAATTGCGCCGGCTCGGCCGGCGCCTGCCACCGTTCGCCATCATCCGGCACGTCGGGCGCCGCTCCGGCCGGACCTACGAGACGCCCGTCTGGGCATTCCGGTCACCCGAGGCCGCCCGTGGGGTCGACGCCGTCATCGCCCTGACCTACGGCGCCGACGTCGACTGGCTGCGCAACATTGAAGCCGCCGGCGGGGCCTTCGAGCTGATCCGGGCCGGGCGGACCTACCACGGCGACGACGTGCGCCGGCTGACCGGGGGGGCGGGCGCCCGGCTCGTGCCCGCGCCGATCCGCCTCGCCCTTCGGGTGCTGCAGGTCGACGACTTCGTCGTCGTCCGCGTGCGCCCGGCCGAGTAGAAGGCGTGCGATCGGTACCGCGGGGGTGCGATCGGTCCGGGAGCCGGTCGCCGACTCATCGCCCGGACTCGGCGCTCCCGCTGCCGACGGACGGCGCCCGGACCAGACTGGACCCATGGCCCGCGACCTGTGGTTGACCGGCGATCCGGCCGCCGACCGGCTCCTCGCCGAGGATCCCTTCGCGCTCCTCGTCGGAATGCTGCTTGACCAGCAGATTCAGATGGAGATCGCCTTTGCCGGTCCCCGCAAGCTCGCCGACCGGATGGGCGGCCTCGACCCGCGGCGCATCGCGGACGCCGACCCCGAGGAGTTCGCCGCCCTCGCCTCCCAGCGGCCGGCGATTCACCGCTTCGCCCGGTCGATGGCCGCCCGCGTGCAGACCCTCGCCCGCGCCATCGTCGACGAGTATGGCGGCGACGCGACGCGCATCTGGACCGACCCGGCTCCGGACGGCGGCCGGCCCGATGGGCGCACGGTGCTGCATCGGCTCATTGCGCTGCCGGGCTACGGCGAGCGCAAGGCATCGATCTTTCTGGCTCTGCTCGGCAAGCAATACGACGTTCAGCCACCCGGCTGGCGCGACGCGGCCGGAACCTTTGGCGTGGCCGGTTCGCATGACTCGATTGCCGACGTCACCGATCAAGAGTCGCTCGCGCTGGTCCGGGCCACGAAACGGGCCGCCAAGGCCGCCGCTGCCAGGGCGGACACGGGACGGCAGGCCGGGTAGCCGCGCGTTCGGCCGATGCGCCCGCACACTCACCGAGCCGGCACAATCGCACCATGATTATCGTGACGACGAACTCCATTCCCGGCTACCGGATCGACGCGGTCCTGGGCGAAGTGATGGGCCTGACGGTCCGCTCCACCAACATCGGCGCGGGCATCGTGGCGGGCTTCCGATCGATCGGCGGCGGCGAGATCACCGAATTCACGAAGATCATGTACGAATCGCGCCAGGAAGTCATGAGCCGCATGATCGCCGAGGCCGAGCAGCGGGGCGCGAACGCGATCATCATGACGCGGTACGACTCCGGCTCCCTCGGCAACTTCAGCGAGGTCTGCGCGTATGGCACCGCCGTCGTCGCCGCGCCGATCCCGGCGGGTCAGGAGGGTGCGACGGCGCAGTCGGCCCAACTCGCGGCGGCCGATCGGCGATAGTCCGGGGTGTCGCGAGCAGGGCTCGCCAGGTCGGCATATCGTCGATATGCTTTTCTGCATGCGAACGACACTCTTGCTCGAGGACGGTCTCTATCGGGACGTGAAGAGCTTCGCGGCCCGCGAGGGACGGACAGTGACGTCGCTGGTTGAGGAGGCGCTGCGCGAGTACCTTCGCCGGGCCGTGGCGGCGGCCGCTGCGCCCACCTACCGCGTGGTGCCCCTGCCCGAGGACGGGGGCACCCTGCCCGGCGTGGACTTGACTGACTCGGCCGCATTGCTCGACCTCCTGGAACAGCCGTGATCATCCCGGACGTGAACGTCCTCATTTCGGCCCTCCGCCAGGACGCGACGCACCATGCGCCGGCCGTCGCCTGGCTGGAGTCGGCCGTTGCCGGTCCCGAACCGCTCGGCCTCACAACGGCGGTCCTCGGTGGTGCCGTTCGGATCCTGACCCATCCCCGCGTCTTCGCGAGGCCGTCCACCCTGGCCGAGGTCCTCGGGCGCATCGATGACCTCGTGGCGACAGCGGGGGTCACCCTGGTGGGGCCCGGGCCCCGGCACTGGGAGATCTTCGCCCGATTGTGTCGGGACGCCGACGCGCGGGGATCGCTGGTCGCGGATGCCCAGCATGCCGCCATAGCGATCGAACACGGCGCCACCTGGGTCACGTTCGATCGCGACTTCGCCCGGTTCGACGGGCTTCACCGGCGAACTCCGCTCGACTGAGCTCCGACCCGCGCCGCAGCGCGGCTCTACCTAGTAGTCAACGAAAACCCCGGTCTGTGAACGCTCAGAGCGCTGCCCCCGCTCGCCGGCGCGCCCGCGCTATCGAACGATCGGCACGTTCCCCGTCTCCCGCCGCGCCTCCTCGAAACCGTCGCGATACCCGGCCGAGTACCCGCTCTCGCGGCCCCGGGCCAGCGCCTCGGCGGTGCCCATCGAAAAGAGGTCGTCCTCGGCCCGCCGCACCAGCACCCGGGCACCCGGCCCGTCGTCATCGGTCACGTACCGGCCGAGTCCCCGCACGACGGCGACGGGCCGCCCCGCCGCCTTTCCGCGGACGAGTTCGGCCGCGGCGGCGATCTCGTCGGCCACCGCGGTCACCGTCGCGGTGAGTGGACGACCGCCCGCGTCGACGGACCCCCGCAAGTCCTCCGCCGGCGCCACGCCGGCGCAGCCGATCGCCATGTCCGTCAGGCCCTCCCGCCACGGGCGCCCGGCCGTGTCGGTGATGACGACGCCGAGCCGCACCCCGAGCCGCGCCGTCAGCGCGGCCCGCAGCCGCCGCGCGCTCGCGTCCGGATCCTGGGGCAGCAGCAGCACGCTGCTGTCGGGCGCATTGGAGGCGTCCACGCCCGCGGCCGCCATGACGAGACCCAGCGGATTCTCGACGATCCGCAACACACTGCCGTCGGCGTGCACCCTGGTCGCGACGACGCGGACGGTCTGCCCGGCGATCGCTTGCTCGCGGTCGGTCGCGACGACGGCCCGCCCCTCGGCCTTCGACACCACCTTCGATCCCACGACGACGATGTCCCCCGGCACCGGGCGCAGGTCAGGTTCGGCGTCGGCGACCGCCAGGAGGGCCGCGCCGAGCACCGCCGCGCGGTCGTCGCCGGCGACGACCTCGCCGACGCCCTCGGGCGCCCAGACGGACAACCGCGCCGGCGCACCCGGGCGCCCCGCGCCCGCCGGAGCCGCCCCGCGCCCCGCGCCCGCCGGCCCGCTCACCGGACCAGCCGCGGCAGCACCTCGCGACCGAACACCTCGATCCATTCCCGCTGATTGCGGCCGACATTGTGGAGGTAGATCCGGTCGAAGCCGAGGTCGACGAAGCGCTGAATCGCCGCCCGGTGCCGATCCGGATCAGCCGAGATCACCAGGCGGCCCTCGAAGTCCTCGGGCCGCACGAGCGCCGCCATGGCCGCGAAGTCGTGCGGCGAGCGGATGTCACCCTTGGCAAATCTCATGCCGCCATTGGGCCACTGCGCCAGCGCGTTCGCCAGCGCCTCCTCGTCCGTCGCCGCCCAGGAGAGGTGCAGTTGCAGGACTTTGAGCAGGCTGTCGGAGTCCCGGCCGGACTCCCGCGCGCCGTCGGCGAACCGCTCGAACAGGCCCGCCACCTTCTCGGCCGGTGCGCCGACTGTGATGATCCCGTCCGCGTGGCGACCCGTTCGCCGGGCCGTGACCGGCCCGGAGGTGGCGACCAGGATGGGCGGCGGCTCGGCCGGCATGGTCCACAGCCGGGTGGATTCGAGCCGGTAGTACTGGCCGGCGTGCTTGACGTCCTTGCCGGCGAGGGAGGCGTCGAAGAGCTTGCGGATGATCTCGATGGCCTCGAAGAGGCGGTTGATCCGCTCCGGCGCCTCGGGCCAATAGCCCCCGACGACGTGCTCGTTGAGTGCCTCCCCCGAGCCGAGCCCCAGCCAGTGCCGGCCCGGGTACATCGCAGCAAGCGTCGCCGACGCCTGCGCCACCATCGCCGGATGCCAGCGGAAGGTGGGCGCCGTCACCCCCGGCCCCAGGTCGCCCCGGGTCCGCTCGGCCACGGCGGTGAGCACGTTCCAGACAAAGCCGGCTTGGCCCTGGGCGGGCGTCCACGGCTGGAAATGGTCGGCCGCCATCGTGCCGACGAAGCCGTGCTCCTCGGCCAGCGCGGCCAGTTCGACGGCCTCCATCGGCGCGAACTGCTCCAGGGCGGCGGCATATCCGACCGTCAGGCTCATGTCGCCGAGCGTAGCCGCGGCCGGCGCGATGTGACGGGTATGGGCGGCCCGCCGCCCGCCGCCGAGGCCCTACGACGTCGAGAGCCGGATCGAATTGATCGGAGTGAAGTCCATGATCCGGTAGGTGCCCGCGGGAATGAGCGTCGCCGTCCCGGTGGCGTTGTAGCCGGTATAGGTGCGCACGACGGCGCCCCCGGTCTGGTTGTTGTAGATGTACTTGCTGCCGTACTGGTTGGTGAGGTTGTAGGTGCCGTAGTCGTAGTACTTCGTCGGGACCGCGGTGTAGTCGGTTCCCGGGTAGACGCAGACGTAGCCGGCCGGGCAGTTCTGCGGCGCGGACGTCGTCGTACCCTCGACTTTGTTGTATCGGAAGGGCCGGTATCCGTCGTTGATGAGCGTCGATCGGGCGATACTCGTCGCCCACGCCCGCCCCACACCGGCGGTCTCCTCCATGATGTTCAGCTGCGTGTGCGCGGCGTCGGCCCAGCTGACGAACAACCGCACGTGCTCGGCGCTCCAGGGGTAGTTGCCCCCGGTCTTGTCCAACGCATCGCCCGGCTGCAGGGCGTCCCAACTGATCTGCGTCGATACCCCCAGCAGCGTCGCCGTATTGCGGGAATCGGTGAGGTGCCAAGCCATCGAAACGAAACCGGAGCAGTCCTGTCGGTAGCTGTGCAGGCCCTCGATATCGGTGGCGAACGAGGACTGGCTGTAGGGAACGGCGCGGTTGACCCAGTTCTGGGCCCGGCTGATGATCTCGGTGCGGCCGATAGTCCCACCCGGCGATGACGCGGCCTGCGCGCTGGTCGCCACCGCGCCTGCTGCGATGAGGGCCAACGAAGCAGTGATGGCGCAGAGATGGGCCGCTCGGATGCGGACACGGCGGGCCCCGGTCGGTACGGTCATGGATCATGCCTTTCTCGGTGTCGGTCGCGATAGGCGCAGTTCGGGAAAGTCACTCAATTCGACGATCTCGCTCAGAGTATGGCGTCTTTTCGCCCATGACAAGACCATTTTGTGACCTTTTTGGGCGCCAGCCATGGCATTCGATCCGGTTCGCGCCCCGCCCCGCGGTCCGGCCCCGGGGGGAACCCGGTCGATGCGCCGCCCGCGAATCTGCGAGGATGAGCGACTATGACCACCACCCCGTCCACCGAGCCCCGGCCGGGCTCGGCGCCCCCCGTTCCCGCCACCGCCTCGACCCCCGCGACCGCCGACGGCGTCGTGCGCGCCGTCGTCGTCGGCGTACCGGACCGGGTCAGCCTGGACGGGTTGGAGGACCGCTTCGACGAACGCTGGTCGGCCGAGGGGACCTACGCCTTCGACCGGACCAAGACCCGCGAGCAGGTGTACTCGATCGACACCCCGCCGCCCACGGTTTCCGGCTCGCTGCACGTCGGGCACGTGTTCTCCTACACGCACACGGACCTGGTCGCCCGCTACCAGCGGATGCGCGGCCGGGAGGTCTTCTACCCCATGGGCTGGGACGACAACGGCCTGCCCACCGAGCGTCGGGTCCAGAACTACTACGGCGTGCGCTGCGACCCGTCGCTGCCGTACGACCCGGACTTCACGCCCCCGCACGAGGGCGGCGAGGGCAAGTCCATCAAGAGTGCCGACCAGCAGCCCATCTCCCGGCGCAACTTCATCGAGCTGTGTGGCCGACTGACCGCCGAGGACGAGCGCCAGTTCGAAGCGCTGTGGCGCCGGCTCGGCCTTTCCGTGGACTGGTCGCACCACTACCAGACGATCGATGACAACTCCCGGCGCGCCGCCCAGCGCGCATTCCTGCGCAACCTCGCCCGCGGCGAGGCGTACCAGGCCGACGCGCCGGGGCTGTGGGATGTCACCTTCCAGACCGCCGTCGCCCAGGCCGAGGTCGAGGCCAAGGACTACCCCGGCCACTTCCACCGGGTCGCCTTCCGCCGGGTCGCGCCCGGTACGCCCGACGACGGCGCGCCGGTTTACATCGAGACCACGCGCCCCGAATTGCTCGCCGCGTGCTGCGCGTTGATCGCCCACCCGGACGACGAGCGCTACCGCGGGCTTTTCGGCAGCACAGTCCGCTCGCCCTTGTTCGACGTCGAGTTGCCCGTGCTCGCCCACCCCGCCGCCGAGCCGGACAAGGGCGCCGGCATCGCGATGTGCTGCACCTTCGGCGATCTGACCGACGTCCAGTGGTGGCGCGAACTGAGCCTGCCCACCCGCTCGATCCTGCAGAAGGACGGCCGGATCACCCGCGAGACGCCGGCGTGGATCACCACGGACCGCGGGCGGGCGGCGTTCGAACAGATGGCCGGGAAGACGACATTCTCGGCCCGGGCCGCCGTCGTGGACGGGCTGCGCGAACTCGGCGACCTCGACGGGGAGCCCGTGGCGACCCAGCGCAAGGCGAACTTCCACGAGAAGGGCGACAAGCCGCTGGAGATCATCACCTCCCGCCAGTGGTACATCCGCAACGGCGGCCGGGAGTGGGCCGAGCGGGACCTGCGGGCGCAGTTGCTGGGGCGCGGGCGCGAGTTGGCCTTCCACCCCGACTTCATGCGGGTGCGGTACGAGAACTGGGTCGGCGGCCTCACCGGGGACTGGCTGATCTCCCGGCAGCGCTTCTTCGGCGTCCCGATCCCGCTGTGGTACCCCGTGCTCGACTCGGGCGAGATCGATTACGACCACCCGATCGCGCCGCCCGAGGACGCCCTGCCGATCGACCCGTCCGCGGACGCCCCCGCCGGCTATGTCGAGACGCAGCGCGGTGCGCCCGGCGGATTCGTCGGCGAGGCCGACGTGATGGACACCTGGGCGACGTCGTCCCTCACCCCCGAGATCGCGGGCGGCTGGGAGACCGACGAGGACCTCTTCCGCCGCGTGTTCCCGATGGATCTGCGCCCGCAGGGCCAGGACATCATCCGCACCTGGCTGTTCGCCACGGTGGTCCGCTCGCACCTGGAATTCGACTCGCTGCCCTGGTCGAACGCGGCGATCTCGGGCTGGATCCTGGACCCCGACCGCAAGAAGATGTCGAAGTCGAAGGGGAACGTCGTCACGCCCATGGGGCTGCTGGAGGAGCACGGCTCCGACGCGGTCCGGTATTGGGCCGCGGCCGCCCGCCTGGGCACGGACGCCGCCTTCGAGGTCGGCCAGATGAAGATCGGCCGCCGGCTGGCCATCAAGATCCTGAACGCGTCCAAGTTCGCCCTGTCCTTCGGGCTCGACGCCGACGGCCGCGGCGAGATCGCCCTCGACCCGGCGCTGGTGACCGAACCGCTGGACCGGGCGATGCTGGCCGGCCTCGCCGACGTCGTCGGGCAGGCCGGCGCCGCCTTCGATGCCTACGACCACACCCGGGCGCTCGAGCTGATCGAGACCTTCTTCTGGACGTTCTGCGACGACTACCTGGAACTGGTCAAGGACCGGGCGTACGCCTCCGGCGAGGTCGAGGCATCGGCCGCGACGACGTCGGCCCGGGTGGCCCTCGCGCTGGCGCTCGACACCATGCTGCGGCTGTTCGCGCCGTTCGTGCCGTTCGCGACGGAGGAGGTCTGGTCATGGTGGCGGGAGGGCTCCGTGCACCGGGCCGCCTGGCCGGACGCCGCCCCCTTGCGCGCTGCGGCCGCCGACGCCGACCCCGCGGTTCTCGCGGCCGCCGGCAATGCGCTGGCCGCGCTGCGCAAGGTCAAGTCCGAGGCCAAGGTCTCGATGCGCACGCCGATCCTCGGCGCCACCCTGGCCGTGCCGGCCGCCGCGCTCGACGGCGTCCGGGCGGCGGTGGCGGATATCCGTGGCGGCGGCCGGGTCACCGGCGACCTCGACCTGGTGGCGGCGGTGAACGGCCAGGGCGACCCGAGCGTCCAGGGCGGACTCGTCGTCCTGGCCTCGCAGCTCGGCGAGCCCGAGGTCCGCAACCGCCGGTAGGCCGGCTCCGCCGCCGCGGCCCACGGCCGCGGCGGCGGCCGCAGCTACCGGCCGCGGCGGCGGCCGGCGTCCCGCGACATGGCGACGGCGCCCTCGCCCGGCGTGGCGGTGTCCGACCAGCGCAGCGTCGCCCCGACGCCGTCGATCAGGTCGACGCTGTCCTCCGGGACGAGCGTGAGCCCGGCGTCCTGGCCGAGTGCGGCCCGCAGCAGGGCGACGCGGGCCGGCAGCTTCTCGATCCGCTCGGTGGCACCCAGCGCCTCGATGCCGCTGCGGCGGTCGGCGATGTGCAGCGGGTCCGGACCGATCCACAGCGACCGCCCGTCGGCGTAGCCGACCGCGCCCGGGCCGTCCGCGAAGATCAACTCCTTGACCTGCCCGCGCCCCAGCACCGCCACCACGTCCTCGATCGAGGTGACCGCGCCCCCGCCGCGGCCACGCCCCTCCTCGAACTCGGCGATGACGCCCGCCCGCCGTCGGGCCCGGAACTCCTCCAGCGCCTCGGCGACGCGCGCCTCGAAGGCGTCGGCGTTGGTGACGGACGTGCGCGAATCGCCGGGGACCTCGACCACCAGGTCGGCGGCAAGCTTGCCCAGTTCGCCGCGGACCAGCGCGACCGCCCGCACGTCACCGGAGATGATCACGAGCTCCGGCCTGCGCTCCGCGACCTGTCGGTCCACCTCCGCCGCGACCAGTTCGGCGTTGCGTTCCCACGAATCCTCGGCCCGCGCGTCCACCCGCCGCTGGGTGGTCCCCCCGCGGCCTGCCTTCTTCGTGATCACGTCGTGCTCGCCGGTGATGGTGCTGCGCTCGGACGGGCCGCCCGCGCTCGCGTACCAGGCGAGGTCGGCGCCCTGCCGATCGACGACGACGCGGACGTGATCGACCGACTCGTCCGCGGCCCGAGCCGCCTGCAGCAGCGCGGGAACGCGCCCGTATGACCCGAAGGTGAGCGGCGGCGGCGTGCGCAGCACCCGGTCCACGAGCACGCCGTGCTCGTCGGCGATCAGGACGCGGCCGTGCGGACCGGCCGCCCGGATCGGTCGGCTGACCGCCTCCTCCAGCTCGTCCAGCAGTTCCGCCGGCGCGCCGGCCTGGGCCAACGAGCGGCGGACGCCCCGCCACCTGCTCGCGACCTCGCGGTCACCGGCCTCCACGCTCGGCGTGGCGTCCAGGTAGACGGTGGCGAACGGGCCGGGACGTCCCAGCAGCGGCTTGAGCCAATCGATTTTCATCGCACCTCCAGTCGTTGGGGCCGACCCACGCGCGGTCCGGGCGCCCCCTTGCGTGATTCCAGATTGGTGCAGGCGGCCGAAAAACGCCACCCCCTCTTTTTCGACGAGGCCGCCCGCGGACACCCTCGGCGGGCCTCGCCCGTCAGGAGTACGTGTCCAGCGGCGGCGCCTGGCCGCCGTGCTCGCGGGCGATCAACTCGTGGTGGCGGATGACCTCCGCCACGACGAACGCGCGGAACTGCTCGGCGAAGTGCGGGTCCAGGCCCGCCTCCGCCGCGATCGAGGTCAGCCGGGCGATCTGTTGACGATCCCGTTCCGGGTCTGCCGGTGCCAGGCCGGCGGCCGCCTTGATCTCGCCCACCCGCCGGGTGGTCCGAAACCTCTCGGCCAAGAGATACATCAAGGCGGCGTCGATATTGTCAATGGTGGCACGCAATGCGAGCATCTGCGGCGGAACGTCCGGGCTCATCCTCAGATCTTAGGCGCCGGGGCGGGCCGGCGGCAGGCATCGATGCCGCGCTCCGGGGCAGAAAACCGCGGTAGTCTCAGGATCGCCACCAGCCCGTCATCGCCGTCCCCCGGAAGGTCGGAATGCCTGAATTCACCAGTCCGATCCGGATTGAGATTCCGGATTCGGCAAATGCCAACACGTTGCTGATCGACCGCGTCGAGGCGGCCGCCGACGGGACGCTGATCGAACGCTATCTGGCCGGCTCCTGGGAGCCGATCACCGCGCGCGAATTCGACGCCGACGTCGTTGCGATCGCGCGCGGACTCGTCGCCAAGGGGATCCGGCCGGGCGACACCATTGCCCTGATGTCCCGCACCCGGTACGAGTGGACGCTGCTCGACTTTGCCATCTGGGCCGCCGGCGCGGTGAGCGTGCCGATCTACGAGACCTCCTCCGCCGAGCAGGTGCAATGGGTCCTGTCCGACGCCGGGGTGCGCCTCGCCGTCGTCGAGACCGCACAGAACGCGCACTTGCTGGCCTCGGTGCGCGGCGAAACCCCGGGCCTCGGCGAGGTCCTCGTCCTCGACGACGGGGCGTGCGACACGCTGCGCGCCGCCGGCGAGCAGGTTCCCGCCGAGGAGGTCGCCCGGCGGCGCGCAGCCGTGCAGGGCCGGGACCTCGCCACGATCATCTACACCTCCGGCGCCACCGGCCGACCCAAGGGCGTCGAACTGACCCACAGGGCCTTCGTCCACCAGGCCCGGCACGCCATGGTCGGGCTGCAGGAAGTGGTGAGCGACCCGTCGTACCGCACGGTGTTGTTCCTCCCCCTGGCGCATGTATTCGCCCGGTGCATCGAGGTGATCGTGGTGGCGGCCGGGAGCGTGCTCGGCCACTGGTCGGACACCAAGACGGTGACGACGGCGCTGGAGACGTTCCGGCCGACCTTCCTGCTCGCCGTCCCGCGGGTGCTGGAGAAGGTCTACAACAGCGCCGAACAGAAGGCGGGCGGCGGCGCGAAGCTGCGCCTGTTCCGGTGGTCGGCCAAGGTCTCGATCACCTACTCGCGGGCGCTGGACACTCCGGCCGGGCCGTCCGCCGCGCTGCGCGCGCAGCACGCGATCGCCAACCGGCTGGTGTACAAGACGCTGCGGGCGAAGATGGGCGGCCGGCTCGTCTACGCCGTCTCGGGCGGGGCTCCCCTCGGCGAGCGACTCGGGCACTTCTACCGCGGCATCGGGCTGCGGGTCCTCGAGGGGTACGGCCTGACCGAGACGAACGCCCCCACCGCCGTCAACGCCCCGGGACTGATCAAGATCGGCACCGTCGGCCCGCCCTTCCCGGGCGCGAGTCTGCGGGTCGACGACGAGGGCGAGATCTACGTCAAGGGCGATCACCTCTTCCGCGGCTACCACAACCAGCCCGATCTGACCGACGAGGTCCTCGCGGACGGCTGGTTCCGCACCGGGGACCTCGGCGCGCTCGACGCCGACGGCTACCTGACGATCACCGGCCGCAAGAAGGAGATCATCGTGACCGCGGGCGGCAAGAACGTCGCGCCCGCGCTGCTCGAGGACAGGCTGCGGGGCCACCCGCTGGTCAGCCAGGTGGTGGTGGTGGGCGATCAGCGCCCCTTCATCGGCGCGCTGGTCACGCTCGACGCCGAGATGCTGCCCGGCTGGCTCGCCGGGCACGGGCTGCCGGAGATGTCCGTCGATGCGGCGGCCGTCAACCCCGATGTGCTGGCGGCCCTCGACCGCGCCGTCGCCCGTGCCAACGAGGCCGTCTCCCGGGCGGAGTCGATCCGCAAGTTCGGCGTCCTCACCACCGACTTCACCGAGGAGAACGGCTATTTGACGCCGTCGCTCAAGGTGAAGCGGGCCGTGGTGTGCAAGGACTTCGCGGACCGGATCGAGGCGCTGTACGCCGTGCCGAGCGCAGTCGGCTAGGCGAGTCACGCCCCGCGCGCGTCTCGCGCGGGGCTAGGCGCTCTTCTCGCGCGGGGTCCGGCGGGTCGCCGTCGCGGTGGGCGGCGCACCGGTACGCGGCACCAACGTCGGGTTGACATTGTCGAGCACGACGGCGCGGCTGATCACCACCCGCTCGACGTCGTCGCGACTGGGCACGTCGAACATCACCTGTTGGAGGACCTCCTCCATGATCGCCCGCAGGCCGCGGGCGCCGGTGCCCCGCAGCAGCGCCTGGTCGGCGATGGCGACGATCGCGTCGTCGTCGAATTGAAGCTCGACCCCGTCGATCTGGAACATCCGCTGGTACTGCCGCACGAGGGCATTGCGGGGCTCGGTGAGAATCCGGACCAGGGCGTCCCGGTCGAGCGGGGCCACCGAGGCGATCACCGGCAGGCGGCCGATGAACTCCGGAATGAGTCCGTACTTCTGCAGGTCCTCGGGCCGCACCTCGGCGAACAGGTTCTCATCGGCCGCAGTCTCCATCGGCGCCCCGAAGCCGACCCCGCGCTTGCGCGCCCGGGCGGCCACAATGTCGTCCAACCCGGCGAACGCGCCGGCCACGATGAACAGCACGTTCGTGGTGTCGATCTGGATGAATTCCTGGTGCGGATGTTTGCGCCCGCCCTGCGGTGGCACCGACGCCGTGGTGCCCTCGATGATCTTCAGCAGCGCCTGTTGCACGCCCTCGCCGGAGACATCGCGCGTGATCGAGGGGTTCTCCGCCTTGCGGGCCACCTTGTCGATCTCGTCGATGTAGATGATGCCGGTCTCGGCCTTCTTGACGTCGTAGTCGGCCGCCTGGATCAGTTTGAGGAGGATGTTCTCGACGTCCTCGCCGACGTAGCCGGCCTCGGTCAGCGCCGTGGCGTCGGCGATGGCGAACGGCACATTGAGCATCTTGGCCAGGGTCTGGGCGAGGTACGTCTTACCGGTACCCGTGGGGCCGATCAGCAGGATATTGGACTTGGACAGTTCGACGTGCATCGGGTCGTCGGCGGACTTCAGCGGCTCGCCGGCCTGGACGCGCTTGTAGTGGTTGTAGACGGCGACGGCCAGGGCCCGCTTCGCGGGCTCCTGGCCGATGATGTACTGCTCGAGGAAATCGAAAATCTCCCGCGGTTTGGGCAGGTCGACCAAGCCGGATTCGGCGGCCTCCGAGAGTTCTTCCTCGATGATCTCGTTGCACAGATCGATGCACTCGTCGCAGATGTACACGCCCGGACCGGCGATGAGCTTCTTGACCTGCTTCTGCGACTTTCCACAGAACGAGCACTTCAGTAGGTCCGCCCCGTCTCCGATGCGAGCCACCACCGGTCTCCTTGTCTCGGCTCCCGGGGCGTTGAGCCGGGAGCCGCGAGTCGAGTACTACCGAGTCCTTCTCCCCCATTCCACACTACGGGCGCCCGGTTGTCAGCCGGGCGCCCCGGTGCGTCGCCGGTCCGTTCCCCCGGACCGGCCGACCCGCCAGGTCAGGGCTTGTGCACCTGCGCGCCCTTGCGGCTGACCAGCACCTCGTCCACGAGGCCGTAGTCCTTCGCCTGCTCGGCCGTGAGGATCTTGTCCCGCTCGATGTCGGCCCGGACCTGGTCGACGGTCTGCCGGGTGTGCAGGGCGAGCGTTTCCTCCAGCCACTCGCGCATCCGGATCAGCTCGTTGGCGTGGATCTCGATGTCCGAGGCCTGCGCGTAGCCGCCCTCCATCGCGGGCTGGTGGATCAGCACGCGGGCGTTGGGCAGGGCCAGGCGCTTGCCGGGATGTCCGGCGGCGAGCAGCACGGCCGCGGCGGAGGCGGCTTGGCCGAGGCACACGGTCTGGATCTGGGGCTTGATGTACTGGATCGTGTCGTACAGCGCCGTCATCGCGGTGAACGAGCCGCCCGGCGAATTGATGTAGAGGATGACGTCCCGGTCCGGGTCCTGGCTCTCCAGCACGAGCAACTGGGCCATGACGTCGTCCGCGGACGCGTCGTCGACCTGGACGCCCAGGAAGATGATCCGGTCCTCGAACAGCTTGGTGTACGGGTCCTGGCGCTTGAAGCCGTAGGCGGTGCGCTCCTCGAACTGCGGCAGGATGTACCGCGCCGACGGGACCGTCGCGAGCGGGCGATCACCCGCGAGGCGCTGGGCGGTGGACAGGTAGCGGGACTCAATGCTCACGGATACTCCTCGGATTGGATCGGGGGCCGGTGGGCGGGCACGGACGGTCGGCCGGGGGGAGCCGGCCGCGATCAGTCGGCCGTGGTGCCCCCGCCGCCCGTGACCGACGACGCGTTCGTCACGACGTGGTCGATGAAGCCGTATTCCAGCGCCTCGGGGGCCGTGAACCAGCTGTCGCGGTCGGAGTCCTTGAGGATCTTGTCCAGCGGCTGCCCGGTCTGCTCCGCGGTCAGCTCGGAGAGCACCTTCTTCATGTGCATGATGAGCTGCGCGTTGATCCGCACGTCCGTCGCCGTGCCGCCGACGCCGCCGGACGGTTGGTGCATCATCACCCGGGCGTGGGGGGTGGCGTAGCGCTTGCCCTTGGTGCCCGAGGAGAGCAGGAACTGCCCCATCGAGGCGGCCATGCCCATGGCGATCGTCGCGACGTCGGGCTGGATGTACTGCATGGTGTCGTAGATCGCCATGCCCGCCGTGATCGAACCGCCCGGCGAGTTGATGTACAGCCAGATGTCCTTGGTCGGGTCCTCGGCGGCCAGCAGCATCATCTGGGCGCAGATCGCGTTGGAGTTCTCGTCCTTGACCTCGGACCCGAGCCAAATGATCCGCTCCCGGAGCAGACGGTTGTAGATCGAGTCATTCAGGCCGAGACCGGGCGATTCGGTGCGCGCCTGGGGCGCCGGGTACCACTCGTTCACATCCATCTCCTTGCCCATGGGCGGCCGGCGTCGGGACGGCCGGACCGAAGAACCTGGCGTGTCGTTGCCTCGACCCTAACGCGGGCGGGGGTCCGGCTTCGTCCCCATAGCCCGCGTTTTCGCTGACGGCGCACGAGCCGGGGGGTCGGGGGGGGGGGGCCCCCCCCCCCCCCCCCCCCCGGCGCCGGGGCCCCCAACACCCGCGCGGGGGGGGCCGCCCGCCGCCCCCCCCCCCGCGGGGGGGGGGGGCCCCCCCCCCCCCGCGGCGGGG
>JAVBMU010000031.1:0-91719 GCA_031552185.1 Cellulomonadaceae bacterium | reverse complement strand
GGCGCCGCCGGCGCCGGCGGCACGGGCCGTCGTCGGGATTCGGACCCGGATCCGGCGGCCGGAAGCGTCCGGTGAAACAGGCCGGCTTGCCGGGTCGGCCGTGTGCGAGACTGGACCGCGTGGCGCGCGGAGACGGACTGCTCAACCACGATCTGATGCCCGGCGAGAAGGGGCCGCAGGACGCCTGCGGCGTCTTCGGCGTCTGGGCACCCGGCGAGGAGGTCGCGAAGCTCGCATTCTTCGGCCTGTACGCCTTGCAGCACCGCGGCCAGGAGTCTGCGGGCATCGCCACCAGCAACGGCGAACAGATCGTGGTCTTCAAGGACATGGGCCTGGTTTCTCAGGTCTTCGATGAGGCGACGCTGGGCTCGCTGCAGGGGCATATCGCCATCGGGCACTGCCGGTACTCCACGACCGGCGGGGTGACGTGGCAGAACGCCCAGCCGACGCTGGGCGCGACGGCGACGGGGAGCGTCGCGCTCGGCCACAACGGCAACCTGACCAATTCGGCGGAGCTGGTCCGCCTCGTCGCGGAGCGCTACGGCGCCAAGCGCGGCGGCGAACTGGCCCACGGCGCGACCACCGATACCGCCCTGATCACCGCCCTGCTGCAGGGCGACCCCGACCATCCGCTGGAGACCACCGCGGCCGAGGTACTCGGACGCTTGCAGGGCGCATTCAGCCTGGTGTTCATGGACGAACAGACGCTGTACGCCGCGCGGGACCCCCAGGGGGTGCGACCGCTGGTGCTCGGCCGGCTGGACCGCGGCTGGGTGGTGGCCAGCGAGACGCCTGCCCTGGACATCGTCGGCGCGTCGTTCGTTCGGGAGGTCGAGCCGGGCGAACTGCTGGCGATCGACGCGGACGGACTGCGCTCCACGCGGTTCGCGCCCATCGCCCGGGCGGGCTGCGTCTTCGAGTACGTCTACCTCGCCCGGCCGGACAATGTGATCCACGGCCGGTCGGTGCACGCTGCCCGGGTGGAGATGGGCCGCCGGCTGGCCCGCGAGCACCCGGCCGAGGCGGATCTGGTGATGCCGGTGCCGTCGTCGGGCACGCCGGCCGCGATCGGGTACGCCCAGGAATCGGGCATTCCGTTCGGCCAGGGGCTGACCAAGAACGCCTACGTGGGCCGAACGTTCATCCAGCCCTCGGACACCCTGCGCCGTCTGGGCATCCGGCTGAAGCTCAACCCGTTGCGGCACGTCATCCGGGGCAAGCGCCTGGTGGTGGTGGATGACTCCATCGTGCGGGGCAATACGCAGCGGGCCTTGATCCGGATGCTGCGCGAGGCCGGCGCCGCCCAGGTACACGTGCGGATCAGCTCGCCGCCCGTGAAGTGGCCGTGCTTCTACGGGATCGACTTCGCCTCCCGCGCGGAACTGATTGCGAACGGGCTGGCACCGGAGGACATCGCGGCGTCGCTCGGGGCGGATTCGCTCGGCTTCATCTCGTTGGCCGGCATGGTCGCGGCGACCGAGCAGGCGCCCACGCAGCTGTGTGCGGCGTGCTTCACCGGCCACTACCCGATTCCGTTGCCCCCGGGGGAACACCTGGGTAAGAACCTGCTCGAGCAGGACGAGTTGCCGCTCGGGCCGCCCGCCGACGGGCTGAACTCGCTCACGGTCGGCGCCGGCGGCGCCACCGCCCTCGACCGCCCGTGACCCGGCCGGGCACCCCCGCGACCACCCGAAGGAGCCCGACCGTGCCCGACGCCCAGCAGCCCTTGACGTACGCCGCCGCCGGCGTCGACACCGCGGCGGGGGACCGCGCCGTGGAGCTGATGCGCGACGCCGTGCGGGCCACCCACGGGCCGCGCGTCCTCGGCGGCGTGGGCGGGTTCGCGGGCCTGTACGACGTCGGCGGACCGGATGGTCTGGCGGCCTACCGTCGGCCAGTCCTCGCCACGTCGACAGACGGGGTGGGCACCAAGGTGGCGATCGCCCAGGCCCTCGACCGGCACGACACGATCGGCTTCGACCTCGTGGGCATGGTGGTCGACGACCTGGTCGTGGTGGGCGCGCGGCCATTGTTCATGACCGACTACATCGCCTGCGGCCGGGTGGTGCCCGAGCGAATCGCGGACATCGTACGGGGTATCGCGGCGGCCTGTACGGCCGCCGGAACGGCCCTGCTGGGTGGCGAGACGGCTGAGCACCCCGGCCTGCTGGGTCCGGACGAGTACGACGTAGCCGGCGCGGCCACGGGGATCGTCGACGCAGCCGCGTTGCTCGGGCCGGAGCGGGTCGCCGACGGCGACGTGCTGATCGGCCTCGCGTCCTCCGGCCTGCACTCGAACGGCTACTCGTTGGCGCGCGCCGTCGTCGCCCGAGCCGGCTGGGGCTTGGACCGGTCGGTCCCGGAGTTCGGCCGGACCCTGGGCGAGGAACTGCTCGAGCCGACCCGGGTCTACGCCGCCGACTGCCTGGCCCTGGCCGCGGATCCGGCCGCGCAGGTGCACGCCATCGCGCACGTCACGGGCGGCGGACTGGCGGCCAACCTGGCCCGGGTGCTGCCGGCGGGGTTCGTCGCGTCCGTCGAGCGGGGCAGTTGGCAGGTGCCGCCCGTGTTCCGGGTGCTGCGCGAACTCGGCGACGTGCCGCGGTCCGACTGGGAGGGCACCTTCAACCTCGGCGTCGGCATGGTCCTGGTGGTCGGCGCCGCCGGGGCGAGCGCGGCCCTCGCTCGGTGTGCCGCGCTCAGCCTGCCCGCCTGGGTGCTCGGGGACGTTCGCACCGGCGCGGCGGGCGTGCCCGCGGGGGGTTCCGCGGGGGCCGCGGACGTCGTGGCAGGGACGAAGGGCATCACGGGCGGCGCCGTGCGGTTGGTGGGGGATTACCGCTGACCGGGTCGCGGGGGTGCCGCCGACCGCCGACCGGGTCGCGGGGGTGCCGCAAAGTGTCCTCGGAAGCCCAAATGCGCCCCGGGAGCCGCCCGAATCGAGCCGGAGTTCGCGGCAATTTGTTCACGTATAGCGAACAAGGTGCCGAACGCTCGGCCCCGCCCCGCGGGCGGTCGGTGCCAGACTTGTTTGAGCATTACGACGGCGTCGGACCCGTACCCGGGGTTTGATTCCCGGTGGTCCGACGCCGGATGCTCGTCGCCGCTGGTCAACCCAGCGCGCTCCGAGTGGTCAGCGGTCGTCCGCCCAGTCGGTGTACCGCTGGTCATAGCCGTCGAACTCGTCCGCCCGGTCGCCTTCATAACGCGCGTCAGTGACCACGTCGGTGTGGCGGTGACCGGTGAGTTCTTGCTCGAGGGCTCGGTAGTTGGTTTCCGGGCTGTAGTACTTCAGCGCCCGAGCAACCTTGGTCTGCTTTGCCTTCTGACGGCCGCGGCCCATGGCTCCGACCCCCTCTAACGTGGAAGCGGGGCGGCGTCGTGCTCACCACGCGCGGCCCCGGGGTGAAGTTTCATCTGTTCAGAGCATAACGGTACATGCCCCGGGGGCATTCCAGCCAGTCGACTTCGGGGCAGTTGATCCCTTCTCACAGTGTCTGCACGTGAAATCCGCGTCGTACGGCGTACGCTAGGCCCGGGGGGAGGGGCCGTTCGCCGTGTTCCGACCATAGGGCTCCTAATTCACCCGTCGCTCAAGTCGTGCGATCTCCGCATGCTGGTCACAATGGAGTATGTGGCGGAAGCTGTCCCCATGATCCGGCGTGATCGCCGGACCAGCACGCCGCTAGGAGGAGGTGTCGTGATGTCCATGCATGGTGAGTCCGAGGTCTTGCTCACTCCCGCCGAAGTCGCCAGCCTTTTCCGTGTCGACCCGAAGACGGTCACTCGCTGGGCCAAGGCCGGCAAGCTCTCGTCCATCCGCACTCTCGGCGGTCACCGCCGTTACCGGGAGTCGGAGGTCCGGGCGCTGCTCGGTGCTGCCAGTGAGTCCCTCGATGGGTCGACGTCGGAATAGGCCGCGTCGATGACTCTGTTCCCACTGGCGTCGGTCCGGTCCACGGTGGGCCCGGCGCCCGTGCGGAACAGGTGAGAAGGGGGGCCGCGCGCACGTCGCGCGGCCCAGGAAGAGCGAGGACCGGCATCGGTCGATCGGCTCATGCCTCGGCGGAAGGTCTGCCCTGATTTCGATCAGGGCAGACATCCGACGCCGCCGAGGAGCGAACGGCGACCGTCACTTCGGTGACGGTCGCCGTTCGTGCGTCTGACGCGCTCCGAGGCCGGCTCCCTGCGGGAGGTAGAGCCCTGGTTCCCGGGGCGGCTCAGTGGTCGGCGGCTCAGTGGTGCCGGCGGCTCAGTGGTGCCGGCGGCTCAGTGGTGCCGGCGGCTCAGTGGTGCCGGCGGCTCAGGAGCCGCAGGGCGATGAGGGCGACTCCGGCGGCGGCGACGCCGAGCAGCACCTTGGCGTTGCGGGCGCGCCGGGCATCCTCGGGCAGGCCGGCGCCGGTCAGGAGCCCGCCGGCGTCGCCGGCGGCGACCCGGGCCACCCGGCCCGCTTTGGCTGCCTGGGTCCGCGGGTCGAGTTCGGTGACGAGGTCGTTCAGGGCGACGGCGAGTTCCACCCGCGTGCGCGCGAGTTCCGCCTCGAGTTCGCTCTGGGAAGGCTTGGGGGCCTTGGGCTTCGCCTTCGCCTCGGCCCGCTTCGCCTTCGCGTCGGCCTTGGCCTCCGCCTTGGCCTCGCCTTTCGCCTCGGCCGCGGCCTCGGCCTCTGCCTTGGCCCGAACGGCGGCGGCCTCGGCCCGCGCCGCGACGTCGGCCCGCTCCGCCGCCCTGGCCTCGGCCGCGGCGGCCTGCGCCTCGGCCCGCGCGGCGTCCTTGGCGGCCCGCGCCTCGGCCCGCGCCGCGTCCTTGGCGGCCCGCGCCTCGGCTTCGGCGTCGGCCATGGCTCCGGGCAACTCGGCGGCGGTGGTGTCGGCCGGTCCGGCCGGTGTGGCGGCTTGCGCGCGGTCCTGCGGGTGTTCGCTCACCGGTGCAGTCCTTCCTTGATCGACGCGACATCCTGCTTGACGGTGACTTGGGTGGTCTCCGGCGTGGGCGGGGCGCTGCGCTGCAACCTCGAGATTCCGATCGCGGCCAGGATCGCCGCGAAGATGATCAGAACGCCGGCCACGGTGAGCGCGGCAAGCCACCACGGCCAGACGACGGCGAGGCCGGCCACCGCCGCGAAGATCAGGACGGTGAGGATGTAGGGCACCAGGACGCCGGCGGTGCCGAGCAGGGCCGCGCCGATCCCGCCTTGCTTGGCCTTCTGCGCGAGTTCCAGCTTCGCCAGCGCGATCTCGGTGCGGACCAATTTGGACGTCTGTGCGCTCACGCGTTCGAGCAGTTCGCCGATGCCGGCCGAGCGCTCGGATGTTTGCGGGTCGTTCGGCGGGTGAACCTCGCCCCTGTCGCTCATGTCAGCCCTTTCGCCGTGTCTGCTCGTCCCACTCAACCTGCCTGCTCACACGGGTGCAAGTCCCGTGAAACTGCGTCGTCGCGAGAAGACGACAAAACCCCCGACGGGCATCCCGCCGGGGGTTGTGCGGTGGCTCCGACCGGCGTCGATCCGGTGACCTTGCGATTTTCAGTCGCACGCTCTACCAACTGAGCTACAGAGCCTCGACGACAAAGCCCGGCCGAATGACCGGGCAGTCGTCCTGCGACCCTGACGGGACTTGAACCCGCGACCTCCGCCGTGACAGGGCGGCGCGCTAACCAACTGCGCTACAGGGCCTCGCGTCGTCGCAGTGGAAGGGTTCCGAGGAACCCGGTCCGCGATCAACCGAGCCGATAGTACCCTACCTGCGCAGCGAACCGAAATCCGAAGCGTGGGCGTTGCACCGATCGGTCGTCGTACCCCCAACGGGATTCGAACCCGTGTTGCCGCCGTGAAAGGGCGGAGTCCTAGGCCGCTAGACGATGGGGGCCAGGTCCCGGCCGGCCCCGCGTCGCGGCACCGGGTCGGGTCGAAGCGCTGCCAGTGTAGCCCGAAGCCACGGCGTGACACAGTCGATATTCAGCGGGAAAGATGGGCGCGTGATCGAGATGACACGCGAGGACTTCGAGGAAGCGGTGCGGGACGGTCTGGACCTCATCCCGCCGGAGCTCGCCGCGCAGATGGACAACGTCGTCGTGCTGGTCGAGGACGACGCGCCCGCGGACGATCCGGAACTGCTCGGCCTGTACGAGGGGGTGCCGCTGACGGAGCGGGACCTGCTGTGGGCGGCCGGGTCGCTCCCGGACCGCATCACGATTTTCCGGAACCCGACCCTCGCCATCTGCGACAACGCCGAGGATGTCGCCGAGGAGGTCGCCGTCACGGTGGTGCACGAGATCGCTCATCACTTCGGCATCGACGACGATCGGCTGCACGAGCTGGGCTGGGATTGACGAGCGATTCTGCCGAACCGCCGCCCACGCAGACCCGTCCGAGGGCGCTTGGATCGATCGTCGTCGAGCGATATCATCGATGAGTGACGATGAATCGAGCGGACGTCAACGCGCACGATCACGATGCGGTCGCCCGCCTGCTGCGGGCGCTCGCCGAGCCGAACCGGCTGGCCATCGTGCACCGGCTCGCAGCCGGGGAACGTCGGGTGGTCGACCTTACGGCGGCGCTCGGGCTCGCCCAGTCCACGGTTTCGGCCCACCTGGCCGTGCTCGACGACGCCGGGCTCGTGGCCGTGCGTCGCGAGGGCAGGGCCTCCTGGTACCGCCTCGTGCGGCCCGAGGTGGCGCACATTGTCGCCGACGCCGAGGACGTCCTCGCCCGAACTGCCCCCACCACGACCCGGACGGCCACCACGACCGGGACCACCACCACGACCGGGACCACCACTGTGACCGGGACGGCCACGTCATGAGCGGTGGGCACTCGCACGGCGGGCACTCGCACGGCGGGCACGCGCACGGCGGGCCGACGGCGACGGACCGGTACGGCCGGCGGCTGGCGCTGGTCGTCGCCATCACGTTGCTCGTGGCGGCCGGCGAGGCGGTCGGGGCCGCCGTGACCGGTTCGGTCGCGCTCATCGCCGACGCCGGACACATGCTGGCCGACGCCGGCGGGATCGGGCTCGCGCTCGTCGCGGTGCGGCTCGGTCGCCGGCCCGCAACGGCTCGGCTGACCTTCGGCCGACAGCGGGCCGAGGTGCTGGCGGCCTTGGCGAACGGCCTCATCCTGCTGGTCCTCGCTGTCGGCGTGGTCCGGGCCGGGATCCTGCGGCTGCTCGCGCCGGCGCCGGACCTCGACGGGCGAACCATGATCGTCGTCGCCGCGGTCGCGCTGGTGGCCAACGCCGTCGGGCTGTGGCTGCTGGCGCCGGGCCGGGCGGAAAGCCTCAATGTCCGGGGTGCCTACCTGGAGGTGCTCGGCGACCTGCTCGGCTCTGTCGCCGCCGTCGCGGCCGGCCTCGGGGCGCTCGCGGGCGTCCCCGCCGTCGACGCCGTCGCCTCGATCGGCATCGGCCTGCTCATCGCGCCGCGGGCGCTGCGGCTCCTGCGCGACGTCGGGCACGTCCTGCTGGAGGCCGCGCCCGCCGAACTCGACCTGACCGAGGTCCGCCGCCACCTGGAGGACATCCCTGGCGTGCTCGGCGTGCATGACCTGCACGCCTGGACGATCACGTCCGGGGTCCCGGTGATGTCGGCCCACGTCGAGGTCTCCGAGCCGGCCCTGGCCGACGGCGGTGGAGTGGGCGTGCTGCGCCGGTCCCGCGAGTGCTTGCACCAGCATTTCGACGTCGTCCACAGCACGTTGCAGGTAGAGCCGGCCCACCTGCGCGCGGACGAGCACGCCGCACATCCGTAGCGGCTCTGCCGCGCGCGACTCCGCGCCGGCCCGGGCGGCCGCCCTCGGCTCGACGCACGACGCCGCGCGGCTAGGCTCGACGCCATGACGATCATGGTGACCGGCGGAGCAGGGTACATCGGCGCGCATCTCGTTCGGCTGCTGACCGGACGTGGCGAGGATGTCGTCGTCGTCGACGACCTGAGTACGGGGCGCGCGGACCGCATCGGGTCCGAACCGACCCTGATCGAGCTGGACGTGGCGAGCGCGGCTGCGGCCGAGCGGCTGGCGGAGGTCATGCGCGCGGAGTCGGTCACCGCCGTCGTCCACTTCGCGGCCCGCAAGCAGGTGGGCGAGTCTGTGGCCCGGCCGGCCTGGTACTACCAGCAGAACGTCGGGGGACTCGCGAACGTGGTCGCCGCCGCCGAGGCGGCGGGCGTAGACAAGCTGGTGTTCTCGTCGTCGGCGGCCACGTACGGGATGCCCGACGTCGACCTCGTGCGCGAGGACCTGCGCTGCGAGCCGATCAATCCGTACGGGGAGACCAAACTGATCGGCGAGTGGCTGGGCCGCGCCGCGGCCCGCGCCTGGGGGCTGCGCTTCGTCGGCCTGCGGTACTTCAACGTCGCCGGCGCGGGGTGGCCGGACCTCGGCGACCCGGCGGTGCTCAACCTCATCCCGATGGTGCTGGACCGACTCGCCCGCGGCGAGCGGCCGAGGATTTTCGGCGCCGACTACCCGACGCCGGACGGTACGTGCGTCCGCGACTACATCCACGTCCTGGACCTGGCCGAGGCGCACCTCGCCGCGATCGACTACCTCGACCGCGACGAGCGCTCCGCGGACGTGTTCAACGTCGGCACGGGGGTGGGCTCGTCCGTGCGGGAGGTGGTCGACGCCATCGGGCGGGTGAGCGGGCTCGACTCGACGGCCGAGGTGCTGGCGCGGCGGCCGGGCGACCCGCCGCGGCTGGTCGGCTCGGCGGACCGGATCACCGAGGTGCTCGGCTGGTCGGCGTCGAACGGCTTGCCGCAGATCGTCGATTCCGCTTGGGCCGCCTGGCAGGCGGGGCCCCGGCGGATCGGCGCCTGACGGCGGGCTCGCGGGTCCGGCGGGCGTCGGGAACCGACGCCGCGGGCGGGGTCGGCGGCGCGCGACGCCGGGCGGGTCAGGGGGTCGGCAGGGTGCCGTACTCCCAGTGCCAGGGCTCGCGCTTGGTGCCGTTCGGTTCCGCCCATTGCGGGTGCTGCCAGCCGAACGCGCCGGCGTGCGCCTTCATCCAGCGGTACTCGGCGCCGGAATACGACGCCACGCCGTCGCCGAGGTCCACCGCCAGCGCCCAGCCGTGGTTGGAGTAGCCGGGGACGGCGGCGAAATACCCGCGGGATGCCTTGACGGCCACCTGCTCGGCATAGGAGCGGTAGGAGTCCGTGACCGCGATGTTCTTGCCGAACGCCTTGCGGTAGGCGCCGTTAAGGGCCTCGAGCCGATTCGCGGCGTCGCAGCGTAGGCGCTCGTTGGGGGCGAAACTCACCGGGCACAGGACCGCGGTGGGGATCTCGCCGTTGGCGTAGGGCTTGGTCGACGCCGCCCACGCGGACATCTTCGCGGCGTGGGCCGCGGCCTTCTGGGCCGGGGTCGGACCCTTGGGCGCGGCGACGACCTGCACCGGCGGGTTCAGCCCGGTGGAGTCCAGCAGGTGGGCGAGTTCGGTGGTCAGGGCAGCGATCCGGCGCTCCCGGGAGTCGGCGGAGTCGGCGGAATCGGCGGCAGCAGAGTCGGCAGGGGAGTCGGCGGAGTCGGCAGCAGAGTCGGCAGCAGAGTCGGCCGCGGAGTCGGCGGTGGCTGAGTCGGCCGCGTCGGCGGCCGGGCGCGAGTTCGTGCCGGCGGCGCCATCGGTGCCATCGGCCTGGCCCTCGGTGGCCGCCGCCGTCGGGGCCGCGGGGCGGTCGGCGGCGCCCCGGCCCACGGTAGAAGTGGCGTCGTCGGCTCCGGCCGCGGCGGCTTCGTCGTCGAGCATGCGCGTGAGGCGGGCGCGCAGGGCCGAGATCCTGGTCACCTTGGCGGGCGGGACATGGGCGGGCGGCGAGTCGGCGACCACCTCCGCGCGGGCCAGCGCACTGCCTGCGGCGGCGAGCGTTGCCGTGCCGATCGAGGTCGTCACCGGGTGGTAGGCCGTCGACGCCGGTGCGGCCGAGGTCGTGAGCGGGCGCCCGGTGGCGGGGTCATGACCAACGCCGGCGACGGCGTCGTCGGCGATCGTGATCGTCAGGCCGAGCAGGACGACGCCCGCGACCGAACCGAAGGCGACGTGTCGCAGCCGCTTGGGTTGAACGGCGAAGACCGCGTCCCCGGTCGCCCAGTGGTGGTGGGCGGACCGAGGGCGTCGGGTTCGGGAGTCAAGGTGGCGGGGCGCTGCGGGAGTCGGGTGCTGCGTCCGCTGGAGGGCGTTCGACGTCACTCAGAGATCCATTCGTCGCGCGGGGGCCGCGGGTGGCGGCCGGTTGTGCGGCGCGTCCACGGCGGTGGTGGCACCGGGGCCGCGCGTTGCGGCGCGAAAACGGTGTTCCGCGCGCATGACGACTTCCATCGTCCGGCGCGAAATCGGCCGAGTGGCGATGATCCGGCGAATGTCGATCGAGAGTCCGGTGCACCCGGGTAACCGGCTTGTGAAGGATGGGACATGCCCCCCGGGACGAGCCGACGGCGACCCTCGCCCCCGGTCAGCCGACGGCGACCCCCACCGGCACCGGCAGCGGCGGGATGCTCACGCCGCTCGGGCGGGCGTAGGGGGCGACCAGGAGCGTCACCGTCGCCCACCCCCGCAGGAGGAGCCCGGCGTCGGACTCCGGCTCGGTGTGGTGCTCGGTGCCCGTGAATTTCACGGTCAGGTGGCGGTCCGTCCGCTCATGGATGCGGGCGTGCACCATCCCGAAGGTCGCCAGGGGCGCCTCGCGGATCCCGCGCAGGTCCTCGGGGCGGCAGTCGGGCACGTTGACATTGACCGTGTGCCCGACCGCCGGGGTGCGGTCCAACCAGGTCAGGATGTGGTCCACCACCAGCCGCGCAGTCGGCCAATGCACGGGGTCGGCGGCATCGATCGAGGCCGCGAGCGACCGGATGCCGTGCGTGTTCGCGGACAGCGCGGCCCCCACCGTGCCGGAATGCAGAATGGCATTGCCGGTATTTGCGCCCTTGTTCACCCCGGACAGCACGAGGTCCGGCCGCGGGCCGAACCCGCCGAACGCCGCGACGAAGGTGATCAGCGCGGGCGCGGCCCGGACCGCGAGCGAGGTCACGCCGTCGGGCAGGCCCGGCGCACGGACCTCCTCCACCACCAGGCTGCCGTCCTCCTGGGCGCCGGTGAGCGAGGCCGCGGCACCCGAGGACTCGCGGGCCGGCGCGGCGACGACCACCTCGTACCCCAGGTCCAGGGCTGCCCCCGCGAGAACCGCCAGGCCCGGCGAGGTGATGCCGTCGTCGTTGGTGATCAGCGCGTGCGGAGCCACGGTCCTGGCCTCCTCCCGGGCGCCCGCGGGCGCCCTCAGGTGAGTTCGCGCACCGTGATCCGGCGCGCGAACCGTTCGATCTGGTCCCGCCGTCCCGTGCCCAGACCGCGGCGGGTGACGTTCAGGGCGCCGGCGGCGGCGCCCAGGCACACGGCCTCCAGCAACGTCATGCCCCGCCCCAGCCCGACGGCGATCCCGGCCGTCATGGAGTCGCCGGCACCCCGTGGGTCGACCGTGGTGATGCGCGGCGCTTGCACGGCGTAGGTGCCCTTCGGCGTGACGAGGAGCGACGGGTCGTGTGCCCTGGACACCACGATGGCCCGCAGACCGCCTGTCAGCATCTCCTCGGCGGCCCGCCGCAGCGCAGGCTCCGACTCGTCCGGCGCGAACGCCCCCGCGATCATCTCCTCGTGGCTGATCTTCAGCACCCCGCCGGGCGCCTGCGCCAGCGCCGCGGCCTGGGGTCCGGACAGGTCGGCGACGACGGTCCGGGCCGACGCATGCAAGTCGCGGGCCAGGCGGCCGAAGAAGCTGGGCGGCACCGCCGCGGCGGGGTCCGCGCCGGTCAGGATGGTGACCGCCGCGTCCAGGGCCGAGACCAGCACGGTGCCGTAGAGGTCGTCCAACTCGTGCCGGTTCAGCGGGTGCGGGGCCATCGCGACGACCTCCTGCCGCTCGCCGCCGCGCCGATCGTGGACGTACGCGCCGTTCCCGCTGGTCGACGTCGGCCGCAGGTCGAGGCGTTCCTCCGCGGCGAGGTGCGCCACGACCGACCCCGTCTCGCCCCCGAACGGCCCGCAGACAATCACCCGGGCACCCAGCGAGTACGCCATCCGCCCCAGCCACAGCCCCTGGCCGCCCGGGTGCACGTGCACGTCCGGCGCGCTCTCGCCGGGGCCGGCCGGTTCGATCTCGACGGCCAGCAACGGCGTGAGGGCCAGTACACAGACCACCGGCGAGCGGGCCGGGCCGAGTTGGCCGGCCGCCCCGGCCGCGGCCGCAGGGGCGGCGGCCGGGCGGCTCGGTGCCCTGGCGGGGGGCGCCGTCGGCTCGAGAACGCGCGGGAGTTCGCCTGTTCGAATGATGCTCGCGTCCGGGTCCCCGGCCCCGCCCGGCTCCCGACCGGGCGCTCTCACGAGGCCTGCCGGAGGTGCGGATCGGTGCCGGTTCCGGCTGCGGGAACCCGCGCACCGGTGTCCATCCACGCAGGGTAGGCGGGCGTCGGTTCGGTCGCTCGGTAGGCGGGCGTCGGGCCGGGGTCAGCGGCTCAGATCCAGGTCCATGTTCTGCGCGATGCCGATCACGTTGCCCGCCGGGTCCTCGAACCAGGCGATGTCCGGACCGTCCTCGAACCCCCAGGCGATGCCGTGCTCGTCCTGGTCGAACCCGTCGTACCGCAGGAACGTGACGCCCCGGGCGGACAACTCGGACACGGTGGAGCGGATGTCCTCGACCGGCAGGTGCAGCACCGTGAACGTGGCCGGGGTGTGATTCTTCTTCGGGTAGATGAAGATGCGGGCGCCGGAGTCGAGGGTCAGCGCGAGGCCTTCCTCCAACTGCTTGCAGTGAATGCCGAGCGTGTCGCCGTAAAAGCGGCGCGCGGCGTCGATGTCGTTCACCGAGAAGCTCGAGTACGCGGACGCTGTCGAGACCATGTCACACTCCTTCATCCGGCCGGCGCCACGGGCGCGGCGGTTCGCCGCAACGGAGCCGGGCTGCCTTCCACGGTGGCACCGGTTGCGGATGTAGGCGCGGGGGCGGAGCGTCGTGCGGCTCGGATCCTCCCCGGCTCGACCTTGCCGCGGGTGCGAAGTCGCACCCGCGGCCGGGCGGGGTGCACCTCGGCGGTGGCCCGGACTTCTGACCCGCTGACCGGTGCCTGCTGGTCACTACACTGGCCGGCAGAGCTTCCACCTGCCGATTGAGCGGAGCGCGTCGCAAACATGGGCACAGAACCGACGATGGACCGCGTGACCGCAATCAGCAGCGGTCAGAATCCACGGATCAAGGCCCTCGCAAAGCTGCGTCGCGGGGGCGAGCGGCGGGCGAGCGACGTCGTCGTCGTCGAGGGGCACTACGAAATCAGTGTGGCCGCCGAAAGCGGGTCGGACATTGTCGAGCTGTACTACAGCCCGGACGTGGTGGCGGCCGAAGAACTGGACCTCGGGCGAGCGGCGGGTGCCCGGGGCGCCCGCGTGTTTGCCTTGTCCGCGGCCGTCTTCAAGAAGATTTCGTATCGGCAGAACCCGGACGGCTGGCTCGCCGTGCTGCGCCGTTTCGAGACTCGGCTCGAGGCGTTGACATTGCCCGCTTGTCCGCTGCTCGTGGTTTGCTCCGCCGTCGAGAAGCCGGGCAATTTGGGGGCGATTCTGCGGTCCGCGGACGCGGCCGGCGTCGATGCCGTGGTTTCCACCGAGGCCGTCACGGATTGGGGCAATCCCAATGTGGTGCGGGCGAGCCGGGGGACCGTCTTCACCGTTCCGGTGGCCGACTCGTCGGCCGAGGTTCTGGTGCCGTGGCTACGCGACCGGGGGATTCGCCTGCTGGCGGCGGCGCCGCACGGCGATGTGCCATTCACGTCCGCCCGGATGGACGCGCCGGTGGCGATCGTGGTCGGGTCCGAGCAATTGGGATTATCCGCCGACTGGCTGGACGCCGCGGACACGTTGGTCACCATTCCCATGGTCGGCCGGGTCAATTCGTTGAACGTGGCCACCAGCGCCGCGCTGCTGATGTACGAGGCCCGCCGGCAACGGGAGGCGTCGCCGGCGGGCGGGTAGGAGGGCGGGCGCGGGCCGCGACGCCGTCGCGCAGGACGCGCAATGGTGACGGTGGTAGGAAAAAGCCATGCGCACAAGCCCCGCCGCCATCGCCGTCGGATTCGCCGTCGCGTTGACCGCCCGACACGCCATCCACTGGTACCGGCACGCCTTCGCCGGCTGCCGCCGTGCCCCCTTGTGGCAACCCGGACTGCTGCGAGCGTGACCAGTGTCATGTGGAGGGGGCCGCTGATCTTGTGCCGGGACATCCCTATCTTCGGCACACGGCGGCGTCACTCATGATCGCGTCCGGCGCCTACGTCGTGGACGTCGCGGCCGTGCTCGGACACGCAACGCCGACCATGACGCTCAACGTCTACGGGCACTTGTTCCCGGATCGCCTCGACGACGTACGCGACCACTTGAACAGCGCGATCACGCCCCGATCCGGCCAGAATCCGGCCATTTCGGGGTCCGAGTAGCTACTGCAATTTGAGGCGTGATCGACGCCGAGCCGCTGACCAGCGCAAACACCTGTGGGCCCCCCGGGACTCGAACCCGGAACCTACGGATTAAAAGTCCGCAGCTCTGCCATTGAGCTAGAGGCCCCCGCGCCGCACGGCGGGCCGCCGGCGCACGTGCCGAGTCTACGGCCCGTTCGGGCGCAGTTCCGACGCGATATCGGCGCGCTGCTCCGGACCGGTCCCCGTCGCGCGTCGGCGTCGTGCCCCCGGGACCGGGTCCCCGCTGCCGTCACTTCGTCCCGGCCGCGAGCCAGAGCAGCCGCCCGCCGAAGCCGGCGGCGCCGCCGGTGACCGCCAGGAACACCGCGACCCAGACCAAGCCGGGCAGATGGGTGAGCCGGGCGAGAATGTCGGCGTCGGAATTGGCCGCCCGCCCGGCGTGCCGCGATCCCTGCAACTCGATCACCGGCCGCACCGCGCCCAGCAGCAGGAACCAGGTCACGGCGCAGGCGACGGCCGTCTGGACGCGGACGTCGAGCCACCAGGAGATGGCGGCTAGGCCGACGCCGCAGGCGAGCACCGTCCACAGGCCGAACCAGTTCCGGATCTGCCCGAGCATCAGCGCCAGCGCGGCGACCAGCAGCCACAGCATGCCGACGGCGTAGCCGCGGGCGAGCAACGCCGCCGCCCCCAACCCGATCAGCCCCGGTCCCACGTAGCCCGCCCAGGCGGTGAGCACCATGCCGATGCCGCGCGGGCGACCGTAGGAGACGGTGAGTCCGGAGGTGTCCGAGTGCAACCGGATCCCCGACAACCGGCGGCCGGTCAGGAGGGCGGCGATGGCGTGGGATCCCTCGTGCGCGATGGTGATCGCGTGGCGGGCGGGCCGCCACACGGGAGTGAAACCGACGACAGCCAACGCGAGGGCCGCCGTCGCGACAAGCATCGCGCGGTCCGGCGCGGGTGCCGCGGTCGTCGCCCGGCTCCAGATCTCGCCGAGGATGGTCCCGATTGTGTCCACGCGGCCATTCCACCACGTCGCGGGGGTGGAACAGCGCGGCGAGCACCGCTGTTGCACCGGGAGCGAAGCGCGGACCCGGGCCGGCCGGCGCGCGCCGCGCAATCAGGGAGGCGAGTGATGAACTACCAGGTGACCAAGACGGACGACCAGTGGCGGGCGCAGTTGGCGCCCCAGGAGTTCGAGGTGTTGCGCCGCGCGGCCACGGAGCGGCCCTGGACCGGGGAGTTGCTCGACGAGAAGCGGGTCGGCGTCTACCGCTGCCGCGCGTGCGGGAACGAGTTGTTCCGCTCCGAGACCAAGTTCGATTCGCACTGTGGTTGGCCGAGTTTCTTCAGCCCGCTGGCGGCGGACCGGGTGGAACTTCTGGCCGACCGCTCGCACGGCATGGTTCGCACGGAGGTCCGGTGCGCGCGGTGCGGTTCGCACCTCGGGCACGTCTTCGACGACGCCCCGCAGACGCCCACCGGGGACCGTTACTGCATGAATTCAGTCAGTTTGGCCTTCGAGGAGGCGTAGCGCTCACTCGAGTTCCTCGTTGAGATCGAGGGTGTCCGCGTAGCGGTGCAGCAGGCTGGCCAGCGAGCGGACGTCGTCGACGTCCCATTGCGCGAGGGCCTCGGTCATGACGGCGACCCGAGCGCGCTGGGCCGCCGCGAGGCGGGCGGCCCCGAGCGCCGTCAACGAAATGAGCAGGCCGCGCGAATCCTGCGGATCCACTTCGCGGGCGACCAGTCCGGCGGAGTAGAGCTTGCTCAATTGGCGGGAGATCGTGGCCCGCCCGACGCCGAATCGCGCCGCGAGGTCGGACCCTCGGGTTCGGGGGTGCTCGGCAATATGGGCCAGGAGCGGATAGGCGCTCGCATCCAGCGTGGGATGGATCCGCCGCGCCATTGCGCTATTGATCGAGACGGCGCGGCGCAGCAGGACTCGCAGTTCGCCCTCGAGCGCTGCGTGCGGATCGGTCGCGGAAGCGTCGGATGCCATGGCCTCATCATGTCGCGAATCGGGCGCGATCGAAGCGCGCGCGCGGGTGGCGCGCCCGCAGGGCGTCGATTCTCGCCTCGGTTGGGAACTGATTTGCCTGAATTCTACCGCGCAGGGCTGGGTCGGCGGTGCGCGGCGTCCTCCGTCATGTCCTCCAACTGCCGGCCCTTGGTCTCCGGCACCCACGCGAGCACGAAGACGAACGAAGCGACGGCGAAGATCGCGTACATCAGATACGGCACCGCGGGACCGAAGGTCGCCAGCATCTTCGGGAAAGTCAGCGTGATCGCGAAGTTGGCGATCCATTGGGCCGAGGCCGCCAGGCCGAGCGCCGCCGCGCGGATCGAGTTGGGGAACATCTCGCCCAGCAGCACCCAGACGAGCGGCCCCCAGGAGGCCCCGAAGCAGACCACGAAGACGTTCGCAGAGACCAGTGCGACGCCACCCCATGCCCCGGGCAACGTGACATCGTCGCCACTGCCGATCGATTGGGTGAAGGCCAACGCCATCAGCCCGAGCGAGAGGGCCATCCCCACCGAACCGACCAACAGGATGGGGCGCCGGCCGGCTTTGTCCACGAGCGCGATGGCGATGAACGTCACTGCGACATTGGTCACGGAGGTGATGGTGGAGACGAGGAAGGACTGATCCTCACCGAAGCCGACCGCCTGCCACAGCGTCGTCGAATAATAGAAGATCACGTTGATGCCGACGAACTGCTGGAAGATCGAGAGCAGAATGCCGACCCAGACGATCGGTTTGAGCCCCAGCGCCGTACCGCGCAAGGTCGAGCGCTGCGCCAGGGTCGCCTCGTGCGCGATGGTGTGCTCGATCTGGTTCACCCGGTCCTCGGCGTTCTCCTCCGGCGGCAGCACCGTGGCCAGCACGGTGACGGCCTGGGCGCGGGCGCCCTTCGCCACCAGGTAGCGCGGCGATTCGGGGATCCGGAGCGCAATGATGATGTAGACGACGGCGGGCACGGCGCACACCAGGAACATCCACCGCCACGCCTCCCAGCCCAACCAAAGCGTGTTCGCGGCGCTACCGGCGGCGTCGGCCAGCAGTTGGTCCGACAACAGCGCAGCGAAGATGCCGACGGTGATCGCGAGTTGCTGCAGCGAACCGAGCCGGCCGCGCATCGCGGCCGGCGCGATCTCGGCGATGTAGGCGGGCGCGATCACCGAGGCGATACCGATGCCGATGCCGGCCAGGAACCGCCAGAGGGCCAGATCCCAGGCCGAGAAGGCGAGGGCGGCGAGGATCGAGGAGGCGAGGAACAGCACGCCACCGATGACCATCATCCGGGTCCGGCCGAGCCGGTCGGCCAGCCGCCCGCCGCCCCACGCGCCGAGCGCGCAGCCGAGCAGGGCGACGGCGACGACGAATCCGGTGACGGCCTCGTCCAGGTCGAATTGGCCCTCGATGGCGTCGACCGCTCCGTTGATGACGGAGGAGTCGAAGCCGAACAGGAAGCCGCCGACGGCGGCCGCAAACGAGAGCGCCACCGCCTTGCGCCGCGCGCTGCGGGCGGCGGCGTCGCGAGCGGGATCTGCCGGGGGCGCGCCCTGCTGACTCGGGTCCGCGGGTCTTGCTGAGCCTTCGGAATCGTCGGGATTCATCGAGTGCCTCCGATGCCTACTGTGGCGGTCAATCTATGTCGGAATCCGGACACACGGTCACTCGTGGGCACATCCGCGCGCAGTCGAGCCTTGATCCCCTTGGCTCAGCGACCCGGACGGGTGACACTAGGCAAGTGACCGACGGCGCCGTACCCGGCAGTTCGGGCCGTGGACCCATGCGGGTCCGCCGCCCGGCAATGCTCGATCCCCGGGACGCGGAGGCCGTCCCGAGCGACTACGACCCCGATCGCCATGAGGAGATCGCGCACGCGACGGCCAATGCCGTCGTGCACCGGGCCCGCTCGGCGGCGGACCCGGACGTGGTGGCGCGGCTGGTGAACCTGGTCGACGCCGAGGGCCTCGACATGGTGGCCGAACTCTGGGCGGATTCCCCGGCGGCGTCGCTGCCCGGGGCGTTGTGGCGGCTGTATGTGCTGCGCGAGTGGGTGCACCGCGACCCGCTGACGATCGCGCTGCGCTATCGGCTCGGGGTGGCAGCGGCTCCGGTGCACGAGGCGATCGCTGGGTTCGGGCCGGTGCCCGGTCCGCGGGACGTGCGGCAGGCGATGGACGCGGTGCTGTCCGGCGTCTTCGCCGGCGAACTCGATGTGGCCCTGGAACGCGCCGCCTCGTTCTGCCGGATCCTGGCGACCGGGGCCGCGTTCGACGCGGACGCGCGCGAGGTGGCCGATCCCGGCGCCGCGGCCCGGATGACCCGCAGCGCGTCGTCGTTGCAGCGCACGGCGGAGGAACTCGAGCACGCGGCGGGGCTCTGGCGGGCCGGCACGCTGGACTAACGGCCCCGGCCGGAGGCGCCGCACGTCCGCGCGGGGCCCCGCCCGGCCGGCTGCGCCGTGGGCGAACCACCGCGCCCCGGCGGCAGCGACCACGTAGCGTAGGCTTTCGACGCCGGACCGCGTAAGCCCCGGGCTCCAACTTCAGCCGCTGCGAGCGGCCTCGCGCCGAGAGGCGCTTCGCGGTCCGGCGTCGCCATGTCTGCAGTCGTTACCGCCCGGATACCAGCGCCGTCGGCTACATTTGACGCGACCGACCCACCCGATGTGACGCGACCGACCCCACCTGCCCCGGAGTTGTCCCGTGCGCCTGCGCCTGACCCCGCGCGACTCGACGTTCTTCGACCTGTTCGCCGCCTCGGCCGGGCACCTGGTGACCGGCGCGAACCTGCTGGCGGAGCTGCTCGGCGCCGACCGCCCGGCCCGCAAGGTCCTCGCGAAGCAACTGGCCGAGACCGAGCACATGGCCGACGACGCCACCCACTCGATCATGCTGTTGCTGAACCAGACGTTCGTGACCCCGTTCGATCGGGACGACATCTACGCGCTCGCGTCCGCCCTGGACGACTGCATGGACTTCATGGAGGAGGCGGCGGACCTCATTGTCCTGTACAAGGTCGACGAACTGCCGGCCCGCGTCGCCGACCAGGTCCAGGTGCTGCAGCGGTCCGCCGAGCTCACCGCCGAGGTCATGCCGCGGCTGCGCTCCATGGTCGATCTGGCCCCCTACTGGGTCGAGATCAACCGCCTGGAGAACCAGGCGGACAAGCTGCACCGCAAGCTGCTCGCCGAGCTGTTCGACAAGGTGTCCGACCCGATCCTGCTGATGAAGCTCAAGGAGATCGTCGAGGTCCTCGAGCAGGCCGCCGACGCATTCGAGAAGGTGGCCAACTTCGTCGAGACCATCGCGCTCAAGGAATCTTGACGCCGTGGAGGTCGCGCTCGTCATCCTGGTCGTCGCCTTCGCCCTGGCCTTCGACTACACCAACGGCTTTCACGACGCCGCCAACGCGATCGCGACCTCGGTCTCCACGCGGGCGCTGACGCCCCGCGCGGCGCTCATCATGGCCGCCGTGTTCAACCTCCTCGGGGCGTTGCTCGGGACGGAGGTGGCCACGACCATCGCGGAGGACATCGTGGCGGTCGGGGACGTGTCGCCGCACGAGGGCCTCGTCATCGTGCTGTGCGGGCTGGTCGGTGCGATCGTCTGGAACCTCTTCACCTGGTGGCGGGGTCTGCCGTCGAGTTCCACCCACGCGATTATCGGCGGACTGACCGGCGTCGGGCTCGCCTCCGGGATCACCGTCCACTGGCAGGCGATCCTGGATAAGGTCGTGCTGCCGATGGTGATCTCCCCGCTGCTCGGCTTCGGGGTGGCCTTCGCGATGATGATCGCCGTGCTGTGGCTGTTCCGGCGCGCGGCGCCGACGCGTACCTTCCGCCGGTTCCGGCTCGCCCAGACCGCGTCCGCGGCGGCGATGGCGCTGGGGCACGGCCTGCAGGACGCCCAGAAGACCATGGGCGTGATCGTGCTCGCGCTGGTGGCCGGCGGTTTCACCACCTCGACGGCGATCCCGCTGTGGGTCAAGTTCGCCGCGGCCGCGGCGATCTCGCTGGGGACGTACTCCGGCGGTTGGCGGATCATGCGCACCCTGGGGCGCAAGATCATCGAATTGGACTCGGCCCGCGGTTTCGTCGCCGAGTCGGTCTCCGCGCTGATCCTGTACGCCAACGCTTTCATCTTCCACGCGCCGGTCTCGACGACCCACACGATCACCTCGGCGATCATGGGCGTCGGCGCGACCAAGCGGCTCTCGGCGGTTCGGTGGGGCGTCGCCAAGGACATCGGCGTCGCCTGGGTTCTTACCATTCCCGCGGCCGGGCTCGTGGCGGCCGTGCTGTTCTGGATTCTGAACCCGATCATCGGGTAGGTCGGGTCGCGGCGGTCAGCTGAGGTAGGTGGTAGCCAGGTGCACCTCGGCGCGGCCCGCCGACTCCGGCCGGGCGCCGAAATCGCGCAGGGCCGTCCGGGCCTGGGCCAACGCCGGGCCGAGCGGTTGGGCGTGGGCGATCGCGTCGTAGAAGGCGTCGGCGAATTTCGGATAGCAGGGGAGCGGGTGGCCGGGCGCGACTCCCACGACGACGGGGACCTCGACCAGGAGCGGCCCGGTCGCGGTTCGGTTCCAACACCCGCTGAGGACGACGACGCGAGGCGGATCGTCGGTCCCCCGGAGGTACTCGGCCAGCCGGTCCCAGGTCAGGACGGCCGTGGTGCCGGTCCCGTCGTCGGCCTGCAGCAGCGGCCCCAACGCGGTGCCGGCGGCGGCGATGTGCAGAACGTGCGGCCGGCGGTTGAGCGCCGCCTGCAACTGCCCGGCGCTCACCGCGGGGGCCTCGTCCACGATCGCCCACTCGCAGTGCCGGAGGCGGTCGCGAACCGCGCGCAGTTCCCACGCCGGGTCGCGCCACACGTCGGCGCCGTCGCGATCCCGGACGATCGAGGCACTCGTGGCGATCAGGAACCGGACCGGCCCCGGGTCGTTCGGGGCGGTTCTGCCGGCGCCCTGGGCCGCCGGCGTGCCGCCGGCCGGTCCAGGAGCGGCCGGCGGCTGGTTCATGGTCAGCTGGCGGATTTCTCCGAACGAGACGACGCCGCCGAAGACCGGACCGACCGGGGGCGGGGTGGGGTGGGCGGACATGGTGGGCTCCTCCAGTCGGGGTGGTCAGCGGGCGACGTCGAACAAGCGGTAGGTGGTCAGGTCGATGTCCGCGCGCGACTCGGCTTGCGGCAACGCCGCGTCATCGGGGTAGCCGCGCTGGACCATGGCCGGCCGGGCTTGGTCCAGCGCGGCCGACACCGGTTGTCCGTGCCCGAGCGCGGCGTAGAACGTGGCTGCGAAGGTCACGGCCGCGTCGTCGAGGATCTGCTCGCGCATGCCCACCATGGCCGGGACCGCCGCGAGAACGGCCCGTGCCGCTCGGGCGGAGTGGCAGACATTGAGGACGACGAGCCGAGGAGGCGAATCTGTGGCGCCGAGGACCGACGCGAGGACGTCGAAGGGAACGATCGCGGGATCGGACCGTCCGCTCTCCACGACCAAGCCGGACCGCCGGCCGTGACCGCTGAGGTGCAGGACATCGGGGCGGACCCGGCACGTCTCGGCGAGCAGATCCGACCAGGTGGCGGCCCACGCCGTCTGCAGGTCGATCCGAGCGCCGCCCGGCGCGCGGGCGAGGGCGGCCCGCACCTGGGTCACCTCCCGGTCGAGCCGCAACCAGCCGGTGGCCGCCGGGCGCTCGGCGGTGCCGACGTTCGCCGCCAGGAAGAGCACCGTCAGTGCCATCGATCCTCCAGGGGTGCATGCGCGCGGCGTGCGGCGGGCTCGGCGAGCGGGAGCCGGGCGTGGATGCGGACGCCCGGTTCGGCGTCGATCACGTCAACGGTGCCGCCGAGTTCATCGGCGCGGGCCTTCATCGACTCCAGCCCCACGCCCGGGCGCGGCTGCGGCCCGAGGCCGCGGCCGTCGTCGCGAATATCCAGCGTCAACGCGTCCGCGTCGACGTCGACCTTGACCTCGCAGGTGGTCGCATGCGCGTGGCGGGCAACGTTGTGCATCGCCTCGGAGGCGATGAAGAACGCGGCCACATCGACCGCCGGCGGCAGCGCGGGCATGTTCTCGGGTATTTCGACGGTGTAGTCGACACCGGCGAGAACGCCGAACGCCGCCTGCTCCAGCGCGGGTTTGAGTCCCAGATCGAGACCGGCGGGGCGCAGCCCCTCGATCAGTTCCCGAACGGTGGCTCCCGCCACGCCGAGTTGATCCAGGACGTTGCGCAACCGCTCGGCCGGCTGCCCGGCCGGGGTAATGCGCTGGACGGCGGCCAATTGCATCCGCGCGCCGGCGAGCACGGGGCCGAGCCCATCGTGGAGATCCCGGCGCAGCCGGAGGCGCTCCTCCTCCCGGGCAAAGACGAGCACCTCGCGGGCGGCGCGCAGGTCGGCGGTCAGTCGAAGCGCCTGCACCGCGTAGGCCGCCTGCCGGGCGATCTGGGCGAGCAGATCACCCTCGCGCGCCTCGAAGGAGACCTTGGCGTGCCGCGGCGCCACCTCCAGGTTGCCGAGGACGCGATCGGGCAGGCTGAGGGGGAACGGGACGGGAGCCGCGACGGTCGGCGTGCCGCTCTCGGTCAGGACCGTCCGGCCGGCGGCGTGCTCGATCACGATTCGGGCATAGGGGACAGTCAAGGTTGAGACGATGCTGTCGGTCGCGTTCTGCAGCGCCTGGGCCGGGTCCGACGACGCCTGCATCCGATCACCGAGGATCGACAGCACCCGATAGGGGTCGGATCGGTGCCCGAACAGCCACCGGTCCGCGGCCGCGTCGAGGTGCCGGCGCAGCGGGTCGAGGGCCGCGGCGAGAACGGCAACCACGAAGCACGCGGCGAATGGCACCATCGGATCGATCACTAACGAACCCACGACGAACAGGACGGCCGCGAAGGCGGCGACCGTGACCGCGAGCAAAACCGTGCGCAGGAATCGGCGGGCGACCCGGAACCCGAGGTCGTCGTAGTTGAACTGGACGACCGCCACGCCGATGCCGATCGGCAACGCCAGGATTGCGGGGACCAGCGCGGCGGTGACATTGGCCGCCTCCAGCGGCAGCCCGGCCACCGCGAGGACGGCCGCCGGGACCAGGCAGAGGTACTGGCTGCGCTGGGCGGACTCGGCCCGCCGGGCGGCGCGGACCAACGCGGCCGCCGCCGCGACGAACCCGGCCCCCGTGGCGAGGACGCACAGCACGGCGGCTACATAGAGGGGACGCGCGGCCGGCTCGGCCGCGTGTGGGAGGGTCAATGCGTTCTGGTCGCCGACGAGGGGGGCGACGGCGAGCAGGACGGTGGCCAGGGCGGCATTCCAGGCGAGCAGGGTGACGGCCCGGCGCCGCCGCGAACCGGGCGGTGCCGACTCCGGGAAGGTGAGCAGGACCAGCGGCAGGAGCCCGACCGGCGGCCACCAGGTCCATTGGGCGAGCCATCCCGGCAGGCCGGCACTCGGACCCATCAGGCCGGCGGACGCGACGGCGGAGAGTGCGCCTACGGCCCACACCAGGAGCGACAGGCCGGCGCGGGGCCGATGCCGGATCAGGAAGAGCCCGACCGGCAGGAAGCTGGCCGTGAAGGCAAGGGGAGTCAACCAGGCCGGTTCCATCGCGGCCGGGTGCGCCGCCACCGCGGCGGCGACGAGGAGGCCTAGGGCGACCGCGGTCGCGATGACCACGGTCGCCCAGGTTCGGCCGCTGTGCTCAGCCCGCATCGATCAGCCGAACGCGGCGTGCATCAGGTTGTGCAGCATCGAACCCGGGTCCCGGCCGGGCGCTTCCTCGGCCAGGTTCATCTCCCGGCCGAGCGCGACCAAGGTGGCCCGCAGGGTGTCCTGGACCTCGGGGATGTCCGCGATGTCGCAGTCGAGTTCGGGGTGCCGCGGTGCCTCTTCGCGGGCGGCCGCCAGGGTGGCGGCGATCCGACCCTGGAGTTCCGCCGCGTCGACGCTCTGTCCGGTGATGGCCTCGAAGTCGGTCACCAGGTGTGGATCGTCGAAGACCGCGCGCAGCCGACGGCCGTCTTCGTCGAAGTACTCCATGTCCGCCAGGGGCGGGTGGTGGTGGCGGTGGCGGCGCAGTTGGCTGACCGTGCCGACGTGACAGAAGGTGTCGGTCGGGGCGAGCATCAGGACGAGGACGTGGTCATCGAGGGCCATCGGTGCGTTCCTTTCCGAATGTCGTGCGGGGCAGGACGAATGCGTGCTGCTGGGCCAGCAGGAGCAGGTGCAGGCGATCGCGGGCGCCGACCTTGCTGAAGATGATCGAGATCTGATTGCGGACGGTCTTCTCCGCGATGTTGCGCCGCCCGGAGATTTCGCGGTTGCTGTGTCCCTCGCACAGCAGTCGGCAGATGTCGCGTTCGGTGGAGGTCAGGGCCGAGAACGGTCCGTCGGCGGACCGGGCCGGGGCGCGGTTGGCGCTGGTGGCAAGGATGGCGTCGCCGAGCACGCTGCCGCCGTGGGCGACGGTGTTCAGACTCTGGACGAGCAACTCCGGCTCGGTGTCCTTGACCAGGTAGCCGCGGGCGCCCGCGGCGATGGCGGCCCGGATGGTCGGCTCATCCTGATAGAGGGTCAGCACGAGGCTGCGACAACTCGGCTGGGCGTGGAGCAGTTCAGTGATGAGCCCCAGCCCGCTGCCGTCCGGGAGTTCGATGTCGATGATGGCGAGGTCGATGGTGGCCGCTCGGAAGGCCTTCCGGGCCGCCGCGAGCGTCGCTGCTTCGTGGATCCGGCCGACCCAGTTCGCCGTCTCGAGGAGGGCGGTCAGGCCCTGGCGGACCACGGGGTGGTCGTCCACAATGAGCAACGTTCTCGGTCGGCCCGGTGGGAACGTTCCGGCGGCCATTGCGGGATCAGCCTCCCTTTCTTGCTGGCTTGAGGTGATTTCGACGCTTATTTCAGGCTTTGTGTCCGGATGCTACCGGCAGCGCACCGGCGGTCAGGACCACGCCGCGCCGCCACAGCAACTCCCGCTGGGCCTCTTCGATCTGGATGGACACGTGCGCGGTTCGGGCGGCATTGCGGGACTTTTGGTCGCTGCGGATCTCGGCGTCGGAGTCCTCGAGGGCGGCCTGCAGCCGCTGTCGGGACGCCTTCGCGTCGAACGTTGCCCGCGCCTCATCCGCCAGGGCGTTCTCCTCGTCGATGCGCCGGGCCACGACCTCCCGGTGACGCAGGGCCTTCTCGTACTCGCCCTCCCCGGTCGCCATCTTCACGAAGATCGGCAGACACTCGATCGCGATGAACAGCAGTCGGATCGCCCAGGTGGCCAACCCGACCGAGCTTCCCCGGTCGCGCCGCGCCGACTGCTCGGCCTGGGCCTGATTGTCCGAGACCTGGCCGAGGTGCGAGGAGGCGACGAACTTGTCCAGGAAACCGGACGGTGCGTCCAGATTCTTGGCCCGCTCCCGGTATGCGGCCTCGATCGCGGCCTTGAGCCGGGATTCGTATGTCTCCTTCTGCGCGACCCGGCGTGCGTCGGCGTCGTTGATCGCCTTTTCCAGCTCGGTCACCTGGTGCTGGCGGGTCTCGAGGTCCAGGCTCTGTGCCAGATTCGTAGCCTCCGCGGATCGCTTCGCACATTCCGGTCCCCGGCCGTCGACGCCGCTGGTCAGGCCGTCGATCGCGGTGCCGTTGCATTCGGCCTGGGCCAGGGTGCGGGCGCGGGCCAAGGCGGCGCGGTCGGCGGTCAGCGACTTCTGCATGGCGGCGAGTTGGGCCTTTCGGTCGGCCAACTCCTGCTCACCCACTGGTTTGCCCGGGACGCTGAGCACGAGGCCACCGTCGGGACACGCGCCCCGCTCGGCCGGTTCCTCGCCCGGGACCGGATTGCAGATCGCCAGCTCGCGCCGGATCCCGGTGTTGCTGTCGTTCCGGTCCTCGCGGACCTGGACGGCGATCTCGGTTGCGAAAACTTGCAGCACGAGCGGTTCGGCGATGACGAAGGCGAAGGTCAATGCCATCGCGAATCGGCCGATGTACTTGATCGGGGCCTGCCAACCGCGACCGCTGAGTCCGGACACGAGCCAGCGGTCGAGGTTGACGATGAACAGACCCCACCCCAGGGCGATCACGCCGGCCACAAGCGCGGGCGCGTTCAGGGCGTTCGCGACCGCGAACCACATGGACGTCGCCGCGACACACCCGGTGCCGAGAATGACCCCGCCCAGCGCGGTGTACCAGTTCCGGGTCGCGCGAAAATCGGCGATGGTCGATTCGCTCGCGCCGGAGACGATCCGCAGCATCCGACCGACCGCGTTCGAGGGCGGCGCGGGCAGGGTGGGCGCGATCGGCTCCGGCGACGTCGTCGCAAGGGTCGCAAGAGACGCCGTTGTGGGGGCGGTATCGGGTGAACTGACCGGTTCGGACACGTTTCCTCCTAGGCGCCGGGGTCCGGCAGGGCGTCATCGAGAAGGTCGTCGGGGTCGTTGTGGTCCCGGATCCGGTCGGAGCCGGGCGCGGATTGGCGGGGCTGGTGGGTGGGGGTGCCGCCACCGATGGCGGCCGGTGCCGAGGACTCGACGCCGGCGGTGAAGTCGACGCCGAAGTAGTCCGACAGGAACTTCTTCAGAGGCCCCGGCGGGAGCGTGCCGAGGGCGCCCTCCTTTCCCAGCGCATCGAGGAGCCGTGCGCTGTCCTCGCGTCGGGCCTGTTCGCGTTGCAGGGCAACCTGTCGCTCGAACTGGTCGTCCTCGCGGCGCCAGAGCAGGTACTCCCGGCGATCGGCCCGGTCCTCCAGCCGCAGCCGGTCCTCCCGCTCGAGCGCCGCGCGCCGGCGCTCGTCGGCGGCCCGGGCGTCCGCATCCTGGCGATCGCGCAGTTCGCGGGCCGCCTGGGCGTGCTGGGGATCCGACAACAGGTGCGACAGATAGCGGGCGTCGGCCCCGTCCGGGCTCTGGCGCAGGAAGTCGACCTCGCGTTCGGCCCAGTGATGGCCGAGCTGCTGTTCGCCGGCCTGGAGGAAGCCGCGCTTCGCGAGGTCGACCGCCTCGTCCGCGGCCTCCACCGCCCAGGAGGACAGCTCGATGGTCATGCCCGGCTCGAAGACCGGGTCGAGTTCCTGGAGCATGCGCAGGGTTAGGGAGGCCATCTCCCGGGCGGCGCCCAGGTCCTCGGGCTCGATCGCGGCGCCGAGGTTGAGGACGGAGGGGTAGGACTCGAGGTAGTCGGTGAGGCGACTGACGAGGTTCGCCACGCCGCGCCGCACGACGAGGGCGGGGTCCTCGACCGTGCAGGAGAAGTTGACGGTCAGCTCGAATCCGAGCGCCGCATTGCGGGAGGGGATGGGCAGTCGCGTCTTGACCGCCCGCCTCGACGTGGTGTCGACCACGCTGACGGATGTGGCGTTGGCGATGAAGTCCTCGGTGCCGCGAAAGAACTGCCCGTGATGCACCTGGTATTCGCCGCCCACGCAGATCACGAGGGTCTCGTGTGGGCCCGTCTGCGGGATCGACTCGGAATCGCGGCGCGGACCACGCAGGAATCGGTACTCGGGCCGATCGAGCTTGATGGTCCGGATGATCGGGTACGAGTCGGTCCCGGTGTCGAGGACCGCTGGTGCTTCTTCCGTGGAACTCATGATGTGACCTGCTCCTTTCGAGGGTGGTGCGCGTCGAGGTATTGCAGGAACGCGGCGATCGCCGCCTCGGAGAGCCGTGCCTGTCGATCGGACATCGACACCATGGCGATCTCACGGACGACATCGGCCCGGACGCCGTCGTCGAGAATGCCGCTGTGCTCGAAGGAGTCGGCCAGCGACCGGAGGACGGCATCCGAACCTGTCTGCGCCGCGTTCGTGAGCAGGGCGCACAGCGCTTCGGTCGCGGGCCGCAGGAAGCCGATCTGGCTCAGCGCCGGCTGCAGGGCGGCAACGAGTGCGTCGGCCGCATCGGGATCCTCGGCGAGCATGCGGACGCACGGCAGCGGCTCGGCCGACGGCCGCGGCCCCGGATTCATCACGGTGAACAGGAGCTGCAGGGGGCGGCGGCAGGCCGCCGGCCTCTTGGTTCGGGCCTGTTCGTAGCGCCGGTTGATGTACTCGAAAACCCGGTGCGGGCTGACGCCCGCTTCGACGGCGACGGCAACCAGTTGGGCGATGAACCGATGCGAGAGACCGGTGTTCCGAGTCCGGGTGCCGAAGTCCCACAGGGCTTCGAAGGACCCCCACAGATCGCTGACGCCGAGGGGGCCCACCAGGGCGAAGGCGCCGGCAAGGTGGCGTCCCAGCTCCCGGTCCCGGCACCAGGTGGCGGCCCGCTTGTGGTTCGCGCCGCCGGCCGGGTCCATCAGGGACAGGGCGAAGGTTGCGACCAGGAAGCGCGGATCCAACGATCCGTCCCGGAGGGGACTGCCGGACCACGGCTCGATGTAGTGGCCGAGCACGCGCGCCGGCGCCCACTCGGCGAGGGTCGCCAGCGCCCAGGCCGCGCGCTCGGCGACAAATTCCGTCGACGCGGCGGCCGAATCGAGGATGAGCGATTCGAGCCATCCGTGCAGCGGCGCCCAAAGATTTTCGCCGTAACGCGAGTTCAGTTCGCGCAGGCACAGCCTGGCGTAGGAGTCGGCGCGGGTGGTCACGATGCGGTCCCGGGTGCCGAACCGGTCGATGTCCGCCTCGACGACGCGGACCAGGCGGGAATCGGTGATTCGGGCCCGGCTCGGGCGCACGAGTTGCCTTTCTCCGGGCGGCTCGAGGTCGCCGTCGAGCGTGCGCCGGAGCGCATCGACCATGCGGTCGAACTCGCTGACCGGCGCGTCCGGGAAAAAGGCGAGCGTGACGATCACGGCCAGGTCGGCGTTGTCCTCGACGGCGTCGAGTTCGGCGCAAATTGCGGTGCCCGCATCGCGCACCGTGGCCAGGTAGTCCTCGATTCCGGCCGACGCCTCGAGCGCCGATTCGACGAGGGCGCTCACCGCCGCTGGGCCGGGGTCCTCGACCGCTGTCTCGCAGAGCAGCGTCATCTGCTGCGGCGTCAGTCGCCGACCGTGCGCCGCGACCTCGGCCGCGACGACGTCCGGCGCGGGCGGCGCCTCGATGTCGACGACAGAGATCCCCGCCGGTGGGCGCACATCGGAGCGGGTCGTCACAATGAGCAAGCAGTTCTTGCCCGCCAGCGCCCGGTCCATCGCAGTGGGGAGGAACTGGCGTTCCGAGGGGTCGAGGGGGTCCTGGTGGTCGGACAGCACGTAGCACAGGCCATCTCGGTACGGGTAGGACCCGAGTTCCGGCCACGTCATGGAGGGGCGCAGTGCGACCAAGGTGGCCCCTGGTCGCAGTTCGTCAAGCAGGTGCAGGGCGGCGGCTTCCCGGCCGGTGCCCCGCGCACCCCGCAGGATCAGCAGGGGCGCACCACCGAGCGCGCCGCGGGCGCGGCGATATCCCGCCGGTTCGACGAAGGCGTGGCGGGCGCGATCGCGGACCCATTGCGGCACAGCGCCCGCCGGCAGTGCGGTGCGGTGCATTCGGCTGCCCGCCGACTCGACGAACGCGAAGAGTTGATTGAATTGGACCTGCTCGACAATGTCGGCGGCGAAGCCGCCATTGACCGTGACGTCCGGCGTCGTGCCGTTCCCGGTCCACCCGTTTTCTGTCCTGTTGTGTTCCGGCGCTGCGGCCGGGTTCGGCTCGGTCCGGGGAGTCCGATCGGACTCCTCCCGGGGGGTTGTCTCGGCTTGACTCACGGCCTACCTCCGTCGGCGACGGCGCCCGGATTTCGGGGTTATCCGAGGCGTTGTACGCGACGTTAGGAGGTAGGTCGGTGGCGGGGCCAGGGTCATAGTCCCGACCCGCCCGGGATACAAATTCCACGCTTCGGGATACCGGCCGAACGCTGCTCAGTTCAGCGAACGCTGCTCAGTACAGCGGCGGGGCGATCTGCTCCGCGGCGACGATCCGCGGTCCCTTGGCGCTTGAGCGCACCTGGACCACCAGGATCTCGCCGGGTTCGAGGTACGGGTCCGCGGCCGGCAACCGGGCGGCGACGGCGCCGCGGGCGGGGCCGCGCAGGGCATCGAGCACGGTGGGCAGCACCGGGCGGTGGGTGCACAGCACCGCGGCCCGGTCGGCGGCCAGCATCGCCTGGACCAGCTTCCGCGTCAGGTCGGGGGAGCGCTTGTGCCGACTCTCCCCGAGGTGATCGACGTCGTCGGGCACGAGGTGCGCGGCCCCGGCGAAGGGTGCCACCGTCTGGGCGCACCGCGCCCACGGGCTCGTCACAATCCGGCCGACGCCGTAGGCGGCGAGGACGGGCACGAGCGCCGCCGCCTGGGCGTGCCCGGCGGGGATGAGGGGGCGGTCCGCCTCCCGGCCGTGCCAGGACTCGCGCAGCGTGGCCACGCCGTGCCGCACCACGAGCAACGCCCGAGTGCGCAGGCGCCCGGCGGTCCACTCCCGTTCGAGCGCGCGCAGGGGGCGCAGGTCGGCGCGCCGGGTGAGCCGCTTGGCGGCGGCGGCGGTCGACAGCCAGACGGCGCGGTCGATTTCCGCGGGGGAGACGGGCGGCACCGGCGCCCGGGCCGCCAGCGCCGCGTCGTGCTCGCCGGCCACGGCCCGTTGCGCCGCCCAATAATGCACGCGCTTGACCGATCCGTCGGCGAGCAGATAGCGCAGGCCCGGCAGCGGCACGCCGAGCACGATCGGCCGGCCGGTCTCCTCGGCGACCTCGCGCGCCGCGGCGGTCTGCGGCGCTTCGCCCGGGTCGAGCTTGCCCTTGGGCCAGGACCAGTCGTCGTACTTCGGCCGATGGACCAGGCGCACCTGGAGTTCGCCCGCATGCTCGCGCCAGACCAGCGCGCCGGCGGCCTCGATGATCGGGGCCGCCGGCGCGTGCGCCCGGCCGAGTACCGCGCGGGTCCCGACCCGCGGCGCCACGGTCACCGGCGGCCGCCGACGACGCGCCGACGGTGCCGCGCGATCAGCACGGACTGCATGTCGTGCAAGGCACGGCCCTCGTCGTCCGTGGCGTGTCGCTCCCAGGTGTCGTCCGGCGTCAGGTGCCAGGACGACGTGCCGTCGTCCATGGAGGCGTCGATCAGGTCGATCAACTCGATGATCTGGTCCGGATCGGCGATCCGGACCAGCGCCTCCACCCGCCGATCGAGGTTGCGGTGCATCAGGTCGGCCGAGCCGATGAAGACGGCCGGGCCCGCCTCGGCGGCGTCGGCGCCGTCGGGCTCGCCCGCACCGGCGAAGGCGTAGATCCGGGAATGCTCCAGGAATCGGCCGAGGATGGAACGGACGCGGATGGTCTCGCTCAGGCCCGGGACGCCGGGGCGCAGCGCGCAGATCCCGCGGACGAGCAGATCGATCGGCACCCCGGCCTGGGAGGCCCGGTACAGTGCGTCGATCGTGGCCTCGTCGACGATCGAGTTGAACTTCATCTTGATCCAGGCGGGCCGCCCGGCCCGGGCGGCGTCGGCCTCCCGCTCGATCCGTTCGATCAGGCCGCTGCGCACCGTGCGGGGCGCGACCAGGAGCCGGTTGAAGTGCGACTGCGGGGCATAGCCGGAGAGTTGGTTGAAAAGCCGGGCCAGGTCGAGGCCGACCTCCGGATCGCAGGTCAACAAGCCGTGGTCGGTGTACAGCCGGGCGGTCTTGGGGTGGTAATTGCCGGTGCCGACGTGGCAGTAGCGGCGCAGCCCGTCCGCCTCCTGGCGGACCACCAGGGACAGCTTGCAGTGCGTCTTGAGGCCGACGATGCCGTACACCACGTGCACGCCGGCCTGCTCCAGCTTGCGCGCCCAGGAGATGTTGGCCTGCTCGTCGAACCGGGCCTTGATCTCCACCAGGGCGAGCACCTGCTTGCCCGCGGTCGCGGCGTCGATGAGGGCGTCCACGATCGGCGAATCGCCGGAGGTCCGGTACAGCGTCTGCTTGATGGCCAGGACGGTCGGGTCGGCGGCGGCCTGTTCGAGGAAGGTCTGCACCGACGTCGAGAACGAGTCGTACGGGTGGTGCAGCAGGATGTCGTTTTCCCGGATCGCGGCGAAGACGTCGGTCGGGTGGGCCGATTCGACCTCGGCGAGTTGGCGGTGCGTGGTCGGGATGAACGGCGGGTAGTGCAGATCCGCGCGGTCCAGGTCGGCGATGATGTTCAGCCCGGTCAGGTCGAGCGGGGCCGGCAGTTCGTAGACCTCGTCGGTCGACACGCCGAGCTCGCGCATGAGCAGCGTGCGGATGCGGGGGCCGATCCCGGCGGCGAGTTCGAGCCGGACGGGCGGGCCGAACCGGCGCCGCAGCAACTCCTTCTCCATCGCCTGCAGCAGGTTCTCGGCGTCGTCCTCCTCGACCTCCACGTCCTCGTTCCGGGTCACCCGGAAGGTGTGGTGCTCGACGATCTGCATGCCGGGGAACAGGTGGTCCAGGTGCTGGGCGATCACCTCCGACAGCGGGACGAACGACGTCGGGCCGCGCTCGGCCGTCTGAGTGGTCGGCGCGCTGGGCCGGCCCTTGGCGTCGACGGCGATGAACTGTGGCAGCAGCGGGGGCACCTTGACCCGCGCGAAGTGTTCCTTGCCCGTCGTCGGATTGGCGACGAGCACGGCGAGGTTGAGGGAGAGCCCGGAGATATACGGGAACGGGTGCGCCGGGTCGACCGCCAGCGGCGTCAGCACGGGAAAGATCTGCCGGCGGAAGAACTTGCGCAGGCGGTCCTGCTCGCGGGGCTCGAGGTCCTCCCAGTGGACCAGCGTGATGCCCTCGGCCGCGAGCGCCGGCCGGACGTGGTCGCGGAAGACCATCGAGTGGCGGATCATCAGTTCCTGCGTGTGCCGGCTGATCACCGCGAGCACCTGATGCGGGCTGAGCCCGGAGGCGGCGGTGACCGCGATGCCGGTCGCGATCCGGCGCTTGAGCCCGGCGACCCGGACCATGAAGAACTCGTCGAGGTTCGAGGCGAAGATCGCCAGGAACCGAACCCGCTCGAGCAGCGGCAGACCCGGATCCTCGGCCAGCTCGAGCACTCGCTGGTTGAACGCCAGCCAGCTCAACTCGCGGTCGGCGAACCGGTCGACGGGCAGGGGCGTCCCGTCGAGCGGGCCGATCCCGGCGCGCTCCGGTTCCTCGGCGATGTGTTCGGCGATGTGCGCCGCGAGCTCAGGATCGAGCATGCTCGGGATCGACGTGTCGGTCATGGCTTCATCGTGGCATCACACGCGGCCCGAGTCATCCGTGTGGACCGGGCGCAGGTCCGCCGTCGGTGGGCGGTCCGATTTATTCGGAATCCCCGGCCGCCGTCGGGGCCGTGGCGTACTGGACATCGACCGCCAACGGAGCGAAGCCGGCCCGCTCGTACAGCGCCCGGGCGGCCGTATTGTCGCCGTCGACATAAAGCACCGCTCGGTCGACCCCCGCCTCGGCGAGGTGGGCGAGCCCGACGGCGGTGAGTAGTCGCCCCAGCCCCGCGCCGTGGGCGCTCGGGTCGACGCCGACGGCGTAGATTTCGCCCTGCCGGCCCGGCGCGGCGGCGGTGGGGATGGTCGTTTCGGGGGCGGCGCCGGTGACCGGCGCGGCGGTGTCCCGGGCGGTCACCTTGGTCCAGAGGTAGCCCAGCAGGGCGGCGTCGGCGGGCTCGTCCGACCGCGCGGCCGGACGGGGGACGGCCCGCTCAAGCAGGAAGAACCCGCCCGCGTCGAACCATTCCTCGGCGGCGCGGGCGCGCAGGTCCGCGACGGTCAGCCGGCCCTGCTCGGGATGATCGGCGAAGGCGCGGGCATTGAGGTCGACCCAGGCATCGTCGTCGACCCCGAGGACAAATGTCCGTAACCGCAGGCCGGCTGGGACGGCCGGCGGCCGGCGATCCGCGGCCGCGATCGGCCGGCCCAGGAAGTACAACTCGCGGACGACGGCGAGGCCCGCCCGCGCGGCCAGAGCGCGGGCGGCCGGCAGGTTCCCGTGCGCCCAGACCCGCACGCCGCCGGCCGACGATTCCGCGGCGGCGGCAGTCGCCGCTGCCAGCAGGCGGGTGCCAAGGCCGCGGCGGCGGTGCCCTGGGTGCACCACAAGTTCCGCGCTCGGGCCGCTGCCGAGATCAACCTGTGCGTAGCCGACGACGGCGTCGTCCCGGTTGGCGAGCAGGTGGACGACGTCCGGCGCGCCGGCGCGCAGGTTGAGGAAGGTCTGTTCGGACAGCGGTGCGACGCCGTCGGCCGAACCGGCGGCGGCGGCGAGGTCCCGGACCGCGGCGGCTTCGGTGACCGTGAGCAGTGTGCCCTCGCGGCGATCGATCGATGCGCTGGGGTCCATGTGCCCATCCCATCACGCCGAGCGATCCCGGCGCGTTGACCGCCTCGGCGTGGGTCGCCGCGCGGGGCCGCCCACCGGGCGGACTCCGGGCACCGGCGCCTCTGATCGGCGAGGACCCGGGTCGGGGGACGGGCTCGATGGCGCGACCACGTCCGTGCGGGCAATCGGGTTCGCGCACAGGGTCCGGCGCGCGAGCGAGAGGTACGGCGCGCGAGCGAGAGGTACGGCGCGCGAGCGAGAGGTACGGCGCGCGAGCGAGAGGTACGGCGCGCCGAGGCGACCGATTCGCGACGTTTAACCTCTACCTCGTTCGCGATATCTGTCGTTCGCCGGCGATACCTCTATCTCGTCCGACAAACCGCTATCTCGCGCGCCCACCGCTATCTCGCGCGGCGCCGGCCGCGGTCACTCGGGCCCCACCGCAACCCCTCGCCGGCACGCCGGGAAAACTGCCCGCAGCCGCACCGCCACGACCACGAACCCCGGCAATCAATCCTCTGGCGCGCCGAGTCAGTACTTCGCGCGCCGAGTCAGTACCGGAGGCGCCGAGTCAGTACCTCGCGGCTTTTCGGTGCTCGTTTTCCCGGCGTGTCGGTACTGACTCGCCGCACCAGGTACTGACTCGCCGCACCAGGTACTGACTCGCCGCACCACCTCGCGTCCACCGCTGCCCGGTTCAGTTTGCGGTGATGCCGGCGACCACGCGATCGACCTCGTTCGGCGCCATGACCCGCTCGGTCACCAATTGCGCCAGCCCGTGCACGCCCGGGTCGGGCAGCCCGGCGGATGTCACGGTGAGCATCCGCGTGGCCAGGGGCAGCGACCGGCGGTAGATCACCTCCCGGACTGTGGCGAGCAGGATTTCGTCGAGGGCGGCGAATTGCCCGCCGAACACGATCAGCCGCGGATTGACCAGATTGACGATGTCGGAGAGCGCCAGCCCGATCGTCGCGCCGGCCGCCCGGACCAGGTCGAGGGCGACTCGGTTGCCGTCCCGGACGGCGGCGATGACGCCGTCCACGGTGGCCGTCGGCACTCCGGCTGCCGTCAAGTCGCGGGCGAGCGCCCAGCCGCCGGCATACGCCTCGACGCAGCCGCGGTTGCCGCACCGGCACAACGGTGCGTCGCTCCCGTCGTGCTTGACCGGCACGTGCCCGATGTCGCCCGCGGCGCCGTCGGCGCCCCGGTACAGCGCCCCGCGCAGCAGCAGGCCGGTCCCGATCCCGGTGCCGAGCTTGACCAGAACGAGATCACGGACTTGGGGGTGGACCCGGGCGAATTCGCCGTACGCCATGGCATTGGCGTCCTTCTCGACGACGATCGGCCCGGCGTAGGTCCGGGCGAAGTGCCCCGGAATATCGAAGTCGTGCCAGCCCGGCATCATCGGCGGGCTGATCGCGCGGCCGGTCGCGTGGTCGACCGGCCCGGGGACGGACATCCCGATGCCGAGCACGTCGGCGGGTGTGGTGCGGTGCCGGTTCAGGAGTCCCGCGAACCGGCGATCGATCGTCGCCAGCACCTTCTGCGGCCCGTGGGTGATGTCGAGCGGTTCGAGCTTCTCGGCCAGCACCGTCCCGGCGGCGTCGCACAGCGCGAACCGCCACCCGGTGATCCCCGTGTCCGCCACGAGGATCACGCCGCGAGCGCGGTTCAGCGCATAGTGGCCGGCGGGCCGGCCGCGGCCGGGCTCTGCCGGCGGCCGCACCTGGGCGAGGTAGCCGGCGGCGACGAGCGCGTCCACGCGCTCGGCCGCCGCGGTGCGGGACAGCCCCGTCCGCGCGACGACGTCGCTCTTGCGCAGCCCCTGGGGCCGCCCGCGGAACAGCTCGAGCACCCGGCCCGGGGTATCTCTGAGCCAGGAACCACCCTCATCGGCGGGCTCGCGCGAGCCATTACTCGTCGTCACAGGATAATAATAACGCTCGACCGCGAAAATATGTCAATCGACGACGCAATAATGTAGCCTGCCGACACTACGTCGCCGACGACGTAGGCAGAACGTAGGGAGCGGACATGAACATCTCCACGCGACACCGCCGCCGCGTCGCCCTCGCGCTCGGAGCCGTGTGCGCCGCGGGCCTCGCGCTGACCGGGTGCTCGGGCTCGGGCAACGACGCCGGGGACTCGGGAACCGATCAGAGCACCGGAGCGAACCAGGGCAAGAAGATCCACGTCACCCTGATCACGAAGGACCCCAACGACCCGTTCTGGGTCGCCATGATGGACGGCGCCAAGAAGGAGGCGGCCAAGCAGGGTGCGCAGATCACGCTGGCCTCCGGCAAGGACCAAACGGACGCCGACGGGCAAATCCGCGCTATCGAGGACGCGGTGACCCGCGGCGACGACGGCATCATGATCGCCAACAACGGTCCCGCCGTGAACGAGGCCATCAAGAAGGCCCAGGAGGCCGGGCTTTTCGTCGTCGCGGTCGACACGCCCACCACGCCCACGGACCTCGTCTCGGCGACCTTTGCTTCCGACAACCGGCTCGCCGGAGAGCAGATCGGCAAGTGGGCCGCCGGGGCGCTCGCGGGCAAGCCGGCGAAGATCGCCGCCCTCGACCTGTTCGCCGACAAGGTCGTCAGCATCGACTACGAGCGCGACCAGGGCTTCCTGGCGGGCATGGGCATCGACGTCAAGGACCCCAACAAGATCGGGGACGAGCCCAGCACCGGCAAGTACTCCGGCGGCGACTACACGGTCGTCTGCCACGAGGCGACCGACGGCGCCGAGGACGGCGGGCGCACCGCGATGGAGAAGTGCCTCACCCTGTCGTCGGACATCAACGTCGTCTTCACCGCGAACGAGCCGTCCGCGCTCGGTGCCGTCCAGGCGCTCAAGGCGGCCGGCAACACCACGGCCCTCGTCGTCTCGATCAACGGCTCGTGCGATGGCATCAAGGCCCTCCAGGACGGCGTGCTGGGCGCGGACGCCCAGCAGTACCCGTCCAAGATGGGCGCCATGGGCGTCAACGCAATCATCGAGCACGTCAAGAACGGCACGACGCCGACGCCGGACGCCGGCAAGGACTTCACCAACACCGGCATCACCCTGGTGACGGACAAGGCCGTGGCCGGCCTTGAGTCGATCGGCGCCGCCGACGGCGCGAAGCTCTGCTACTAGGCAACCGCTCCTGACGTGAGCCGGCGGGCCCGTCGGGCCCGCCGGCCGGGCCCGGACGAGAAGGGAGAGCGGCGAGGATGGCGACCAACCAAGCGGTCACCGCGGCGGAGGCATTCCGACGTCGGCCGTTGACCCCCGCCCAACGCGTGCAGCGCCTCCTGCACCGACGCCCCGAGATCAGCCCACTTGTGGTGCTGCTCATCGCGGGCATCGTCTTCCAGTTCGCGAACCCCCGGTTCGGCACGCCGGCGAATCTGTCGCTCGTGCTGCAGCAGGTCGCGATCGTCGGGGCGCTGGCCGTTGGTCAGACTCTCGTGATTCTCACCGCCGGCATCGATCTGTCCGTCGGGGCGCTGATGGTCTTCGTCTCGATGGTGATGGGCAGCCTCGCCGGGCTCGCGCACCTGCCCAGTGCGGTGGCGTTCCTCCTCGGGCTGGGGGTCGCGATGGCGGCGGGTCTCGGCAACGGCGTGCTCGTCGCGTACGTCCGGCTGCCGCCGTTCATCACGACGCTCGGTACCCTGAGCATCTTCACCGCCCTGGCGCTCCTGATGAGCCACGGCAGGTCGGTCCAGGGTGACGACCTCGGATCGTTCCTCACCTGGACGGCGACCGCCTTCCCGATCGGCCCCTTCCGGCTGACCACCGGCGTCGTGCTGATGATCGCCATGTACGTGGTGATGGGCGCCGTCCTGCGGCACACCGCCTGGGGGACGCACGTCTATGCCGTGGGTAGCGATCCGTCCGCCGCCGAGTTGTCCGGGGTCCGGGAACGGCGCGTGCTGCTCTCGGTCTACCTCGTCGCCGGGGTGCTCGTCGCCCTGTCCGCGTGGGTCCTGATCGGCCGGAACAACGCGGCGACGACGAGCACGGCGGTCGACGTCAACCTGGACTCGATCACTGCCGTGGTCATCGGCGGAACCAGTCTCTTCGGCGGCCGCGGCCGGCTGCTGGGCACGTTCCTGGGCGCCGTGACCGTGGGTGTCTTCCGCAACGGGTTGTCCCTGGCGCGGGTGGACGTGCTCTACCAGACCCTGGCGGTCGGCGTGTTGATCATCGCGGCCGTGGCGCTGGACCAGTGGATTCGCAGCAGCGGAGGAAGACGATGAGCGGCCCCGTCGAGTCCGCGGCCGGCCCGATCCTGTCGGCCCGCGGCATCGTGAAGACGTTCGGTCCCGTGGTGGCGCTCGACGGCGTCGATCTCGATCTGTTCGCCGGCGAGGTGCTCGCCGTGATCGGGGACAACGGGGCCGGCAAGTCGACGCTGATCAAGTGCCTCACCGGCGCGCTGACGCCCGACGTCGGCGAGATCCGGGTGGACGGGCAGCCGGTGCGGATGCGCCGGCCGCAGGACGCGCGGGCGGTCGGCATCGAGACGGTCTACCAGTCGCTGTCGCTGGCGCCGGACCTCGATATCACGGCCAACCTCTTCCTCGGCCGCGAGGTGCGCCGGGCCGGGCCGGCCGGGCGGGCGTTGCGCCTGCTCGACCACCGGGAGATGCGCCGGCAGGCGGCCGAGAAGGTGGCGGCCCTGGGCATCCGGACCGTGCAGGACATCTCCCAATTGGTGGAGACACTGTCCGGCGGCCAGCGGCAGGCCGTCGCCATCGCCCGCGCGGTGGCGTTCGGCAGCCGGATCGTCGTCCTGGACGAACCGACGGCGGCGCTCGGGGTGCGCGAGACGGGCCAGGTGCTGGACGTCGTGCGGCAACTGCGCGAGCGGGGCCTGGGGGTCATCATGATCAGCCACAACATGCCGGACGTCTTCGGCGTCGCCGACCGGATCGAGGTCCTGCGGCTGGGCCGCCTGGCCGCGGTGATCTCGCCCGCGACGCACACCCCGGCCGACGCGGTGGCCATCATGACCGGCGCCACGAAGGAGGAGTCGCGGTGAGCGAGCGCATCCCGATCATCATCGATACCGACCCCGGAGTGGGGGTGCCGGGTTCGGACGCCGACGATCCGATTGCTCTGCTGTACGCCCTGGGCGAGCCGCGGCTGGACCTGGTGGCCGTCACCACGACCTTCGGGAACTGTCCGCCCGCGCTCGCCGCCCGCGGCGCCGCCGCGGTCCTCGCGGCGGCCGGGCGCCCGGACATCCCGATCGGCGTCGGCTCCGACCGGCCGCTGTCCGGGGTGCTGGATCCGATCCTGGTCGAGGCCTACCGCGGGCCGCGGGGGCGGGCCGGGCGGATTCCGCTGCCCGATCCCGGGCCGTGGCCGAGCGCCGTGGACCTCATTCGCCGGACCGTGCATGACCGTCCGGGCGAGGTGACGATCGTCGCCATCGGCCCGCAGACAAACGTCGCCCAGGCGCTCGCCGTCGACCCGACACTCGCCGCCGAGATCCGCTCGATCGTGTACATGGGCGGCGGCCTGGGCCTGGAACCCACCTACGGCGCCGGCAACATCACTCCGGTCGCCGAATGCAACATGTACTTCGACCCGCAAGCCGCCGCCGTCGTCCTCGGCTCGGGGATCGACCTGACGATGGTGGGCCTGGACGTGACCAACCCGGCGACCGGGACGATCCTCGCGGCGGACACGATCAGGGCGCTCGCACCGACGAGCCCCGCCGGCAGACTGCTGCAGGACGTGTGCGCGACCTACCTCGATGCCCCGATGTTCCACTGGGGCGATGGCTGCGTGCTCTACGACCCGCTCGCCGTCGTCGTGGCCGCCGGGCGGCACGACGGCGTCTTCGAGGACATGCCGCTGCGGATCGAACTGGACGGACCCCAGCGCGGACGCACGCTCCGCGGCGGGCCCGACGATCCGATCGTGCACGTCATGACCGAGGTCGACGGCACCGCCGCCGTCGACCACGTGCTGCGCACGATCCACCGGTTGTAGGCGGCCCCGTCGGGCCGTGTCCGCACGGCCCGACGCTTGACCCAGGAGGGACCTGACATGACCGGATTCACGCGTAACCCGCTCGGCGTCCACGCGCTCGTGTGGGCCGGCGACACGACGGAGGCCGGCATCGATGCCGCGATCGGCGGGGCCACGGGGGCCGGCTACGACCTCCTCGAACTCTCGCTGCACGACCTCGCGCGGCTCGACATCGCCCGGACCCGCGATCGGCTCCGGGCGGCCGGGCTGGGCGTGGTCTGCTCGCGCGGGCTGGCCTTCGACGCCGATGTCTCGTCGGACGACCCCGACGTCGTCGATCGCGGGGTGAGCCTGCTCGCCGACTCGCTGGCGGCGACCGCCGGCCTGGGCGGGCGGCTGCTCACCGGCGCGCTTTACTCGGCGCTCGGCAAATACCCCGGGCCGTTGACCGCCGCCGGGCGGGCAAACGCCGTCGCGGCGCTGCGCGACCTCGCCGGGCACGCCCGCGGGCTCGGCGTCGACCTCGGGATCGAGATCTGCAACCGGTACGAGACGAACGTCGTCAACACGGCCGCCCAGGCGCTCCGTCTCGCCGACGACATCGGCGCCGACAACGTCGTGATCCACCTCGACACGTACCACATGAACATCGAGGAGGACGACTTCGCCCGGCCCGTGCGGCTGGTCGGCGACCGCCTCGGCTACATCCACATCGGGGAGAACCACCGCGGCTACCTCGGGTCCGGGCATATCGACTTCACCGGCTTCTTCCACGCCCTCGCGGACGTCGGCTACCGGGGGCCGATCACCTTCGAGTCGTTCTCCTCGGCCGTGGTCGCCGAACGGCTCTCGGCCGACCTGGCCGTGTGGCGGAACCTGTGGCACGACGGCGCGGACCTCGCCGGGCACGCCCGGCGCTACCTCGCCGCCCAGGTGGAGGCCGCCGCCCAACTCGCCTCGGTACGTTGAGGAGGCCCGCCGTGACCACGACATTCCAGGGGCCGGACGCGCTCGACCGGCTGGTCGAGCGGGTCGAGGGGTTGGCGGCAGGCGGGGCGCGGGCGATCGTCGGGATTGTCGGGCTGCCGGGCGCCGGCAAGTCGACGCTCGCCGCGGGGATCGTCGACCGGTTCGGGTCGCCGGAGCCGGCCGTTCTCGTGCCGATGGACGGCTTCCACCTCGCGGACGTGGAGTTGGACCGGCTCGGCCGGCGGGAGCGCAAGGGGGCGATCGATACCTTCGACGGCGCCGGCTACGCGGCGCTGCTGGCCCGGATCGCCGCCGACGACGGCAGCACCGTCTACGCGCCGAGCTTCGAGCGGACGATCGAGCAGCCCATCGCGGGCGCGATCCCGGTGCTGCCCGGTGCCCGCGTCGTCGTGACCGAGGGCAATTACCTGCTGGACGAGGAGCCGGCCTGGGCGGCTGCGCGCGGCCACCTGGACGAGGTGTGGTTCTGCGAGGTGGCCGACGCCCTGCGGCGCGAGCGCCTGATCGCCCGGCACGTCCGCTTCGGCAAGGACCCCGCCGCGGCGCGCGACTGGGTGGACACGGTGGACGAGGTTAACGCCCGGCGGATCGCCCGCTGCCGATCCCGGGCGGACGTCGTCGTCCGGCTGGATCAGAGCTGAACAGCACCAGGACAGCGAAGGAGTTGACCATGGCACCGAAGAGCCCGCCGCCCTACCGGCGATCCGCCGCCGCCGCCGGCGACGCGATCCCGTTCGCGCACGATGGGTCGCTGCACCTGTTCCACCTCGCCTCGCCGCCGGGCACCCTGGACTACCCCGAGCGAGTCCGCACCACGTGGCGACACCTGGTGAGTGACGACCTGGTGACGTGGCGGGCGCTGCCCGACGCGATCGCCCCCGGCCCGCCGGGCAGTTGCGATGCGGGCGGGATCTGGACCGGCTCCCTGGTCGAGCACGACGGCGAGTACTACCTCTTCTACACCGGCCACGACCCGCAGTCGGCGCGTCCGCAGTCGATCTGCCTGGCGACGAGCCAAGACCTGATCACGTTCGACCGGGTCCCCGAAAACCCGCTCCTGCTGCCGGTCGCCGGCTACGAGGACGTCGACTGGCGGGACCCCTACGTGTTCTGGAACGAGGCCGAGGGGGTGTGGTGGATGCTGATCGCGGCGCGCCGCGCCGAGGGCCCCGGCTGGCATCGCGGCTGCATCGTCCTGGCGACCTCGGCCGACCTGCGGACCTGGACCGTCGAACCCGAGCCGTTGTACGAGCCCGGCGTGACGTACTGCCCGGAGTGCCCCGAGCTGTGGCCCGGCGAGGACGGGCTGTGGTACCTCGTCTTCTCCCGGTTCTCGGAGTCCGTCGGGACCATCTATCGGGTCGCCGACTCGCCCCGCGGCCCGTTCCGCACGCCGGCCCGGGAGGCCCTGGGCGGGCGCCGCTGGTATGCGGCCAAGTCCGCCCCGTGGGCCGGCGGGCGCGCCTTCTTCGGCTGGGTGCACGACGTCACGACGGACCCGCGGCGCTGGCTGTGGGGCGGGGATATGGCCCTGCCGCGGCTGGTCGCCCCCGCGACCGCCGGCCCGGCGGGCACGCTGGTGGTCCGGCCCGCGCCCGGGATCCTGACGGAGCCGGGCGAAGCCCTGAGCCGAGCGGACGGGTCGGTGGTTGCGGCCGACGTCGACGCCGGTGACGGGTGCCGGGCGGTGGACCTGGGTTCGGGGGCGCCGGCATCCTGCGTCGTGCACCTCGGGATCGAGGTGCCCGGGGCAGGGGGCGCGGTGGGTGCCGGCGCGGTGGATGCCGGCGCGGCCGCGGTGGGACTCGACCTGCTCGGCGCCGCCGACGCCGGCCTGCGACTCACGGTCGACCTGCGCCGCCGGCGAGTCGTGCTGACCGCCGAGCCGCAGCCGCTCGACGACTTCTGGGCCGACCTGACGCGGGGTGCCGGCCGCTACCGCGAGGTGGAGGGGCCGGAACTCGCGGCGGCCGACCTGCTGCCCGCCGCCGACTCGGGGTCGGCGCTCGAGCTGCGGGTTCTGCTCGACGGTGACGTCGTCGAGGTGTACGTCGCCGACGACGTCGCGCTGTCCTACCGCTACCCGCGGGCGGCCTGGCAGCGCGCCGCTGCCTTCGTCCGGGACGGCCGGGCCCGGTTGCGGGTCGCCGTCGAGGACACCGGCTGGCCGGCGGCGGTTCGGCCGGCGGCAGTCCGGCCGGCGGCAGTCCGGCCGACGAGGTAGGGCGGCAGCGGCCGGACCCGCCCGGCGCCCGCCCGGGCGGGCGCCGGGCGCCGGGCGCCGGGCGTTACTTCGTCAGCCCGTGGGCGATCAGGTCCATCACCGAGGAGTCGGCCAGCGTGCTGGCGTCCCCGACGGTCCGGTTCTCGGCGATGTCGCGCAGCAGGCGGCGCATGATCTTGCCGGACCGCGTCTTCGGCAACTCGGGCACCACGAGGATCCGCTTGGGCTTGGCGATCGGGCCGATCTCCTTGGCGACGTGGTTGCGCAGCTCGAGTTGGATCGCGGCCGAGCCCGCCTCGTCGGCGGCGCGGTCGGTGTGCGCGCCGCGCAGGATCACGAAGGCGACGACGGCCTGCCCGGTCATGTCGTCGGTGGCGCCGACGACGGCCGCCTCGGCGACGATCTCGTGCGAGACGAGCGCCGACTCGATCTCGGTGGTGGAGAGCCGGTGGCCGGAGACATTCATGACGTCGTCGACCCGGCCGAGCAGCCAGATGTCGCCCTCCTCGTCCCGCTTGGCGCCGTCGCCGGCGAAGTACAGCCCCGCGAACCGGGACCAGTAGGTCTCTTCGTAGCGCGTCCGGTCGCCCCAGATGCCGCGCAGCATCGCGGGCCATGGCTCGCGCAGCACCAGGTACCCGCCCGCGCCGTTGGGCACGGATCGGGCCTCGTCGTCGACGACGTCGGCCGAGATCCCGGGCAGCGGCTGCTGCGCCGAGCCGGGCTTGGTGGCGGTGACACCGGGCAGCGGGCTGATCATCATGGCGCCGGTCTCGGTCTGCCACCAGGTGTCCACGATGGGCGCCCGCTCGCCGCCGATCACGCGCCGGTACCACATCCAGGCCTCGGGGTTGATGGACTCACCGACCGAGCCGAGGACGCGCAGCGACGACAGGTCGAACTGGGCGGGGATGTCGTCGCCCCACTTCATGCAGGTGCGGATCGCCGTGGGCGCCGTGTACAGCAGCGAGACGCCGTACTTCTGCACGATCTCCCACCATCGGCCGCGGTGCGGGCTGTCCGGGGTGCCCTCGTAGATGACCTGGGTCGCGCCGTTGACCAGCGGACCGTAGGTGACGTACGAGTGTCCGGTCACCCAGCCGATGTCCGCCGTGCACCAGTAGACGTCGGTCTCGGGCTTGAGGTCGAAGACGTTCAGGTGGGTGTACGCGACCTGGGTCAGGTACCCGCCGGTGGTGTGCAGGATGCCCTTGGGCTTCCCGGTGGTGCCGCTGGTGTAGAGGATGAACAGCGGGTGTTCGGCGTCGACCCAGACCGGCTCGTGGCGCGGGTCGGCGGGCGCCATGACGTCGTCCCACCACAGGTCCCGGTGTTCCGTCCAGGCGGTGTCCTGTCCGGTCCGGCGGACGACGACGACGTGCTTGACCGTCGTCTCGGGCTCCCCCTCGCGGGGGGCCAGGGCCTCGTCCACGGCCGGCTTCAGCGCGGACGGCTTGCCGCGGCGGTATCCGCCGTCGGCCGTGATCACGAGGGCGGCCTCGGCGTCGGCGATCCGGCTGCGCAGGGCGTCGGCGGAGAATCCGCCGAAGACGACCGAGTGCGGCGCGCCGAGCCGGGCGCAGGCGAGCATGGCGATGACGGCTTCCGGGATCATCGGCAGGTAGATCACCACGCGGTCGCCGGTGCGCACGCCGAGGGCGGCCATGGCATTGGCTGCGCGGGCGACCTCGGCCTGCAACTCGGCGTACGTGATGGTGCGGGTGTCACCCGGTTCGCCCTCGAAGTGGATCGCGACCCGGTCGCCCAGGCCGGCCTCGACGTGGCGGTCCACGGCGTTGTATGCGGCGTTGAGCTTGCCGTCGGCGAACCAGCGCGCGACGGGCGCGTCGGACCAGTCGAGGGTCTGGGTGAAGGGCGTCCGCCAACTGACCAACTCGCGCGCCTGGCCGGCCCAGAACGCGAGGCGGTCGGCTGCGGCTTCCTCGTAGAGGGCCGCGGTCGCGTTCGCCTGGGCGGCGAACTCGGGGCTCGGCGGGAACTGGCGTTCCTCCCGCAAGAGGTTCTCGAGGCTTCCGGTGGCGTCCGGGGCTCCGAATGTGGTGCTGGGGTGGCTCTCGGGCTTCGGGATCTCGGGCATATTTGCCTCGCTTCGCATCGACACTGATACCGTCCGGTGGGCCTTTGGCCGCCCGGACTGTGACCTACGACTCATTGAGTGTAGGCCAACGTCCGCCGGACCCGGCTTTGGCGGGTCAGTTTCCCTCGTTTCGGCCGAACTCGCCAGCGGCGCGGCGAATCGCCGCCACGAGGTCGGCGGGTGGACGCGTTGCGTCCAGGGCCAGGCCGAGTTCGTCGGCGTCGAGCGGCTCGAGCGCGGCCAATTGCGAGGCCAGCAGGCCGGCCGGCATGAAATGCCCCGACCGGTGGGCCAGCCGACGGGCCAGTTCGGCCGGGGGCACGACCAGGTGGATAAACAGCAGGCGCCCGGCGGCGCCGCGCAGGGTGTCCCGGTAGGCCCGCCGCAGGGCCGAGCAACTCAGCGCGGTCCGTTCGCCGGCCCCGTGCCGGGCATCGAGTTCGGCCACGATGGCTGCCAGCCAGGGGGCGCGGTCGGCGTCGGTGAGCGCGATCCCGGCCGCCATCGCGCGGCGGTTGGCCTCGGGATGCAGCATGTCGCCCTCCAGGAACCGGCGGCCGGTCCGTCGGGCGAGGTCCGCGGCCACCGTGGACTTGCCGCAGCCGCTGACGCCCATGACGACGATGTGATCCGGGCGTTCGCGGGGCGGACGGATGTGCGCGTCGGCACCGGCTCCGGTCCCGGCGCCCGGCATGGTCCCGGTCATGAGGAATAGCGTGCCGGCCCGGGGGCGGCGCGGGGCGAACCCGGGCCGGATTCAGGGGGGTTTCCCTACCCCGGACCAGGGGATTCCCGGATGTACGGCGGGTGCTCGGCGCGGAAGGGTAGAACCACCGACGCGCTCCCTCGCGCGTCCCGAGGAGATTGGATCTGTCATGTCACACGCGATGTCGCCGGCGGGGTCGCCCGCGCTCTCACCGGCCGGGTCGCAGCCGCCGGGGGAATCCGCGGCGATTGCCCGGACCCGGGAACTGACGAAGGTCTACGGCAAGGGGTCGACCGCCGTGCGCGCCCTCGACGGGATCGACGTCGACATCGCCCGGGGCGAGTTGACCGCGATCATGGGCCCCTCCGGCTCGGGCAAGTCGACGTTGATGCACTGCCTGGCGGGGCTCGATCGGCCGACTTCGGGGGAGGTGGTGGTCGACGGCGAGCCGATCGGCCGGCTGAGCGAGCGCGAGTTGACCAAGCTACGGCGGACCCGGCTCGGATTCGTCTTCCAGGCCTTCAATCTGATCCCGACGCTGAATGCCCGGGAGAACATCACCCTGCCGCTGGACATCGCCCGCACCAAGGTCGATCCGGCCTGGTTCGACGCCGTCGTCGGCGCGGTGGGATTGACGAACCGGCTGCACCACCGGCCGGCCGAGCTGTCCGGCGGGCAGCAGCAGCGGGTGGCGTGCGCGCGGGCGCTGATCGCCAGGCCGGCGATCGTCTTCGCGGACGAACCGACCGGAAACCTGGACTCGGTGGCCTCGGCGGAGGTGCTGGGCTTCCTGCGCTCGTCGGTCGACACCCTGGGCCAGTCGATCGTGATGGTGACTCATGACCCGACGGCCGCTTCCTTCGCGGATCGGGTGCTGTTCCTGCACGACGGGAAGGTGCGGGGCGAATTGCGCAGCCCGACGCCGGACAGCGTGATCGATGCGTTGCGCCGTCCGATGGCGCAGCTGCGGCCGGTCGTGGCGGCGACGGCCGGGGCGCGGTGATGGGCCGCGTCACCTGGCGGGGTGTGCGCCGCCATCCGATCAGATTCGTGCTGTCCGTCCTGGCGGTCGTGCTCGGCATCGCCTTCGTCTCCGGGACCTTCTCCCTGCGCACCATGCTGGGCGCCACCTTCGACGAGATCGTGGACAAGTCGCTGGTCGCGGATGTCTACGTCCAGGGCGCCGGCGAATCCGACTCGGCGTCGGACCTGCTGGGCGAGACCAGCCCGTCACTGATCCCCGCGGACCTGACCAAGCGGCTGGCGCGGGTGCCCGGAATCGATCGGGCGCTGCCGGACGTCTCGGGGCCGATGATCCTCGTCGGCGCGGACGGCACGGCCGTCACGAGCGGGAACGGCGCGCCGAATTTCGCGATGGCCACCTGGCCGGACGATCCCGGTTTCGACGTCGCGGTGGGCCGCGCCCCGGCGCAGGCCGGCGAGATCGCGCTCGAGGCGTCCACGCTCGACCGCTCCGGGTTGACGGTCGGCGACCGGGCCACCGTGATCCTGGGCGGCGAGGTGACCACGCAGCGCATCGTCGGCAGCCTTGCCTTCGACGCCCCGATGGCCGGCGCGACGGCGATCGCGCTGGACGAGCGGACCGCCATGGGCCTGTACGCGCCCGACGGCCTGGTGCCCGCCATCTCGGTCTACGCGACGCCGGGCACCGACCCGACGGCGCTGGCCGAGCGGATCCGCGCCGTCGTCCCGGCCGACGCTCACGCCAAGGTCGCCACCGGCGCCGAGCGGCGGGCCGCGAGCAAGGAGGCGATCGCCGATCAGCTCGGCTTCATTCCGACGTTTTTGCTGATCTTCGCCGGGATCGCCTTGTTCGTGGGCGCCTTCATCATCTTCAACACGTTCCAGATGGTGGTCCGGCAGCGGCTGCGGGAGACGGCGGTCCTGCGCGCGCTCGGGGCCTCGCCGAGTCAGGTCTTCGCCTCGGTGCTCGGCCAGGCCGCCGTCGTCGGCCTGGTGGGCGCGGCGCTCGGCGTCTTCGCAGGGCTGGGGCTGATCGAGATCCTGCGCGCGATCTTCGACGGAATCGGGATGGAGCTCGCGGGCAGCGTCCCGCTCGAGGTCGGCTCGGTGCTGCTCGCCCTGGCCTTCGGCGTCGGCGTGGCGGTGGCCGCGGCGGCGGTGCCGGCCTGGCATGCGGCCCGGGTGCCGCCCGTCGAGGCGATGCGGGAGGCGCCGCCCGCGCGGCGGCGCACGCTCGCCCGGTTCGGCGTGGTCGGCGCGGTCCTCCTGGCCGGTGGCGTGGCGGCGGTCGGTGCCGCCCTGGGCGGGGTGGGCAATGACGAGGTCCTGCTCGGAATCGGGGCGGTGGCGGTGCTGCTGGGCGCCGTCGTGATCGCGCCGGCCGCCGCGGGCCCGGCGGTGCGGGTATTGGCGTGGCCGTTCGTCGCCCTGTTCCGGCCGATCGGGCGGCTCGCCCGCGGCAACGCCGTCCGCAACCCGATGCGCACGGCGACCACCTCGGGCGCCCTGATGGTCGGGATGGCCCTGGTGGGCGCCGCCTCGGTGCTCGCGGCCTCGGTCCAGACCTCGATGGCGACGGTCGTCGACGACTCCATGGTCGGCGACTACATCCTGGGCGGTGTGGGCACCGACGGGATCCCGGCCGGCGCGATCGAGGCCGTCCGGAAGGCCCCCGACGTCGCCCGGGTCGACACGATGGGTTTTGCGGCCCTCGCCGTCGATGACGAGCAACTCCCGGTCGGCATGGTCACGCCGGGGGCGTTCGTCCATTCCCTCACCCTCGACCCGGTCGAGGGTGACATTGCGGCTTTCGACGCGGGCGAGGCCCTCGTCAAGCGGGGCGACGCCGAGCGGCACGGGTGGCGCATCGGCGACGTCGTCACGCTCACCCAGCCGGCCGTGCCGGGCCGGGCGCCGCAGGAGATCCGGGTGGGGGCCATCGTGGACACGCCCGCCTTCGACGTGCCGATCATCGTGCCCCAGCCGGTGGTGGATGCACTCGCGCCCGAGAATCTGTCCGCCGTCACGACCGTCATGGTGACGGCGAAGGAGGGCAGCGCCGAGACCCTGCGCGGGCAGCTCGCGGCCGCCGTCAAGCCCTATCTGGTGGTCTCGGTGCAGGACCGGGACGAGTTCACGTCGTCGCTGACGAAGCAGGTCAACCAGATGCTGTACATCTTGTACGCGCTGCTCGGGTTGTCGATCGTCATTGCGATCATCGGCATTGTGAACACGCTGGCCCTGTCGATCCTGGAGCGGACCCGGGAGATCGGGCTGTCCCGGGCGGTGGGCCTCGGCCGGCTCCAACTCGCCGGGTCGGTGACCATCGAATCCGTCCTGATCGCCGTCTCGGGCGCGATTGCCGGGCTGGCGGTCGGCGTCGGGCTGGCGGCGACGCTCCCCACGATTCTCGAGGAGCAGGGCTTTACCGCGCTCACCATCCCGTGGCCCACCATCGCCGGCATGGTTGCGGCTGCGGTGTTGGTCGGGGCCGTCGCGGCGATCGCGCCGGCGACGCGAGCGGTGCGCCTGCCGGTGCTCGAGGCGGTCGCGGACGAGTAGCGCGGCGGCGGGGCGAGGTGCCGCGGCGGCGGCGCCTCGGCGCGGCCCCTCGGCGCGGACACGAAGGCGGCGCCCCCGAGCGCGGGGGCGCCGCCTTCGCCCGCCGGACGGCGGCTATCAGGCGTACTCGAACATAGCCGCTGCAACGGGTCGAGCCCGGTCAGCGAGTCCCTGTCGTGGACTGTCCGCGCGTGGGTACCGCCCGTCCGTGCTGGTCCTATCTCCTCCATTCAACCCGGCGAACGCCCGCGGCGCAATGGCTCGGCGCGCAGCAGGGCGGGGGCGGGCGGGGGCCGGTCAGCGCCGCGCGCGCCGCGCCTTGACGGCGTACCGGATCGCGACGGCGCCGATCACCGCCGCCGCGACTGCCGCCAGGACGGGCCCGGGCCGCGGTGCGCGCTTCAGCGGGGTCGGGTGCCGGAAGGCGAGCCGATCCCAGCCCCGCTCCGCCGCCAGTCGGCGCATCGCCCGGTCCGGGTTGACCGCGTAGGCGTGCCCGACGGCGTCGAGCATCGGAGCGTCCGTGATCGAGTCCGAGTACGAGTAGGACGCCGACAGGTCGTAGCCCCGGTCCGCCGCGAGTTCGCGGATTGCCACCGCCTTGTTGGCGCCGAACGCGTAGAAGTCGATCCGACCGGTGTACCGGCCCTCGACGATCTCCATCCGGGAGGCGATGGTGTGGTCCGCGCCGAGCGCCGCGGCGATCGGCTCGACCAACTCCGCGCCGGACGCCGAGACGATCACGACGTCGTGCCCCTGGTCGTGGTGGTCGGCGATCAGGGCGGTGGCCTCCCGGTAGACGACCGGGTCGATGTACTCGTGCAGCGTCTGGTCGACGATCCGGCGCACCGTGTCGACATCCCACCCCTTGACCAGTGAACTCAGGTGGGCGCGCATCCGTTCGGACTGTCCCTCGTCGGCGCCGCCCGCCATGAACAGCAGGTGGGCATAGGCGCTGCGCAGCACGTCCGCCCGGCCGAGCAGCCCGCCCGCGAAGAAGGGGCGCGAGAACGCGGCCGCGGAGGACGTGGCGATGATCGTTTTGTCGAGGTCGAAGAACGCCGCGACTCGGCTCGGCGGGGTGCTCACGGAAGGAGCCTATCGGGCAGCACGGGCGGGCCGGCAGATCCCGGGCAGGCAGATCCCGGGCTGGCCGGCGCGCCCGGCGTACCGCGCGAGGTAGCGCCGCGCCGCTCGAGGTAGAGCCGTCGCGCGCCCGACCCGCCGGTGCGGCCGCGCCATGGATCTACCTCGGCGTCGCCGGCTCTCGCTCGCGCGACTCCGCGCCGGCCCGCTCCGCGTGCTCCGCGCGCACCGCGCGCTCGGCGGCGCGCCGGCGGTCCCGGGCCGCCAGCGCCGCCCGGCTGGACCGCCGCAGCGACTGCAGGGACAACGCGGTGCGCAGCCGGTCGCGGCGGCGCACGCCGGCGTCGAGGCTGCGCCGCGCCTGCTTGGTGTCCGCCCAGTAGGCGGCGACGTCGGCCGGGCTCGGGGGCTTGCCGCCGAAGGCCGCGACATCGGCGCGCTCGGCGAGGTCCGCGACCGTCCGCGACGTCGTGAGACTCGCGATCTCGGCCCGGGTCGCCGCAGGGTGAACACCGAACCCGCGGTCGATCATCGCGTCCCGCACCTCGTTCCAGCCGCCGGTGAGCACGACGTCGCGTCGGTCCGCGCGCCGGCGCCGGAACCGCCGCCCCGCCGCGGCCAGCGCAATCATCCACAATGGGAACGTGAGCAGCGCAATCGTCCCAAGGCCGACGCCGACCAGGCGCAGCACGGCGACCAGCCTCGCCGTCCAGCCGGGTCCCGAGGGGTCCTCGCGCGGCCCGTCGGTCTCGTCATTACGGCTCGTCGCCGTCTCGTTCTCCTGCGGCGGCGGCGGGGGCAGCACCGTCTGCGGCCGGTGGATCTCCTGCGGGGTGGTCTCGCGGTTGCCGGGCACCTTTCGGGGCTCGGGGTTCGGGTCGACGGCGACCCACTCGCCGTCGGCGATCCGGACCTCCACCCAAGCGGTCAGGTCCGCGCCGGTGATCTCGGTTCGGTCGGGCGCCGGCGCGAAGCCGAGCACCACCCGGGATGGAAAGCCGATCTCCCGGGCCAGCAGGGCGAGCGTCGGTGCGTATTGCTCGGCGTCGCCGAGCATGGGCGACGTGGTGACGAGCTCGGTGAGACGGTCCGCGGAGTGCCCCGGCCGACTGCTCGGTTCGTCCTCGCCGCCGTGGCTCACGTAGCCGGCGCGCAACCACCGCGCAAGCGAGACGAGTCGGGCGCCCGGGGCGGTCGACTTCCCGGCGTGCTCCTTGGCCGCGTCGATCAACTCCCGGGGGATCTCGCCCGCCGGCGGTTGGCCGATCGGACTCGGCCGGAGCTTGGCCAGGGTCTGCTCGTCCGGGCTCGGTGCGACGACGGCGTCGAGCGTGTAGCGGGTGCCGGCACCCAGCCCGCTGCGGATGGCGGCCGCGCCGGTGGCCCGGTTGTAGACGAAGGAATCGGCGGCGGTCGAGCCGGATCCGAACCGGATCGAGACCAGGTCCCCGACCGTGGGCACCCAGACGTCGTCGTACTCCGCCACCTGGACCGTGACCTCGACTCGTCGGCCGGGCCTGGGGTCGAGCCGGTACGGAACCCGTTCGAAGGATCCGGAGGAGCCGGTGCCCGAGCCGACCGAGAACACGACGCCGTTGTAGGTGTCGAGCGTCGCCAACCGGATCCGGGCGTCGTCGGGCAACCCGGTCACGTGGAAGAGCGTCGTGTCCGCCCCCGGCGGGAGCACGGAATTGCGGAACCCGACCAGCGGGCTGACCAATTCCCGGGGCTCGAAGGGGGGCGTGACGGCGTCGCGCAGGACGTGCCGGTCGGTCCCGGGCGGAGCGAAGCCGACGATCGCGGTCGCCCCCGCGGCACAGGTGGCCAGGATGGCCACGGCCGCCGCGTAATGCCGCAGCACCACCCAGGCCCGGCGGCGCCCGCTGATCCCCGGCCGGCCGCGGCCGAAGCGCACGGCGGCCCAGCTCACGGCGAGCGTGAAGACGCCCAACCCCGCGCCGATCGGCCATTGCGTGTGGGCGGATCCGAAGGCGATCCCGAAGGCGAGCAGGACGAGCGGGCCGAGCAACGCCCACGCGGGTCGGCGCAGCCGCAGCGCGAGGCTCAACGACGCCACGCCGCAGCCCAACACCATCACCAGCGCGGGAACGCCGAGCGCCTGGTAGGTGCCGAAGGGCACCTGGGCCGTGAGCGCCTCCTTCCACGCCCCGGTGGTGCCGACGAACAAGCGGTTCAGCCCGTCGAGCGTCGGCAGCACACCCCACCGCGCTTCGGCGGGCACGGCCAGCGGCACCCCGATCAGCACGTAGGTCAGCGCGGTGACGGACGCCATCGCGTACCAGGGCCAGGTCGCGGCCGCCCCGATCAGCGCGACGAGGGTCGCGGCGCCGAGGCCGACGCCGACCAGCGTGAGGATCATCGAGTGCTGGTAGATCGGCCACAGTGGGATCGCCGCGACCGCCAGCATGGCGAGGACGAACAACACGTCCACCAGCCGGCCGCGCACGGAATTCAGGGCGTGGTCCCGCGCGACATCCCGGGCGGCCCGGCGGGACTGGGGCTGTTCGAGGCTCACGCGGAGACCGCCTTCGACATCGCGATGCGCAGGTCGTCGAGGTAGCCGATCGTGAGCACGGTCAGTTCGGCCACGCGGCGCTGGGTCGGCAACTGCTCCGGCTTGCAGACCACGGCCACGATCTGGACGCCGGCCGGGAACAGGAGCGACCAGGACCGCAGTTCGCGCACGCTCGGGGTGGAGCCGCAGAGCAGGAAGACCAGGGAAATCCCGGACACCGTGCTCGCGGCAAGCCGGGACAACCCGCCCAGGCCGACGGCGGTCTCGGCGTAGACGAGTTCGCTGAAGTCGTCGAGCAGCCGGGCGCGACTGGTCGACCGCAGCACGCGCGGCGCGCGGGGCGCCGCGTCCCCGGCGCCGTCGGGACTGGTGACGACGGTCAGCTGGCGCGAGTCGTGGATCGCCCGGCCGGCGATCGAGGCGGCGGCGGACACGGCGAGCTCGAACTCGTCCTCGTTCGCGTAGTCCGCGGTCGAGAGGCTGAACGCGACCACGATGTGGCTGCGCCGGGTCTCCTCGAACTGGCGCACCGTGAGCTGCCCGGTGCGGGCGGTGCTCTTCCAGTGGATGTGCCGGCGCTCGTCGCCGGGCCGGTACTCGCGCAGCGCGTGAAAGGAAATGTCGCTCGCGGTCAGGTCCCGGGTCGGGTTCCCCTCGAGGTCGCGGATCAGTCCGGTGCTGGTGGACGGGACGGACACGGTGTCGGGGTGGACATAGACGTCCACGGTCCGGGTCCAGTCCAGGTGGCGCCGGAACAACCCGATCGGGTCTCCCTGGACCGTCCGGACCGGGCCGACCGTGACGACGCCGCGGCGCACGGCCGGCACCCGGAATTCGCTGTCCCGCGTGCCGCCCCGGGTCCGTCGGGACGGCAGCCGCAGCTCGATCGCCTCCGCGCCGAGCATCACCTCCAGGTGCGAGGCGAGCAGCGGGCGGCGGCCGCCGTCGGCGACGCCGACGCCCGCCACGACCGGTGTCCCGACTACGGTGCGGTTGCTGTCCACCCACAGTTCGACGTCGTACCGCGCCTGGCCCACCAGGAAGACCAGGCAGACCGCGACCAGCAGGGCGAGCGCGACGCCGACCACGGCGAATTCGAGCCAGCCGGCCGCATAGCCGACCACCAGGCAGACCACCATGGCGACCAGCGCGGCCCAGCCGGCGCCGGTGACGACGTTGGTGATGGACCGCGCGAACGCGACCAGGCCCTGCCCGGCTCGCCGGCGGAACCCGGCCAGCATGCGGCCGAATGACTCGCGTTCTCCGGGGACCGTCGCCGTCCGCCGGGTGCCGGACAAGTCCGGCGCGCTGACGGACGATTCGGGCCGTCGCCTACTCACACCGCGTGCCGTTCGACCGGGGGTGCGACGTCGAGGAGGACTTGCGCGATGATGCTGGACGCGCTGATCCCGTCGAATTCCGCCTCCGCGTCGAGCACCAGCCGGTGCGCGAGCACGGGCTCGGCGAGGGCCTTGACGTCGTCGGGCATGACGTACGTACGACCCTGGGCCGCGGCCCACGTCATCGAGGCGCGGGTGAGCGCGAGGGCACCCCGGATGCTGACCCCGAGCCGGACCTCGCTCGCCTGGTGGGTGGCGTCGACCAGCCGGGCGATGTAGTCGAGGATCGACGCCTCGGTGTGCGGCAGCTTGGCGATGGAGATCATCGCGGTCAGGTTCTCCAGCGAGAGCACGGCCGGCAGCACCCGCTGGTGGGCCTTGATCCGGGCGCCGGCGAGAATCTCGCGGGTGGAGACCGCGTCGGGGAAGCCGAGCGTCGTCTTCATCAGGAAGCGGTCAAGTTGGGCCTCGGGCAGCCGGTAGGTGCCGGACTGCTCGATCGGGTTCTGGGTCGCGATCACCATGAACGGCTGCGGCACACTGTGGGTGACGCCGTCCACGGTGACCCGGCCCTCCTCCATGACCTCGAGCAGCGCCGACTGGGTCTTCGGCGACGCGCGGTTGATCTCGTCGGCGAGCAGGATGTTGGCGAAGACCGGGCCCTGGTGGAACTCGAACTCCTGGTCCTTCTGGTCATAGACGCTCATCCCCGTGACGTCGCCGGGCAGCAGGTCCGGGGTGAACTGGATCCGCCCGGCGGTGCCGCGCACGGTCTGGGCGATCGAGCGGGCCAACGACGTCTTGCCGGTGCCGGGCACGTCCTCGACGAGCAGGTGGCCCTCGGAGAGCAGGGTCGCGAAGGCGAGCCGCACGACGTGGCTCTTGCCCAGCACGACGTTCTCGACATTGGCAACCAGTCGGGCGAAGACATCCTGGAACCAGGTCGCCTGCTCGGCGGTCATCGCGGGCGATGCGGTAGTGGTCTGGGTCACGGGGTTCTCGGCTTCTCCTGGTCAGGGCGCGTTCACGCACGTGAACAGCGGGGTGTCGGCGTAGATCGTCGCTTCCAGTGTCACGCGGGCCTGCAGGTAGGTGGTGACGGTCCCGCTGGGTGGATTGGGGATCGTGTTGTCGGGGTCGGTCCAGGCCTTGTAGACGACGGCCGACTTCGCGCCGGAGGCCTTGGCGAGGTACTGGACCTCGACCGTCGAGTCCAACCCGTTGTTCTCCGGGTCGGTGATGTCCGCCGCCTCGCCGATGACGCAGGCGTTGATCGTGACCCAGGTCCGCAGCGGCATCAGGTCCGCGGCGATCTGCTTCGGTTCGCCGCAGGACTCGGGCCAAGTCGCGGTGCAGGCCCGGACCCAGACGGACACGTGCTTGCCGTAGGCCGTCGGTTCGGCGATCAGGCTGTCGGCCCACCTGGTCCAATTCCCGGCGCCGCCGCCGACCGACCCCAGCGAATACTCCCAGTGGTCGATGGTGCCCGGGCCGGCCTTGAGGCTGCGCAGGGCGATGTTCTTCACGCCGCGGCCGCCGTCGGCGAGCACGGCCTCACCGCCCAGGACATCGGGCCGGATCTGGGTCCCGACCGAGACGAACATCCGGCAGAAGACGTCGTTGGACAGGCGCACGATGTACCGCTGATCCGGGATCGCTTCCGGGTCGGTCCAACTGGTCCTGCCGGTCGCGTTCGGGGCGATGGTGGCCGGGTCGCAGGCCGACCCCGACACTTCGGTGCCCGCCGCGCGGGCGACCTCGATCTTGAGCACCGCACCGCCCCGGGCGTTCGCCCCGGTCCAGGAGACGATCGTGCCGACATCGGCGGCGGCCGGGCTGACATTCAGGCTGCCCAGGCCGGGCGGCCCGACGGCGACGGCGCTCGCGGTGGCGGCCTTGCTGACGGTGGTCGCACTGCGGGCCTGGATGGAAACCGTGTACTGCGCGCCGGGCGTGATCGAGGGGTCCGTGATCAGCTTCGAGGTCTCATTCGCCGCGGCTTGCAGAGTCAGACTCTCGATCCCCTTGCCCACCAACCTGATGTCATAGCCCGTGACCTCGGTGCCGCCGGCCGGGCTCGCGGCCGACCACGTCGCCTGCAGCGCGTGTCCGGGCGGGTCGGCGGCGGAGGGGGACAGCTTGACGTTGCCCGGCGGCGTGGGCGCCTTGTCCAGCACGACGATCGAGGAGGCCTGGCTGGCGGCGCTCCTGCCGAGGGCATTCACCGCATAGGCGCGGAAGGTGTAGGCCTGGCCGTAGTTCAGCCCCTCGACGGTGCAGGCGTCGGGGGTGGTGCACTCGGCCATCGTCCGGCCGTCCGCGTCTGCCACGACGTACCGGGTGATCGGCGAGTTGTTGGGCCGGGACGAGGGCAGCCGGAGGGTGACGGTGCGCAGGTCGTTGTCCCGCGCGGTTTCCCGGGGGGCGCCCGCCGGCGCGTCCGGGACGTCCTGGATGCGCACCGTCAGGGTGCCGGTGACGTGCCGGGACGGATCGCCCGTCGCATCCGCGACTTGGTAGGGGATGTGGTAGTCGCCGGTCTCGGTGTCCGGTTCGATCGCGACGGTGACGGTGCGCTTGTCCGCGCTGGGCGTGATGCGCACCCCGGGCACGGGCGTCCAGCCCTTGCCGACCGAGGTGACGCGCAACGGCTCGGGGAACGGGTTGGTCTCCTCGTCGTTCGCCAGGACGTTGACCGACTTCGTCTCGCCGCGACGGATCGTCACCGTGTCCGGCACGGCGGCGACGAGCGGCTTCGACGAGCGGACGATAAGCACGGTGATGACGCCCGAGTGTCCCTCGTGCTTGTCGTCCTCAACCGACACGACCACCTTCGCCCGGTTGCCTACCTCCGCCCCGCTGACGGCCGTGAGGTTGAGCGCGTGCTCGTCGATCCGCGCGCTCACGGCCGTGGAACTGACGCTGCGCACGCGGTAGCGCAGGGTGGGCATCCGGTCCCGCTGCGGATAATCGGTCAGCGCGTGCAGATCGATCGCCCGCTTCTCGCCCGCCTCGAGTTGAATTGTGGCGGCGCTGACCACCGGGGGTTGGTCCGCCTTGGGAGTGACCGTGATCGGGAGCGTGAGCGGCGTCTGGTTCTGCCCGTCGGTCGCCAGGAAGGTGATCGACGCCGGGCCCCAATAGCCTGCCGCCGAGGCAAAACTCAGCTTGGTCGCGCCGACGTAGAACCGGTGATTGTCCGCCGCGTGGGTCGCCGTGACGGTCCTCGAGTCCGCAATCCGGACCGGTCGGTTGGCGGCGGCGATGACGTGGGCGTTGACGTCGATGACGATCGTATCGCCGCTGGCCACGGTCAACCTCGGTGCCGTGGAGCGCAGTTCCGGCCGCGCGTCGTCGGTGCCGGGAACCCAGATGAACGCCGACCCCGTCACGCTCCGATCGTCGCGGCGGGCCACCTTGTAGGGAATGATCCGGGCCTTGCGCTCGATCCCGATCGTCGCCGTCGAACCCTTGAGGGAGACGCCGAACGAGGCGGGAATCGACAACGCAAGGTCCCGGCGGCTGCCTTCCGAGAACTGCACCGTGCGGAAGAGATCCACGGTGACCGACTTGCGGCCGGCGATATCGCTGAGCGTGAGTTGGACGTCCTTCGCCACCGGCGCGGTCAGGGGCGCGTTCGGGTCGACATCGATCACCAGCCAGGCCTGGGTCTGGTTGCCGAGGGCGTTCTTGATCGTATAGAGCACCGCGCAGTCGCCGGCGGACGCGGGCGCGACCAGGCGCACCGTTCGGCCGTCGGTGGTCGGCGCGACGCACTTCTTGAGCGATTCGACGGCCACCACGGTCAACTCGGACCCCGCGGGGTCCGAGTCGTTTTCGGTCACCGGAACCGACAGTTGGGCGCCCGGGCGGGTCGTGACCAGGTCGTCCACCGCAATCGGCGGGGCGCCGATGGTGCTCGGCGGATTGATTCCGACCCGGATCGTGCCCTGAGCGGTCTGCCCGAGGGCGTCGACCACCTGGTACTCGAAGCTGTCGGTGCCGGCCGAGTACGGTCCCGCCGTGTACTCGATCACCCCTCGACCGGTGGCCGAGACGGCCCCGAGCTGCGGCGCGGTGTACTGGCCGATCAGGGTGACGGCGTCGCCGTCCGGGTCGATCCCGGTCAGCGGGATGGAGATTTCCACGGATCGGCCCGCATTCACCCGGCCGACCAGCGTCTTGGGGACCGGCGGGCGGTTGTTCGCGACGTCGACCGCCTTCACCGAGATCGAGACCTTGCCGATCGCGTACTGCTGGTCGGTGCTGGAGACCCGGTACATCGCGGTGTATTCGCCCGGGTGCTTCGGCGCGAGGTAGCGCAGCCGGTCGCCGGACACGAACAGGGTGCCTTCGCCGTCGCCCAGGCCCTGCTCAAGCGTGCGGCTCAGCAGGAGCGGCTTTCCGTTCGGCTGGCGGTCGTTCGCGAGCACCGGAATGTCGACGGCGGAGCCGACGCGGGCGGTGACGGCGTCGGGATTGGCGACGGGCGCCTGCAGCCGGGATGGTTCGGGGATCTGCACGATCGTCGCCGTGCCGGTGGCCTGGGCGCGGCCGTTGCTGACCGTGTAGGTCACCGCGACGGGCTGCGCGAGCGCCTTTTTCAGCGTGACGCGCAGGATCCGCTGCTCGACGATCTCGACGATCACGCCCAGCTTGGCGGGCAACGCCTTGACGCCGGTGATGCTCAACACCCCGCCCGCCGGGTCGTGGTCCACGGCGAGGACGTCGACCAACTGGGTGGTGTCCTGGTAGAGGAAGGCAGTGATCGGGACCGTGACCGGCGGACCGGCCTCGTCCGGCGGGTCCTCGATCTCGAGCCGGACCCGACCCGAGCCGCTCTGCTTGTCGTCGGTCACCGAATACTCGATGAAGTGCGTGCCCCGCTTGAGCGGGAGCACCGTGAAGGTGCCGCCGACGAAGTCGGCCTGGATCTTCAGGGTCTTGTTCCCGGCCTCCGCCGTGGCGCTGTTGAGCCGGATCTTGCCCGTGCCGCCGCGGACGTTCGGCAACGGTTCGACCGTGAGTTGGCGGTTGGTGTAGCCGGTGATGGTGAAGGACTCGGCGATGATCGGCACGGTGCCGGGGGCGCCGACCGTGATGGATGCCGTCCCCTCGCCGACGGCGCGGCCGTCGGAGACGGACAGGTGCACGGTCTTGATCCCGGCGACGGCGCTGTTGTCCGTGAACTCGACCCGGCCGGCCGGCGTCGAACTCACCACGTCCGGCGCGGCCGCCGACGCCTCGACCAGGAAGAGCGGGTCGCTCTCCGGATCGATCCAGTCGCCCAGGGCGTCGAAGCTGACCGAGTGCCCGGAGGCGACCGACGTGCGAGTCTTGCGCTGTTGGACCGGCGGGGAGTTGTGGTCCTTGCCGAAGGCCGTGACCGTCACGGTCGCGGTGGCGTCGCCGCCCCGGCCGTCGTCGATCGTGTAGCGGAAGCTCACCTGGCCGCTCGCTCGGCTCGTCGTCGTGAGCTGCAATTCCTGGCCGTTGTTCACCACCTCGACCCGGCCGAAGCCGTTGTCGATGTCGGTGACATCGGTGATGGCCAGCGCGTCCCCGTTCGGGTCGTCGTCGTTGAGCAGGACCGGCAGCGTGTTCGCCCGGCCGGGCCGGACGCCGAACGCATCCGGCCGCGCGACCGGTGGCCGTTGCTTGTTCTCGTGGTTCGGCGGGACGTCCCGGTCGGACTCCACCGTCTTGACCTTGTCCCGGTCCTCGTGGAAGGACGACCAATTCGCGATCAGGGCGCCGTCGCGCTGAACTGCCCAACTGTTGCCGCTCGCCGGGTCCGCGGCGACGACGGTCCGGCCGTTGCGGTTCAGGGCGAGGCGGGCCCCGGCGGCGACGCCCGAGATCGTCATCCGGACCGGATCGCCGGAGCCGCACATCCGCAGGGCGGTGCCGCCCGACCAGGCGGCATAGGCGCAGTCGTCGATCCGGACCGGTGCCGCCGCGTTGCCGCTCATCCCGGTTCCAGCGGTGGTTACCTTGCCGGAACCGAGCGCCACCGCGAGCAGGCCGTCGCGATGGGCGACCAGGACCCGATCGCCGGTGACGCTCGGGACCTGCAGAACGACGGAGGCGGCATCGCGGACGTGGTCCGTCAGGGCGACGGTCCGGCCGCCCACCCACAGCTCGTTCGTGGCGCGGTTGAACAGGACGGGCTTGCCGGCCACGAGCGTGACCTGGGCATCGGCCACCCGACCGGCGAAGTCGACGGCCTCCTGCCGCTCCTGGGCGGCGTCGTCGATCGCGCCGGTGACAAGTTGCCCGCTCTTCATGCTGTAGCCGGCGTACCGGCCGGTCTCGTCGGCGCTCAGCACGGCGTCGACGCCGATCTGCTTGGGCGCCGTCGACCGTCCGTCGAATCCCGACAGGTCGTCGTTGGCGGCCAGCCAGGTGTCGCCCGTTTCCGGGCGGTAGATCATCGTCGTCGCGCCCGCGCCGACGACTTCCGGGCCGCCGGACGGCAGCGGCACCTTGGCCGATTCCTCGACGGTGCGGGGATCCACGACCTGCAGCGTGTTGTTGGTGCGGTCGTGGACGGCGAGCGTCGTCGGGCTCTGCAGGAGGTGGAGGTCGGTGCCGTTGCCCGAGTCGAAGGCCGTGGCGATCGCGCCGATCTCGGTGTTGACGTGCCCGATCAGGTGCCGGGCGGAGTTCACCACCCAGACGGAAGCGTCGTTCGCCTCAATCTGCTGAGTTGCGTACCCGTGGGACAGGAATGAGGCGGCGGCCAGCAGACTCGCGATGACTCCGCCGCTCGTGACGGTGACCACGAGCGGGTACGGCTTCTTCGCGCGATTCATCTCACCCCTCGACGCACTTCTGATCGCTGGCCGGTCCGGTCTTGCCGTCGCGGACGACGGCGACGCTGATGCAGACCCGGCCGGGATGGTCGGCTGTGTCGTAGGTGAATTCCGGCTTCTTGACGGCGGTCGGGCCGCCGTCGTTCACCCGAACCAGGTAGGTATCGCCGGGTTCGGCGTCCGCAGCCGACCAGGAGAAGACGATCGACGCGCCGGACGCGCCGGCGTCGATCTCGCCGACGGTGGGCGGGCCGCCGTCGCCGCGGGTCAGGACGAGCGCGACCACAATGGTGGCGATCGCGGCGGCGGCAGCGACCGCCGCGAGGACGACCCGGCGGGTCCGCCCGCCCGCCTGCGACGCGGGCTCGCCGCCGCCGGCGCTCCACACGCGCAGCACCGTCGTGCCGGCCGCCTGGCTGGCGACCGGCTCGCGGGCGGCCGTGGCGGTGCGCAGCGATCCGCGCACCCGGCGGCGCCCGGCGGGCGCCGGCTCGGGCGCGCTCGGCGCGTCCAGGGCGACCGGGTCGAGGATTCGTTCGGTGGCGATCTCAAGCGGCGTCGGGCGTATCCCGAGTTCGGCCTCGATCAACTGCAGGTCGTGCAGGACGTCGAGGATGGTCGCCGGCCGCTTGGCCGGGTCCTTGTCGAGGCAGCGCGCGAGGAGCTGTTCCATTGACGCCGGCGCGTCCGGGCGCCCCGTGGGGCGGACCGCGGTGCGGCTGAGGATCCGGCGCTGCACGGTGTCCCGGGAATTGTCCGAGCCCGGGACCTCGAACGGCGATCGGCCGGCGAGCAGGGCGTAGACGGTCGCGCCGAAGCTCCACACCTCCGCGGCGATATTGCCGTGGCTCGAACCGAGAATCACCTCGGGGCAGGACCACGGGATCGACATGCCGACGGCGTCCTGGCCCTCGGCGCGGGCGATCGTCGCCGCGATCCCGAAGTCGGCCAGCACCGGCCGGCCGTACTGCGTGATCAGGATGTTGGCGGGCTTGATGTCGCGATGCAGCACTTGCGCCCGGTGGGCGGTCTCCAGGACGCTGCCGACCGAGATGGCCACCTGGAGCACCTCGGCCAGCGGGATCGTCTCCGCTCGGAAGCGGTCACCGAAGCCGCCCGGACACAACTCGGTGACCAGGTACGGGCGGCCGTCGGCCGAGATGTTCGCCTCGTAGACGGTCAGCACGCTGGGGTGCGAGGCCAGTTGCGCCATGACCATCGCCTCGTTGCGGAACATCTCCTGGATCTCGGCATCCGGGACGTCCGCGAGCAGCACCTTGACCGCCACCGTGCGCCGCGGCATCTGCTGCTCGTAGCAGAAGACGTCGGCGAAGCCGCCGGATCCCAGCGGGCGGACGTAGGTATACCCGTGCAGCGGCGGTGGCGGCGACGGGAGTCTACGAGCCATGCCGGTCCCCCGGGACGGTGACGACGACGCCGTCGCCCAGTTTCAGCTCGGTGCCGTCCATCAGCGGGAGTTCCTCGCCCGGCCCGAGCCGGTACGGGAATCCCGTCGGCGGGACCACCATGGTGCCGTTCGTGGACCAGACGTCCTGGGCCAGGAATTGGCGGCCGAGCAGGCGCAGGCGCAGGTGCGTGGAGGAGACCGTCTCGTCGGAGGAGGCGACGGTCCAGGCCCGGCCCCTCGACCCGCCGTGTTGGGGCGGCACCACGGGCGCCCGCCCGATGTACAGCGCCTCGCCCACCGTGAGCAACCGGGCGCCGCGCGCGTCGCTGATGATCACCTGTCGCTCGGCGGTCGACCGCGGCTCGGGCCCGGTGGGCTCCGGCGGGGGCTGCGGGACCAGCGGGGTGGGCCGCGCCCGCGGTGCGGACGGCGGCGGCAGCGCGCGGCCGGCGGCCGCGCGCAGTCGGCTCAACCGGCGCAGGCCGGACGATTCCTGGCGGCCGCCGGCGGGGGCGTCGGCGGGCTGCGGAGCGATCTCGCCGGGCCGCACGTCGGCCGACGGCGTTCCCGCCGGCTTCGGGGCGGGAGGCGCCGGCCGGTCAACGGCGGTGGCCGGCTGTTCGGGCGGGTTCGACGTCGTGGTGTCGTTGGTGTCGTCGTCCTCCGCGACGTCGCCGCGACCGTCCGGTCGGTTGTCGTCCGGTCGGTTGTCGGTTGATTGGCTGTCGGTTGAATGGCTGTCGGTTGAATGGCTGTCGCTCGGCCGGCTGTCGCCTTGCCGGCCGTCGGTCACGCTCTCTGCCGGCCGGCTCTCGGCCCGGGGGTCGCGCGGTTGGCTCGCGGCCGGTCGGTCGCCCGGCCCGCGGTCGGTCGCGCGACGGCTCTCCGCGCCGTCGGGGTCCTCGGAAGGTCGGGCGCCGACCGCCCGGGAGGCCGATTGCACGGTCTCGTCGGCGTCGGCGACCTGCGGAGCCCGCATCCCGCGCAGCGGGGCTGCGATCGTCTCGTCCGGGTCGGGGGTCTGTCGTGGCGTCGACGCGAGGACGTGGACCGTCTCATCGGCGTCCCGAGGTGCCGAGGCAAGGATGTGGATGGTCTCGTCAGCGTCGGGCACCCGGCGCGGGGGCGACGCGGCCCGGTCCGCGGTGTTGGGAGCGGAGCGGGCGTCCTCGACCGCGCCGGCGGGAGCGGTCGAGGCGCGGCTCGTGCCATCGCCGTCGGGCGCGGACGCCGACCGGTTGCGGCGGGTGCCCTCGGTCCGGCCCGGCTCGATCGGCCGGCCCCGAATGACCGTGACCACGTCCTCGATGACCTGCCCGGTCGCCGTCGTACCGGTGACCACGACGGAGTGGCCGCTCGTGGTACGCAACTTGATGGCGACATCGCGCCCGAGCGTCATTCCCACAACGGAACCCGCGCGGTCGCAGACCGTGAGGTCGCCGGGATGTAGGCGGTCCGTCGAGAGCGCAACCGAAACGGGCGCGAGCCAGGACAGACTCACTTGGTTCCCACCCATTTTCATTCCCCGAACGGTGACGGAAAGATGAAGAGCCGTGCCCACGTGGAAGCACGCCTCGCGTCGCATCATACCGAGCGAACCCGCGGCGACCAGACGCCGGCATTCGCCCGCGAAGGGCTCGGTCCACCGCCGCTGACGGCCGGGCGCGGAGCTGGGCCGCCCCCTCGCATGACTGGTCCGGTGGCGGTTTCGCGGGTGGCATCGGTGCGCAACTCCACCCGGCGAGACGTCCGATGCGCGGCATGATGTCCGACGGCTATGACCGACTTCGCTCGTTATGGTAACCGATCGATGACCGATTCTCGCCGGAGTGACAACCCTTGGCGGCGGCGCTGGGGGCATGCGGGGCCGGGTCGGTGACCTGCGGGAGGTGCGGGGCAAGGGCGCCCCGGCGATCTCCCAAGATCACCCGACCGAAGCGAACCTGGATCGCCGAGCCTTCAATCGGCCCGGTGTCTGATTTCCTTCATTCAGGCTATCCGGCCCGGCGAGCTTTTGTCCGAGACAATTCGTATGGCGGCTGGGATTCACGCCATGGGGCCGGCATTGCGGTCCCATCGTTCGACGCCGAAGCGACCGTCGCCCGGGGGTGTGGCGTGATGGCGGTCGCTTCGATCCCGTTCGGAATTCACCCGATGACGGCCGGTGTGCCATCTCGAAGGAATGCAGTGTTCGGGGTGAACCGCTCGCAACGTAATCGCCGGAGCGTTCCTGGGATTGCACAGGTCGGGCCCAACTGCGCGCCATCCACAGCCGGGCCGGCCGCCCGCGCTCCGACCGGTCCTGTGCTGTCACCGTGGCGGTAGCGGTGGTCGAGGCGGCGAGTCGATCGGAAGGGGTGACGGACCGGTGCTGAGCAGCGGGAAGGTCGATGGGGCGGTGCTGGGGCAATGACCGCCGCCGTGGTGGTCGGCGTCGTCGGAGCGCGGGGCGGCGCGGGGGCGACGACGGTGGCGGCCGTCGTCGCCAGGGGCTTGGCCGAGCGATGCCGGAGCGTGACCCTGGTCGACCTCGCGCCGTGGTCCGGCGGGCTGGATGTCACGTTGGGTATTGAGCAGGAGCCCGGGCTGCGCTGGTCGGATCTGCAGGATGCCCGGGGCCGGGTGGACGGCGCGCAAGTGCGCGCTCGGCTGCCCCGGTGGGGACCGGTCGCCGTCGTGACCGCGGGTCGCAGCGGACCGGCCGGGGTGCCGGCGGCCGCGGTTCCGGACGTGCTGGCTGCGCTCGTCGGCGTCGACGATGCGCTCGTCCTCGATCTGCCTCGGGGCGTCGGCGCCGTGGACCTCGTCGAGTGTGCGCCGTCGTGCACCGAGGTCCTCATCGTGACGCCGCTCGATGTTCTCGCGGTGGCCGGCGCGGTGGTCCTGCGCGAGGTGCTCGGCCTGGCCGGCGCCGCCGTCGCGCTCGTCACCCGGGGGCCGGCACCGGGTCGGCTCGATCCCGCCGCGGTGGCCGCCGCGCTCGATCTCGACCTCGCCGCACACGTGTCCCGCGACCGCGGCCTGGCAGTCGCGATCGAGCAGGGCTTGGGGCCGGGCGCGGCGGGTCCCTTGGGCGGACTCGGCCGGAGTCTCGCCGCCCGCTACGTCGCCATCGCCGGGGGCGGGCGATGAGCCGGCGGCAGGTGCTCCTCGACGGCGTCCGGGCGCACCTCGCCGGCGCGCGCGCGGCCGATCCGACCGAGTCTGCCGCCGGCTGGTCCGCCCCGGTCGCCGACGACGCGGCGCTCGCCGCGGCGCTGCGCGCGTCGGGGCAAGTCCTCGGCGACGCCGCGCTGGCCGAACTCACCCGCACGGCCCGGGCCGAGTTGTTCGGCGCCGGCCCTCTGCAATGCCTTGTGGACGACCCGGAGGTGACTGATGTCCTCGTCAACGGCCCGGGTGACGTCTGGGTCGACCGTGGGCGGGGACTCGAGCCCGTACCGATCGACCTCGGTGGCCCGGGGGAGATCCGGGCGCTCGCGGTCCGGTTGGCGGCCGCCGGCGGGCAACGCCTCGATGACGCGTGTCCGCTCGCCGATGCCCGGCTGCCGGACGGTACGCGGTTCCACGGTGTGGTCGCGCCGGTCTGCGAGGGCGGGGCGGTGATCTGCCTACGGGTCTTGCGCACTCGGTCGTTCTCCGTGGCCGGTCTGGTTCGCGGCGGCACCGTTCCGCCGATCTGGGAGGCGCTGCTGCAGGGGATGGTCGCGTGGCGGGCCAACGTGCTGATCTCCGGTGGTACCGGGACGGGCAAGACCACGCTGCTCGCGGCGCTGCTTGCCCTTGTGCCCGGCGACGAGCGGATTGTGTGCGTCGAGGAGGCGCGCGAACTCGTCCCCGACCACCCGCACGTCGTCCCGCTGACCGCCCGCCGGGCAAATGTCGAGGGAGCGGGCAGCGTCGGCCTGGCGGAACTGGTGCGCGCCGCCCTACGGATGCGACCGGACCGCATCGTGCTCGGTGAGTGTCGCGGCGAGGAAGTGCGGGATGTCCTGATGGCACTGAATACCGGCCATGACGGTGGCCTCGCCACGATCCATGCCAACGCCGTTGCGGTGGTCCCGGCCCGTCTGGAGGCCTTGGCGTCGTTGGCGGGTATGCCTCGGGATGCCGTCGCTGCGCAGGCCTGCGGAGGTCTGGACGCGGTGCTGCACCTGCGGCGGGAGCGGATCGACGGCAGGGCGCGGCGGTTTCTGGCGGAGATCGGCGTGGTCGGCCGGGGCGCCGACGGCGGGCTCGTGGTGGCGTCGGCCGCTACCTGGGACGCCCGTTCGCAGCCGGTGACGGGACCGGGATGGGCCGATCTGACCCGCAGGTGGGGCGTCGAACGGGGCGTCGAATGAACCCGGTGGGGTGGGCGGAATTCGCGGTCGGGGTGCTGGTTGCGGCGGCCGTTGTCGCGGCGGCTCGGCCCCGCGGCCGGACGGCCCGCGCCGTTGTGCTCGAGGGCGGGGGTGCCGGGCGCACCGGCACCCCTACCCTGCTCGGCCGCTACCCGTGGGGTGGTGGCCGGGCTTGGTGCTTCCGCCTCGATGCCCTGAGATTCCCGTGGCGGGGCCGACCCAAGCCGTCGGACGCGGTGTCGGTCCTGGTCGCGAACCTGGGCGCGCTCGTGCGGGCGGGGATGTCCCCCGCGCGGGCCTGGGAACAGGTGGCGCAGGTCCGGCCGGCGCCGGACGGCGTGCCGACGACGGCGGACCTCACGCCGCTGCTCGGGCGGGAGGCGGCAGCCGCCGTGGTAGCGGGCTGCCGGCTCGCCGTCGAGGTCGGGGCGCCACTGTCCGGGGTCCTCGAGCAGGTGGCCCGATCGATCGCGGCCGAGGCCGATGCCCGGGCCGAGCGTGAGGCGGCGCTCGCCGGTCCCCGTGCGAGTGCGCGGATCCTGTTGTGGTTGCCGGGGGTCGGCGTGCTGCTCGGCTGGATGCTCGGTGCCGATCCGATCGGTACGGCGCTGGACGGCGGCGCCGGCTCGGTCGCCATCGTGCTGGGCGTCGCGCTGCTGGGGGTGGGCAGAGCCTGGTCCGCTCGGCTGCTCGACCGGGCTCGGCGCGCCGCCGACTCGCCGTGACTGCGGCGCTCACCGCGTGCGCACTGGCCGCAATGTTGCCCTGGTGGCTCGCCCGGGGGTTCGTCGGGGAGCGGGCCGCCGCCCTGGCCGGGGCGGGTGGCCGGCCGGGCGGGGCGGGTGGCCGGCCGGGCCGGGCGGGTGGCCGGCCGGGCCGGGCTGCGGCCGAGCCGACGCCCGAGCCCGAGGTAGAGGCCGGGGTCATTGTGGCGTTGCTCGCGGCGGTCCTCGGTGCGGGCGCGCCCATCCCGCGCGCTCTGGACGCCGTCGGGCGGGCCATCGGTGGCGTTACCGGAGCCGGACTCGCCCGGGTGGGCGCGGAGCTTCTGCTCGGTGCCGGCTGGGAGCGCGCCTGGGTCCACTGCCCGGATCGCCTCGGGCTGCTGCGCGCGGCCCTGGGGCCGGCCTGGAAGCAGGGCGCCCCACCGGGTGACGCGCTGCGCCGGGCCGAGGACGATCTTCGCCGGGCCCGGCAGGCGGCGGGCCGGCGGGCCGCGGCGCGGCTGGCCGTTCACCTGATCCTGCCGCTCGGCTGCTGCTTCCTGCCTGCGTTCGTTCTGATCGGGCTCGTTCCCGTCCTGGTTTCGCTCGGTGTGGACCTGCTCTCCTGACCCCTCGATCAGTACCTGGCGCGTCGAGTCAGTACCGGACGGTCGTTCGGTGGCTGTTTTCCCGGCGTGTCGGTGCTGTCTCGGCGCGCACGGTGCTGACTCGCCGGTCCGGCGACACCACGGACCTACCTCGGCGTCATTGTTGCTCGCCCGTCGTCGAGCGGCGGGGGAAAGCGTCCCTGGCGAACCCGCCCGACCCCTGTCGGTCGTCCCGCAGAGTCGGCTACGTGCCTCGGCTGCGTGCATCGGTCGCGTGTTTTGGCGCGGCCCGGGCGGCGTCGGCCCGTGGGCCAGGGGATCAAGCCGTCCACAGGCACGGCATTCGCCGGCTTGTCCACCGTTCGAGGTCACGGCGGCGCCCGCGCCGCCCGATTCGCGGAACCGTGAAGCCATCGGCAGCGAAACGGCGCCGACGGCAGTTCGCGACACGAAGGAGCAAGGCATGTTCACACGGTTCACCAAGGGCATCGGCAACCGGATCGCGCAGGTTCGCAGGCGGGGCACGGAGGTCGGACTGGCCACCGTCGAATACGCGATCGCCACGGTGGCGGCGGCCGGCTTCGCCGGCCTGCTGGTGGCGATCCTGAAGAGCGCGGAGGTGCGCTCGGCGCTGACGAAGATCATCCGCGGTGCACTGTCGATCGGCTGATCCATGCGGACCCCGGTGAGTCGACCCGGGCGTTGCCGGGAGCGCGGCAGCGTCACGGTGGAGTTTGCGCTCGCGTTGCCCGCGGTCGTGCTCGTCCTCTCGGCGGTGCTGGGCGTCGCCGGGGCTGCGACGGCGCAACTGCGTGCCCAGGACGCGGCCCGGGCTGCGGCCCGGGCCGCAGCGATCGGCTCGGACGACGCCAGCATCCGCGCGGTGGCCGCGCGCCTCGGCGGACGGGGCGTGCGGGTCGAGGTCGGTCGGGACGCCACCTGGGTCGAGGTCCGTGTGTCGACCCCGGTCGCGCTCGGGCCGCTGACGTCCGGTCCGATGCGCGCCACCGCGAGTGCAACCGCCTGGGTGGAGCCATGACGGGCGACGGGCGCGACGGTGCACGGCGGCACTACGTCGAAGCGGTCCGGTTCGCCGAGCGTGGCTCGGGGACGTTGCCGGCACTCGGTCTGATCGGCGTCGTCGCCATTCTTGCCGTGGCGATGGCGTCGCTTGCCGGGGCGCAGTCCGCCCGGGCTCGGGCGCAGGCGGGGGCGGACCTCGCGGCGCTCGCGGCGGCCGCCCGGGCTCGCGCAGGCTGGGACGGCTGTCGCGCGGCCGATGACGTCGCCGGGCGGAACGGGGTTCGGCTGGTCCGATGCGCGGTCGCTGCGGATGGCACGGCGCGGGTCAGGGCGGCGGCCCGGTCGTCGATGGTCTGGGCCGGGGCGCCGGTGGGCGACGCCGCCGCCTGGGCCGTGGCCGGACCGGCAAGACTCCGGGACCGCGCCGGCCCGGGCGGGCGCGCCGATCCTGCCGGGGCGAGCCGCACCGGCTCGGTCGGGGCCGACGCCGGTCGGACCGACTCAGGCGGGATTGCCGCCGGTGGGGTCGTTCGGGCCCGGGGCGTGGGCCAGGACCGCGTCCAGCACGCGAATGGCGGCGAGTTTGTCCAGCGGGCTGTTGTCGTTGCCGCACTTCGGCGACTGGATGCACGCCGGGCATCCGGATGCGCATCGACAGCGGGCGATCGCCTCGCGGGTCGCGGCCAGCCATGCGGCCCCGAGCCGGAAACCCCGCTCGGCGAAACCCGCGCCACCCGGCAGGGAGTCGTGGACGAAGACCGTGGCCCGGCCGGTGTCCGGGTGCAGGTCCGTGGACAGTCCGCCGAGGTCCCACCGGTCGCAGGTCGCGAGCAGCGGAAGAAGGCCGATCGAGGCGTGCTCCGCGGCGTGCAGGGCACCCGGAACGGACCGAGCCGGCACCCCCGCGGCCCGCAGCGCCTCGTCCGACAGACTCCACCACACGGCAGTTGTCGTGAGCCTGCGCTCGGGCATTTCCAGGCCTTGGGTGCCGAGAAGCTGCAGGTCCGGGAGCCGACGGCGCTGGAACCCGACCACCTGCGAGCCGACGGTGACCGGCCCGAAACCCCACTCGACGGGGCCCCAGGTACGGCGCACGGCCGGCGCCGTGTCGTCGTCGACGATCGCGAGCGAGGTGACCGTGCGGGCCCAGGTCCCGTAGTCGACGGCGCGGCGGCTCACCAGCGCGACGGCGTCGGCGAGGTCGAGGTGTTCGACGACGAAGGTGGCGCCCTGATGCACATAGACCGCGCCCTCGTGGACGGTCGAGTCGGCGGCGGATCCGTCCACAGTGCCCAGGACCCGTCCGGTCGTCCGCTCGACCACCCGGACAGAGGCGCCGCCGGCGCCCCGCAAGTCGGTGAGCCGGGCGGCCGACTCCGGATGGGTCCAGTACCAGCCCGACGAGCGGCGCCGCAGCGCGCCCCGCGCCACCAGGGCGTCGAGCAGGTCCGCAACCAGGTCGGGGTCGCCGAACGCGAGCAGGTCGGTGGTACGCAGGGGGAGTTCGGCGGCCGCTGCGCACAGGTGCGGCGCCAGGACGTGCGGGTTGGTCGGGTCGAAGACGATCGCCTCGATCGGGGCGTCGAAGATCGCCTCGGGATGGTGTACGAGGAACGTATCGAGGGGATCGGCACGCGCGACGAGGGCGACGAGACCGTCGGCGCCCGCCCGCCCGGCCCGTCCTGCCTGCTGCCACATCGACGTGCGGGTCCCGGGCCAGCCGGCGAGCAGGACGGCGTCGAGCCCCGAAATGTCCATGCCGAGTTCCAGCGCGTTGGTCGTCGCCACGCCGAGAAGTTCGCCCGCCCGCAGGGCCGCCTCGAGTTCGCGGCGCTCCTCGGGCAGATATCCACCGCGATACGCCGCGATGCGCAGCCCGAGATCGGGCGCGATCGGGCGCAGGTGCTCCCGGGCGGTGGCGGCCACCGATTCGGCGCCGCGACGGGATCGGGTGAACGCGAGCGTCCGGGCACCGGCCCCCACGAGGTCGGCCAGGAGGTCTGCGACCTCGGCCGTCGCCGTGCGGCGCGGGGCCGTCGGCCGGCGCTGCCCGCCGGCCCCGTTCGGGCCGACGACGTCGGGTCCGGGCGGGCCGGTCTCGCCCGGTGGGCTCGGCTCGCCCGGTGGGCTCGGCTCGCCCGCCCCGCCCGGGATCGGGTCGACGGCGTCCCACGGGTCGAGCGGGCCGCCGGAACGCTCGAAGGCATCCCAGTCCTCGTCCGCCGCGCCGGGCAGCAGCGGCGGTTCCCAGAGCACGAAGGTTCGACGCCCGGACGGCGACGCATCGTCGGTGACTGCGAATACTCGCTCCTCCGGGACACCGATCAACCGGGCGGCGGCTCGTGCGGGTTCGGCGCAGGTGCCGGAGGACACGACGCAGCGAAGGCGGCCCGCGGCCGGGGCCGGCCGGGACCCACGTCCGCGGCCGCCGTCGGGCCTCCCGCCCTCGCCGTAGTGCTCCGCCAGGCGCCGCAGGCGCCGCAGGATGAGCGCGACGTGCGCCCCGAACACGCCGCGGTAGGCGTGCGCCTCGTCGACCACGACGACCCGAAGGTCCCGCAGGAACCGAGCCCACCGGCGATGCCCGGGCAGGAGCGCGAAATGCAGGAAATCGGGGTTGGTGAGCACGACGTCGGCGTGGTCGCGGACCCATCTCCGCTCGTCGGGCGACGTATCTCCGTCGCAGGTCGACACGCGAATATCCCGCACGCCCGCGGCGTCGAGCAACCGGTCGAGAGCGGTGAGCTGGTCCGCGGCCAGCGCCTTCGTCGGGCACAGGTAGAGCACCGAGCCCCGGCGGACCACGGACTCGATTCGGCCGGACCGGCCGGGATCGAGGCCCCCTGCCGCCGCGTCCGCCCGGACGGCGGTCAGGGCGGGCAGCCAGAAGGCGAGGGACTTGCCGGACCCGGTCGACGTTGCGATGGCGACATCCCGGCCGGACCAGGTCGCCTCCGCCGCGGCGACCTGATGGGTCCACGGCCGGTCGACGCCGAGGGTGCGGTAGCCGGCGACGAGATCCGGATCCGCCCAGGCGGGCCACTCCGCGACCGCACCCGCGCGCTCCGGCAACCGGCGAACATGCGTCAGCCGATCGGCGCGACGACCCGAGGCGACCAGCACGTCGAGCAGCGGCGACCCGTCGGCAGCCGGCGACCCGTCGGCAGCCGGCGACCGGTCGCCGCCGGCCGACATGGCCGCATCGGGCGGCCCCACACGGGCGGGCATCCACCGAGTCTGTCACGCGCACCGCCGCCCCGAGGCTGGGCGAGGCGCCCACGCCAAGGCAGAATCAACGTGGGCGCCGGGCGGTCCGTGCCTCGCGGCCCGCCCATCGACGCCACGCCGACCCACCACCGAGGAGCCACCCATGCCACACCCGGCCCGCGTTGCAGCGGCTTGCGTCGTCGCCGTCGGCGCGTTGCTGCTCACCCGACGGATGACGCTGACGTGGGGGACGCGCGACGACGAATACCTCGCGCCGCTGCCAGGAGACGACCTGGTGCCGGACGCGCGATCGATCGCGACCCGGGCGATCACCGTCGCGGCGTCGGCCCGGGACGTCTGGCCGTGGTTGGTCCAACTCGGGTCCGGCCGGGCCGGCTTCTACAGCTACGACACGGTGGAGAACCTCTTCGGCCTGGACATCCACAATGCGGATCGGATCGAGCCGCAATGGCAGGCGCTCGCGGTCGGCGACGACGTCCGGCTCGCGCCCGAGGCGGCGTTGCGGGTGGCTCGACTTGAACCGGAGGAACACCTTGTCCTGCACGGCATCGGCGGGCCGGACCAGCCGGCGATGCCGTTCGAGTTCAGTTGGGCATTTGTGCTTCGGCCGCTGCCGGGCGGCGGCACCCGGTTGCTGGTTCGCGAGCGTTACCAGCCGGTCGTCTGGTGGGCGCCGGCGATCATCGAGCCCGTCCACCCGGTCAGCTTTGTGATGTCCGCCCGCATGCTCCGCGGCATCCGGGATCGGGCCGAGGCGGCAGCCGGCCGCCGCCGAGTGCTCGGCGGCGCCCCCGAGCGGTCGTGATCGGGGACAAATCCCGGCGTTCGTCGTCGCCCACCCACCCCTGATCCACCACAACCCGTCCGCCGGTCGGCGAGGGGACCATCGGAGCGAAGATCCCACGTCATACCATGTGCGACGTGTCCGTTCTACCTCGCGACCCGGCCCGCACCCTGGCCGCGCTGTGGGGTCTGGACACCTCCGGCAGCCGCGGTCCCCGCCAAACCCGCAGCGTGCAGCAGGTGGCGGCGGCCGCCATCGCCCTCGCCGACGCCGGCCGGACGCTCGACGCGGTGTCCATGCGTCGGGTCGCGGCCGAACTCGGCGTCGGCACCATGACGTTGTATACGTACGTCCAGGACCGCCGGGACCTGGTCGACCTCGTCGTCGACCGGGCCTATGCCGAGATGTATCCCGACGGGGTGCCGGCCGGCGCCTGGCCCGAGCGGATCCATGCCCTGGCCCGCGGGAACTGGGGATTATTCGAGCGGCACCCGTGGCTGCTCGATATCGACCTGACTCGACCGGTCATGGGGCCGGGCGAGACGCGCAAGTACGACATCGAGTTGCGCGCCGTGGACGGCATCGGGCTGACCGATGTCGCCATGGACGCGATCGTCTCGATGCTCGTCGGCCACACGGCCACGGCGGCCCGGCGCGCCCGGGAGATCCGCCGGGTGGCCGAGGAATCCGATCTGATCGACGACGACGAATGGTGGGCGGCGAACGCTCCGGTCTTTCGCGCGATCGCGCAGCGCAGCAACTATCGCGTCGCGGCGCGGGTGGGCTCCGCCGTCGCGGAGGCTCAGGCCGCGCCGCGCGCGGCGGATGCGGAACTACGATTCGGGATCGACCGGATTGTCGATGCCGTTGCTGCCCTGATCGCCCGCCCGGGCGACCCGGCCTCGCGCCCGCCCACGGCGGACGAACCGGGCCCGGCCGAGCCCGCCCCCGCCCGCCGGCCCCCGGACATCGAGTAGGCCGGGCGGTCCGCGCTGTCGCGACGGACCACCCGGCCGGGTCGGGCCGGGTGGGCGGGTCGTTCCCACCCACCCGGCGGGTGGAAGCTACTTCTGAGTCACGGGCACGATCTGCCAGCGGTTGGTCGTCCCCTGGTTGTGGCTGTGCAGGACGAGCAGTTTCCCGGTGCCCGGGACCGCCGTCGTGCTGGACCGGACCACCGTGAGCGGCGTGGACGGGGTGTCCTGATACCACAACTGCTTGACGCCGCGGGAGTAGTAGTTCGGGGCGTACGGGTTCGCGGTGAACACCGGGGACTTGTCGAAGATCCAGCTCGAGAACTCGGAGTACCGCGAGTACGTCACGGCCTGAACCTTGATCGAACCCTTGCTCGGCGAGATGCCGAGCGGCGCCAGCGGGATCGGCAGAACCAGCACGTTGTTGTCCTGGAGCGTCGAATCGATGTCGGCATCGAGGCCGTTGTACGGCAGTACCGAAATGGTGTCGCCGACGCTGTACTGGACGCCGTTCGCCTTGAACGCGCGGGTCGCGTACGTGGCGACGAAGGTATCGGACTCAGGGCCGTAGATCTGGCCGACCGAGGCCTCGACCTCCCACTTGCCGTCGTTGTCCAGGTCGAGCCGGGCGGCCGGGAAGACGCCGGTCGGCATGGAGGTCCACTCGCCCTCCATCGCGATGGCGATCGCCACCGTGGAGCCCTTGCCGCCCTTGGTTTGCGGCTCGGTGGAGGTGAACCCGACGGCGCGGATGTCGCCCGAGCGCAGCACCGAGCCCGGAACGCCGACGTGCGCGGTGCTGCTCAGCTTGCCGCTGGTCGCCTTGAGTTCGAACGGGGCGATCAGTGAGGACCAGCCGCCCGAGTTGACGCCCCGCCCGGTGAGGCTGACGGACGTGGTGGCGGAGCCGCGCTTGAAGGTCGCGTTCGCGGCCTTCATCGAGCTCACCAGTCGCGGCGCGGCCTGGACGGGAACCCGAAGCTTGGCGCTGCCGGAGGTCAGGACCAGCCGGCCGCTGATCGACGCGACGTAGTCGGTCCAGGTCTGGTCCGAGGTCGGGTCGATGGCGCGCTTGAGGCCCGACGGAACGGCCTTCAGCGTGACATTGACGGTCGCCTTGCCGCCGGCCGGCACCGTGATCGACGCGGGGGAGACGGTGATGGACGCGCTGCCCATCGAGGTGGACCGGGCGAACGACGTCGTATACGTGGCCGCCTTGGTGCCCAGGTTCTGCACCGTCACCTGCTTGGTCTGGGTGACCGTCTTGTCCGCGACGGGGACGACGCCGAACGTCACCGAGACGAGCTTCGGGTCGCCCGTTGCGTACGCGAGCGTGGTGTTCTGGACCGCACCGAGGGCATTGACCCGGCCCGCGCCCGCCCGGAGGGGGCCGACCTTCCCGCCGCGGACTCCGTTCCAGGAATCGTAGGAGTAGACGTCGTGGATCGCCGTGTTCATGACGGCGGCCTTGACCTGCTGGGCGGTCCACTTCGGGTGCGCCTGGTGGACCAGAGCAGCGATGCCGGCCACGTGCGGAGCCGCCATTGACGTGCCGGTCAGGAACTGGCCGTCCGTGGCGCCGCCCGACAGGGCCGAGTAGATTTCGACGCCCGGGGCGGCGACGTCCGGCTTGATGATGCCGAGCGAGCCGTGCACCCCGCGCGAGGACATGTAATCGAGCGTGTCCCGGCGAGTCGAGTTCACGGTCGAGGTCGACACCAGAAGGCTCGGGCCGACCTGCGCCGTCATGGTCCCGGCCTTGATCGTCGGCAGCAGGGCCTTCTCGGTCGACGTCAGGAGCGTCGTCGCCGGCAGCAGGTCCGAGAAGAGATTGTCCAGGTCCATCGCGTCGGCACCGCCCACGATGCCGAGGGCGCCGGCATTCTTTGCGAAGACGAACCGGTCATCGTCCCACGTGTCGTCGTCAAAGCATGCCGGGTACTCCTCGTCGGACGGGTAGGCGAGGTAGACGAGCTTGTTCTTCACCTGGGCGGCCTGGGCCGCGGTGTAGGCCTTGCAGCCGGTGAAGCCGTCGCCGAGGTAGGCGACCGGGGCAGTGACATCGGCGCCCTCGTAGCCGGTCGAGTTGGTGGCCGGGTAAGTGCCGACCTTGGCGGCCGGCGCGGTCACCTTGATGCCATCGTGGGTTTCGGCGCCGCTGTCCGTGTTGGCGACCGTCAGTGCGGAGCGGGCGCTGCCCGGCGAGCCGCCGACGTCGGTGGCATCCCCGCCGTTGCCGGAGGAGATCACGGAGAGCGTGCCGATGGCCGCGAGCTTGTCGACGAACAGGCATTCGGGGTCGTCGGCGGGCGCGAAGTCCGAGCCGAGGGAGAGGGACACGATGTCCAAGTGGTCGGCGTAGTTGCCGTCGTGGTTCGGATCGGCCGCCCACTCCAGCGCGTTGATGGCCAGGTCCGTGGACATGCCCTGGTCGCCGAAGACTTTCAGGGCGTAGATGCCGGCCTGCGGGGCGCTGCCCGGCCCGATCTTCATCCCGGCCACATTCGTCAGGGTCCGGTAATCGCCGCGGAAGGTCTTGCCGGCGGCGGTCACGCCGAAGCCGACCGCGCTGCCCGCGGTGTGCGTGCCGTGGCCGACGGTGAACGACGCTTCGCCCCTGGGATCGATCGGGTTGTTGTCCGGCACGGGCACCATGCCCGGCACTCCGGCCTCGTAGTCGTAGCCCGCGAAGTCGTATCCGCCGAGGTACTTCGTGGCGTCGTAGGTGCCCGCCGGGACGCTGCCGGTGCCCTTGGCCCCGTAAGCCTTGGTGTAGGCCGCCGGGGTGCCGGGACCACCGAAATCGGCGTGGGTGTAGTCGAGGCCGGTGTCGATCACGCCGATGCGGACGCCCTTGCCGGTAAGCCCGGCACTGGTCCACGCGCTCGTGGCCTTGGTAAGGGCATCGGTGTTCTTGGCTGCCAAGCGCTTGGGTGTGATCTGGTAGACGGACTTGACATCGGAGCGGCCGGCCAACGCGCGGATCTCGGCGGCGTCCCCGCGGATCACGATGCCCGGCACGACAGCGGTCGTGACCGAAATTCGCTGCGGTTCGTCGGTCGTCCGGTCGCCCGAGCGGGCCACCCGAGGAACGACCTGCTCGGCGAGTGTGCGGACCTTGGCGTCGTTAGCCCGGACCGACGCCGCCGACGCGCCGCCCTTGGCCAGGTCCACCCCGGCCTTCGCCTCGAGTTCGACGAATGCCGAGATCTGACCGCGCGCGCCGGCGAGCGAGGGACTGACGTTCGAGCGCCTGGTCTGCTGCCCCGCGGTCGCCCTCGGCTGGGGGGCGGCTTTTGCCTTCGCGAGGGCTTGCACCTTCGCCTTGACCGCGGCCTTCGCCTCCTCGGCGGTGGTCGGCCTGCTTCTCGCACCTGCCGCGGCTTGTGCCTTCGCCGCAGCCTTGGCGGCGGCGGTTTGCCCGATGCCGTCGGCGAGTTCTGCGATGTTCTTGGGCAGATGCGCCCGGCCGGCCCCGGCATCGGGGATCGTCAGGTCGGGCTGCTCGGGGCCGCCGGCGGCCTGGGCGGGTGCTGCGGCCGCGATCGCCAGAGCAGTGGCTCCGGCGAGTACCGCATGAAGATATCGAGGTCTCATTGTGCTCCTTGTCCCGTGGGATGGTTACCAACATCACACTGTGTGCTTTCGGCCCATTGGCGAAGTTGGCCCGGCTCAGCCTGCCAAAGCGAAGCCGATGTGTCGATGGGGAGCGCACCCCATCGAACCCGGCGACGTCGGCCCGCGGCGTCTCTCGTACTTATGTGGGCGGGGCGCCCCGAGGCGGACAGACGGGACAAAACGGGGGACCAAAGTCCCGGTATTGCGGACCTCAGGCATGAACGAGTAATAACCTCCTGAGAGCGCCGAATCGCCGCGTGGCCGGGAGGTCCCCCGGCGGCCGGATCGAAGCGGCGGGCTTCGACGAGCCGATCGGCCCGCTCTCGTGTGACCATGGTGGAGAGCCCCTCGTGACGAAGGCCCTGGCGTTTGCGTAGAATCGCCCCACCGGTGCTCACCGCCGCGAGCTTTCGTCAAGGAGGACGGATGCATTCACCCACCCTCGGTTCCACCGGATCGACCATCGTCGCCGTGATCGCGGTCGTCGCGCTGTGCGCGCTCGGCCTCGCCTACGTGCTGCGCAAGCAAGTACTGGCTGCCGATGAGGGCACCCAGCGCATGCGCGACATCGCTCAAGCCGTACAGGAAGGCGCCTCCGCCTACCTGAGCCGCCAACTGCGGACCCTCGGCTATTTCGCGGTCGTTGTGTTCGGTCTGTTGTTCCTGCTTCCCGGCGACGGCGCCGTCCGGATCGGACGCTCCGTCGCCTTCCTGCTCGGCGCCGGATTCTCGGCGGCGATCGGGTACCTCGGTATGTGGCTCGCGGTGCGGGCCAACGTCCGGGTCGCCGCCGCGGCGACGCAACCCGGCGGCCGCGCCCGGGGCGCTCGGATCGCCTTCCGGACGGGCGGCGTCGTCGGCATGTCCGTCGTCGGGCTCGGCCTGCTCGGCGCGGCCGGCGTCGTCCTGATCTATCGGGGCGATGCCCCGACGGTGCTGGAGGGCTTCGGCTTCGGCGCCGCCCTGCTGGCCATGTTCATGCGCGTCGGCGGCGGGATCTTCACCAAGGCCGCCGACGTCGGCGCCGATCTGGTCGGCAAGGTCGAGCAGGGCATCCCGGAGGATGACCCCCGAAACGCCGCCACCATCGCCGACAACGTCGGCGACAACGTCGGCGACTGCGCCGGGATGGCGGCTGACCTGTTCGAGTCCTATGCGGTGATGGTCGTCGCGGCCCTCATCCTCGGCAAGGCCACGATGGGCTCCAAGGGCCTGGTCTTCCCCCTGATCGTGACCGGGATCGGCGCGCTGGTTGCGGTCATCGGCATCTTCACCACGCGGGTGCGGGACCAGGAAGACGGGCTGCGCGCGATCAACCGGGGCTTCTACATCTCGGCCCTGATCGGCGCGGTCCTCGCGGCAATCGCCGCGTTCATCTACCTGCCGTCGTCGTTCGCCGATTTCGACGGGACTGCCGACCTGGGCAACGTCACCGCCGATCCACGGATTGTGGCCAGCCTCGCGGTGATCATCGGCGTCGTCCTGGCGGGCCTGATCCTGCTCCTGACCGGCTACTTCACGGGCACCACCGGCAAGCCGACGCTGCACGTCGCCGCGACGTCCCGGACCGGGCCTGCGACCGTCGTGCTCTCCGGGATCGGGGTCGGCTTCGAGTCGGCCGTCTACACCGCCGGGGTGCTCTCCGCGGCAATCCTGGGGCTGTTCCTGATCGCCGGCGGCTCGGTGTGGCTGTCGCTGTTCCTGATCGCCCTCGCCGGCTGCGGCTTGCTCACCACCGTGGGCGTGATCGTGGCGATGGATACCTTCGGTCCGGTCTCGGACAACGCCCAGGGCATCGCCGAGATGTCCGGCGACGTGGACGAGGCGGGCGCCCAGATCCTGACCGACCTCGACGCCGTGGGCAACACCACCAAGGCGATCACCAAGGGCATCGCGATCGCGACGGCGGTGCTCGCCGCGACCGCCCTGTTCGGTTCCTACGGTGACGCGGTGAACGCCGCAATGGCCGACGTCGGCAAGACGGCCGGCGGGTTGGTGCCCTCGATGCTCGACTACGAGATCGTCTCCCCGGTCACGCTGGTCGGCGTGATTCTCGGCGTCGCGACGGTGTTCCTGTTCTCCGGGCTCGCCGTCGACGCCGTGACCCGAGCGGCCGGCGCGATCGTCTTCGAGGTGCGGCGCCAGTTCCGCGAGCACCCCGGGATCATGACGTTCCAGGAGCGGCCCGAGTACGGCAAGGTCGTCGACATCTGCACCCGGGACTCGTTGCGCGAGTTGGCCACCCCCGGCCTGCTCGCCGCGTTCGCGCCGATGGCGGTCGGGTTCGGCCTCGGCGTCGGTCCGCTCGCCGGCTTCCTGGCCGGGGCGATCAGCGCCGGCGTCGTCATGGCCGTCTTCCTGGCCAATTCGGGCGGCGCGTGGGACAACGCCAAGAAACTCGTCGAGGACGGCGCGTACGGCGGCAAGGGTTCGGACGCGCACGCCGCGACCGTCATCGGCGACACCGTGGGCGACCCGTTCAAGGACACCGCGGGCCCGGCCATCAACCCCCTGATCAAGGTGATGAACCTGGTCTCGGTGCTGATCGCGCCCGCGGTCGTGATGATGAGCGTGCCCGAGCACGCGAACAACGTGATCCGGGTTACCGTCGCCTCCGTGGCAGCGGCGATCGCACTGAGTTCGCTCGTCCTGTGGGATGTGCACCGGCGCCGGTCCCTGGCCAAGATCGAGCCGAAGATCTCGGCCGGCAGGAGCGCCTCGGTCAGCCGCTGACGGCCGGCTTCGGTTCGACCCCGGTGGGACGCGTGCCGCACAATGCCCGGTGACGGTGGACACTAGGTGTGCGGCATGCGTCCCATGCCGGTGTGGACGAGAGGTCTCGAGGAAATGACGGATGAGCCGAGCGGTGCCGCTTCCCGGTGGTCCCGGACGCCCATCGCCAGTGCCGATCCGACCGCCGCGCGGCGCACCGTCGCCGACCGGGAACCTGCCGAGGCCGCGAAGGCCGGCGCCCCGGCCGAGCGGGGCGCCGGCTCCGGCCGTTCGAAACGCTCCTCCCGGTCGGCGGTGCGGGTGCCGCCCAACCGATCGACATTCCTGCGCGGCGCCATCCTGGCGGCGGTCACCGCCGCGTGCGTGGTGATCCCCGTCAGCGGAGTCTTCGACCCCGGCCCGGGGCCCGCCGTCGATCCGGCCGACGACCAGTCCAGCCACGTCTCCGTCGGCTCGGCGGGCGTGAGCTGCGCGGCCGCGTCGAAGGTGTGGAACCAGGCGAATCGCGCCCAGGTCGACCTCACCCTCGAGCACCCGCGCCGGCTCATTCAGGGCTTCGGCGCGGCGCGGGACGCGCTCGCCTCCGTCGAGCCGCCCAGCGAGATCGCCGAGGATTGGCGCGCATACGCCGCGGACGTCGCAACGATTGCGGCGGCCGTCGAGGCGGCCGGCCCCGACGACGTGGACGACCTGCGGGATGCCCTGGAGCGGGCCGTGCGCAGCGTGAACGCGAACTCGATGGCCGCCACGTCCGTCCGGGTGACGAAGTACTTCCAGGCCGGCTGCGAAACCTGACGGCCGCCGCGGTCCGGGGGTGGCCAAGCCCGGGCAATCCGGCACAATTGCTCCATGCGAGTTCGAACAGCAATGCGATCACGACTAACCAGGACGGCGCCGGTGCTGATCGCCGTCGCGACGTTGATCACGGTCGGGGGGTGCTCGGGCGGGGGCGGCGACGGCGGCACTGCCGCCGGCTACTGCAAGGGAGTCAGCGAACTGAACCTCTTCGGTGAGATCGACCCGTCGGACCCGAAGGGTGCGCTCAAGACCCTCGATGACGCCCACCAGCAGATCCGACGGATCGACGCTCCCAAGGAGATCGCGGCCGAGTTCGAGACGGTCGAGGCGATGGTCGCCCACCTGCGGGACGCGCTGAAGGATGCCGACACATCGGACACCGCCGCCTTCGCCCGGACCTACGAGCAGGCCTTCCAGGGGCTCGACGCCGACGCGGTGCAGGCCGCGCTGGCGAAGGTGACCGAGTTCGAGGACGAGAACTGCACCACGGGCGCGGCGACCACCACCGACTCCCCGCCGGTCACCGAGTCCCAGCCTCCCGGGCAGTAGGCGCTGCCCCCGCCGGGGCTGTGACAATGGCTCGGTGACCCCCGACGCCGTCGTCCCTGCCCTGGATCTGCACGCGGTCGAGGCGCTGCGCGCCGACCTGGCCGCAGCGTCCTACACCGTCGAGGCCGTCACCGAGTTGCTCGGCCCGATGGCAGCGGCGGCGCTCGACCGGGACCAGGTGGTGCCCGGCCGGCGCGTCGTCCAGGAACGATGGTGGACCGAGCCTGCGGCACCGTTGGTGGCCGCCTTCCTGCTCGGCCTCGAGGTGCCCCGGCGGCACCTCGAGGCCGCCCTGCCGCGGCTCGGCGTGGCGGGGGCGGTCCGGCTCGGCTTGGTCGTCGCGGCGGGGTCCGCGCCCGCGGACCCGGTCCGCGCCCTCATCGACCTGCGGCCGTATGCCGCGGTCGACGCCGCGGGTTCGGTGAGCTGGTGGCTCGCCTCGGACCTCGGCGAGGTCGCGACCGGCACGGCGCTCGCGGCCGACCACGTGCTCGGCGCGGGCGGGGCGTCCGTGATGCTCGCCCGGGCGACGGTGCGCGGTCCGGTCGGCCGGGCGCTGGACCTGGGCACGGGGTGCGGTATCCAGGCGTTGCACGCGTCCCGGCACGCCGGGCAAGTCGTGGCCACGGACATCTCGGCTCGGGCGCTGCGGTTCGCCGCGCTGAACGCCGCCCTCGACGACGTCGTCCTGGACCTGCGCCTCGGATCGATGCTCGCCCCGGTCGCGGGGGAGACGTTCGATCTGGTGGTCTCCAATCCGCCGTTCGTCATCACCCCGCCGGCCACGGGACTGCCCAGCTACGACTACCGCGACGGTGGGCAAGCGGGCGACGCCGTCGTCGCCGAACTGATTCGGACGGTCGGGTCGGTGCTGGCCCCGGGCGGGGTCGCGCAGCTGCTCGGAAACTGGGAGCACCGGCGGGGCGAACCGTGGGCGCAACGCGTCGGGCGGTGGGTCGACGGGTCGGGGCTCGACGCGTGGGTGGTGCAGCGCGAGGTGCTCGACCCCGCCGAGTACGCCGAGACGTGGATCCGCGACGGCGGGACGACGCCCGATCGGGACCCGGCGGCCTGGGCGCGGGCCTACGCCACGTGGCTGGACGATTTCGCCGCCCGGGAGGTCGAGGCGGTCGGCTTCGGCCTGGTCACGCTCCGGCGGCCGGCGGTCGCGGCCCGCGCCGGCGGGGGGTCCGGCGGGCGGCTGCGTCGGCTCGAGGAGGTCACCGGGCCGGTGCACCGCCCACTGGGCGACCACATCGCGGCGGGGCTCGCCGGCCACGAGTGGCTCCGAGCCCGGGACGACGCCGCCCTCGGCGAGGCCCGCCTCGTCGTCCCGCCCGACGTCACCGAGGAGCGCCATCACGCGCCCGGCGCGGCGGATCCGAGCCTCATCCTGCTCCGGCAGGGCGGTGGCTTCGGCCGGACGGTCGCCGCGTCGACGGGGCTCGCCGCGCTCGTCGGCGCCTGCGACGGCGATCTGCCGGTCGGGGCGTTGGTCGCCGCCGTCTCGGGGCTGCTCGGGGTCCCGGCGGCCGACCTGGCGGCGGACTTGCTGCCGCAGGTCCGCGAATTGGTTCGGGACGGCTTCCTCGCTCCCGCCCCGGCTGCCGCGCCAACCTCGGCCGCGGGGTAGCTCTCAGGCGAAGAGGGCCGAACCTTCCTTGAGAACCACCACCGCGACCAGCGCGACGAGCAGCGCGCCGACGGCATAGAAGAAGGCGCCCGAGCGCACGAACGCGATCGCCTTGGCCTGGGCCGAGGGCTTGAGGTACAGGTTGTTCTCGAGAATGTTCCACTGCAGCATCGAGGTGAAGACGAGCGTCGTCGAGAAGGTGACGACCAGGCACCACGGGCAGAGCGCGTGGATCACGAAGAGCGATTGGCTCAGCAGCCAGAGGGCGAAGATCACCCCGAGCAGGTAGACGGCGTTCGCGGTGAACATGAACCAGCGCGGAAACACCGTCCGGGCGAGGGAGGCGACCGCGATTGTCATGACCACCGGCTCGGCGACCATGCCGAAGAACGCGTTCGGGAATCCGAAGACCTGGGCCTGCTGGGAGATGGCGACCTTGCTGCAGGAGATCAGGGGGTTGATGTCGCAGGAGAGCGCGTCGCCGGGATTCTTCGCGAGCAGGATGGCGTCGTAGGAGAGCACCCACGCGGCGAGCAGACTGGCGATGGCGAACACCAGCATCTCGGTGAAGATGAAGGTCCGCGAGTTGCGCCAGCCGCCCGGGCGCTGCGCAGGATCCCAGACTTCCGGCTCGGCCGGGGCGGAGGCTGTGGTCATGGCGGTCCTCGTTGTTTCACCTCGGGCGGGATTTGGGTCAGTGTATCCCCGCCCCGTCGTTCGGTCGGGCTACGCCCGGAAGACCCACCAGCGCAGCAGCGTGAAGCGCAGGACGGTTCCGCCGAGGTTCGCCGCGGTCAGTACCACCAACTCCGTCACGTGCGTGGCCATTGGCAGCAGCACGCGCAACCCGGTCAGCGATCCGGTGGACAGCACCCAGTTGGCGGCGAGGATGACGAGCCCCTGGCTGTGGTGGCGCCAGGCGTCCTCCCGGCCGGACCGGCCGAACGTGTGCCGCCGATTGAGGGCGGTGTTCAGGACCGCAGCGACGACGAGCGCCACGGTGTTGGCGAGGGTCTTGCCCAGCGGCTGGTCGAGGGCCAGGTAGAGCATGGTGAAGGTGGCGGTGCAGACGCCGCCCACGGCCAGGAACCGCACCAGTTGCGTGGGCAGCGCGCGGCGTTGGGGGCCGGCGACCGCGACGGCCGGGTCCCCGCAGTGGTGGTCGGCAACACCGCAGTGGTGGTCGGCAACACCGTCGCCGAGGGCGGCGTCGATGCGCGGGGCGATGGCGGTAGCGGTCATGGCGCGTTGATCGTACAGCGGCGCTGCGCGGATCGGGCAGCGTGTCCATGGGTGGATGGTGCGAAGAACGTGTGCCGGGTGGTCCGCGCCGCTCATTGTGGCAGGGTGACGACGAATGTCGTCCCGGTCGCGGGAGCGCCGGTCGGCTCGCCGATTCCGGGCTCGCCGTTCGCCGGGCGGGCGTCCGCCGGATCGCCCGTCGCCGGGCGCGGGTCCGCCGCGGTCCTGCTGCGCACCGCGATCGTGCCGCCGTGGGCGGTCACGATGCCCTGCGCGATGGCCAGGCCGAGCCCGGTCGAGCCGCCGGTCCGATTGCGCGCGCTGTCGCCCCGAATGAACCGCTGGAACAGGGTGTGGCGCAACTCGGGTGCGATCCCCGGTCCGTCGTCGGACACCGTGACGACAACGCCCGTCCCGGTCGTCGGCGGCGGGGCCGCCGAGTCGGTGACCGCGAGCCCGAGCCGGACCCGGGTACCGGCCGGGGTATGGATCCGTGCGTTGGCCAGCAGATTGGTGAAGACCTGCCGCAGCCGGGCCTCGTCGCCGGGGACCACGAGGTCGGGCAGGCCGTCCGCGTCCTCCGGGTCCCCGTCGCCGTCGGGCAGGTCGAGCTCCCAGGCGTGCGCCGGCCCGGCCGCGTGGGCGTCCGTCAGGGCGTCGATGGCGAGCGCCGCGAGATCGACCGGCGCCCGCTCCAGCGGGCGGCCGGCGTCGAGCCGGGCGAGCAGGAGCAGGTCCTCGACCAACGCGCTCATCCGGCCGGATTCGGATTCGATCCGGTCCAGCGCGTGTGCGGTCGCCGGTGGGACGACGTCGGGGGAGCGGCGCACGAGTTCGGCGTAGCCGCGGATCGACGCGAGCGGGGTCCGCAACTCGTGCGAGGCGTCCGCGACGAAGCGGCGCACCTGCTGCTCGGACGCGTGCCGGGCGGCGAGCGAGGTCTCGACGTTGTCGAGCATGCGGTTCAGGGCGCCGCCGACCTGGCCGACCTCGGTGCGCTCGTCGGTCTGCGCGGCCGGCACCCGGGGGATGGCGGCCACCTCGCCGCGATCGAGTTCCAGTTCGGACACCCGGCTCGCGGCGGCGGCAACCGCGTTCAGGGGCCGCAGGGACCGGCGCACGGACCACGCGCCCAGGCCGGCGGCGAGCAGCACGCCGACGGCGCCGAGCGCCAGTTCGACGGCGACGTAGCGGTTCACGGTGGCCTCGGTGTCGGCGGTGCTCATGGCGACAATGCTCGGTTCGCCGGCGCCGTCGGGGTTGGGGCTCGCCGGCGCCGGGTCCACCGGCTGCGCCGGGTCCACCGGCGGGTCCGCCGGCGTCGCGGCGGAGCGCTCCGGGGTCGCCAGCGCCCGGTACGGGCCCAACCCGTGCACGTGCACGTTGTGCGGCCGCCCGTCGGCCGGAACGGCCTGAAGCTGCGCCAATTGCTCGGCGGTCAGGTCCTGGAATGCGTTGCCCTGGGAGAAGTAGCCCGCCCGCTCGACGGCGCCGTCCGAGTAGGTGACGACGAGCGTGCCGGCCGCCTGTCCCAGCCACGGGCGGAACGGGCCGGCCCCCGGTTCGCCCGGCGGCAGGCCGGCCGGCCCGCCGGCGCGGCGGGGCGGCGAACTCAGCCGTTCGGCCGCCTGTTCGAGTTGGGTGTCGAGCCGGCTCATCAGTTGGGATCGCAGCGCGAGGGTCGAGGTGACGGCGAGCGCGGCGCTGAACGCGAGCAGGACCGCGGTGAGCACGAAGACCAGTTGGCGGCGCAGCGACCACGGCCGGCGCGGCCGCCGGGTCCCGGTCACGCCCCGGAGTCCGCGCCGTCGGCCGGCTTGAGGACGTAGCCGACGCCGCGCAGCGTGTGGATCATCGGCGCGCGGCCCTTGTCGATCTTGCGCCGCAGGTAAGAGATGTAGAGCTCGACGATATTCGCCTGCCCCCCGAAGTCGTAGCTCCACACGCGGTCGAGGATCTGCGCCTTGGACAGCACGCGCCGGGCGTTGCGCATGAGATAGCGCAGCAGTTCGAACTCGGTGGCGGTCAGTTGAATCTCGTCCTCGCCGCGGCGCACCTCGTGGGAGTCCTCGTCCAGGACCAGATCGCCGACGACGACGGTGGCGTCATGGCGGGCGGCCGCCGCACCTGCCCGGCGCAACAGGCCGCGCAGCCGGGCGACGACCTCCTCGAGCGAGAACGGCTTGGTCACATAGTCGTCGCCGCCCGCGGTGAGGCCCGCGATGCGGTCCTCGACCGAGTCCCGCGCGGTGAGGAAGAGGACCGGGACGGACGGCCTCACGGCCCGGATTCGCCGCAGCACGGTCAGGCCGTCCATATCGGGCAACATCACATCCAGCACGACGACGTCGGGCTCGATCAGGCCGGCCGTGCGGACCGCCGTCCGACCGTCGAGCGCCGCCTGGACGTCCCAGCCTTCATATCGCAAGGCGGAGGTGAGCAATTCGGCCAGGTTGGGTTCGTCGTCGACCACCAGGACTCGCAATGCGCTGCCGTCCGGTCGGGTCAACGGGTCGCTCTCGCCCAGGGGGCGGGCCGGGGAGGCCGGGCTCGCGGTCATGTCTCCATGGTCGACCACGCGACCGGCCCGGCGCTGTGCGGTCGCTGTGAGTTTTCTGTGTGATCCGGTCCGGTCGTACGGAGGCGGCGCGATGGTCCCGTACCGTGGAGGGATGTCGATTGAACGCCGTCCGTCAGCGCCCCCTGCGGGCGCGGCCAACGGCGCCCGCGCGCTCGAATCGACGACCGCGGTGCCCGCTCCAGCCGGGACGTCGCCCGCGCGCCGCGACCTGCCGGCCGGTGGGGCGGCGCGCATTGCGGCCGGTGCGTTGCCCCGGCTTGCCGCGGCTGCGACCGCGCTCGTGGCGGCGGCGTCGGTCTGGGCCGCCTGGCGCTACTTCGTGGGCACGCGCACCGGCCAGTTGTACGAGCACCTCGCGCTCGCGGGCTCGACCCGGGGCAAGGGCACGCTCTGGGGCATCGTCAAGCCGTGGCTCGACGTCATCCCGTGGGTCGGCGTGATCGGACTGCTGGTGGCCGTTGCGGTGGCGCTCGCCCGGCGGCGGTGGGCGCTGGTGTTACAGGTGACGGTGATGGTGCTGGGGGCGAACGCGACGGCCCAGTTCCTCAAGTACGTCGTGTTCGACCGGGTCAACATGATCGGCGGGTGGAACTACCACAACACGCTGCCGAGCGGCCACACCACGCTCGCGGCGTCCATCGCGGCCGCCTTTGTGCTGGTGGCACCTCGCCGGCTTCGGCCGCTGGTCGCGATCCTGGGCGCGGCGTATGCGGCCGCGATGGGAATCTCTACGCTGATCGGGCAGTGGCACCGGCCGAGCGACGTCGGGGCGGCCATCGCGCTCGTCCTGGCGTGGTCGGCGGCGGTGTGCGCGGTGACGACGCGGTCCGGCAGGGACCGCGACTGGGGCGGCCGCTGGTGGACCTCGGCCGCGGTTGCGCTCCTGGGCATCGTGGCGGCCGTCGCCCTGCTGAGCGTGTGGGCGGCGGTCGAGCGGGTGGGGCCGACGACGGCCCTGCGCGCACCATTCGCGCGCAGCACGGAGATTACGTGTTATGTCGGCGGCGCTGCCGCCGTCGTCGCCTGCGCGGCGTTGGCGTTTGCCGTCCTCCTGCTGCTTCGACAGGCGACGGCGCGCCCCGCTCCCGGGGCATGACGCCGTAGGTCAAAATCGTCCGGCCGTAGAACTTGGCCACTTCTTGGGGTACTTTGACCTGGGCATGTGCATTTCGGGCATCTTGACCGCGAAGGCGTGTTCAGCTTGTCAAGCGGACGGTTTGAGATGGTTCATTCCGCCGGCACGGGTCAGCGGCCCGCGCGACCGGCGGCGGGCCGTGCTGCCCGCAGCGTCGAGCGGAGCGGGTCGCGCGCCGACCGCCGCGCCCGGCCAACCGCCCCGCGCGGGCCGCTGGCGAGGGCGGATGTCGGCGTGGACCGGCAGGGGACGAGTCGCCCGAATCGGCATCGACCACCCGTAGCCGCCGGTAACGTAGAGGCCATGTGTCCGCGACGGGACCTGGTGAGAATCAGGTGAGAGCCAGGCTCGCGGTCTTTGTCGCGCCCGTGGTCGTGTTCGGCCTCGTGGCCGTTACCCTGCCCCTGGTGCTCGGCAGTGCGGCGCTCGGCGGCCGGCTGTCGGGCGCCGTCACGGGCCTCCTCGACGCCGACCGGGTGCCGGCGGAGTACCGGCGGATCGTTGCCGATGCCGGGAAGCGATGCGAGGGGATCACCGCGCCCGTGATCGCCGCCCAGGTGGAGGCGGAATCCAGGTGGAACGCCGCGGCCGTCAGCCCGGTCGGCGCCCAGGGCCCCGCCCAGTTCATGCCGGGCACCTGGGCAACGTGGGGCAAGGACTACTCGGGCGACGGCGTCGCCGACGTGTACGACCCCGTCGACGCGATCAACTCCCAGGCCGACTTCATGTGCTCGCTCTACGGGCGCATCGGCGTGCTGCTCGCCGACGGCCGGGTGAGCGGGACTCAACTCCCGCTCGCGCTGGCGTCCTATAACGCCGGGCTCGGCGCGGTGCAGCGGTACCGCGGGATGCCGCCCTTCGCGGAGACCACGGCGTATGTGCAGCGCATTCTGACTCGCATCCCGAGCTTCACCCGGGCCGTTCGCGGCCACGGCGTGCGGCTGGATCCGGGCGGTGGGCCGGGCGTGTCCGCCGACGGCACGTATCGCGTGCCGACCGCCGGCTCGGGGGAACTCGACCCGGCGACCCTGTGCCGGATTCCTTGGACCAGGGGGCAACGGCTGCTGCGGTGCGACGCTCTGGACGCGCTGGAGCGACTCAACGCGGCGTACCGGGCACGCTTCGGCAGCGACCTCGGCATCGCTGACGCCTACCGCAACTATCGGTCTCAAGTCCGGGTCCGGGCCGAGAAGGAGAGGCTGGCCGCGAAGCCGGGCACCTCCAACCACGGCTGGGGCCTGGCGCTGGATCTGGCGGGCATCGGGGGCGAGGGCTCGGCGCGGCACGCCTGGCTGCGCGCCAACGCGCCCGCCTACGGCTGGCAGCACCCGACGTGGGCACGGTCGGGCGGATCGAAGCCGGAGGCATGGCATTGGGAGTACGTCGGTGCGCCCGGGTGAGCCGGGCGCGTGGGGGCGCGGACGTGAGGAGAGGAATGGTTCGATGAGCGAGGAAGCCGTCGCCTTCGAGGACCTGGCGGGAGGAGTGCGGCGAGTGCCGCCCGCGGCAGCGGGTGCTGCCCAGCCGGGTGCCGCTCCGCCGGGCGCTGCCCAGCCGGGTGCCGCTCCGCCGGGCGCTGCCCAGCCGGGCACCGCTCCGCCGGGCGCTGCCCAGCCGGGCGGTGCTCAGCCGGGCGCTGCCCAGCCGGGCACCGCTCCGCCGGGCGGTCCGTTGCGTCCGGCTCAGCCGAGGTCCGCCCCGGCCAGTGCGGACTCGCCGGCGAAACCGGCGTCGCCGCCGGCGCAGCGCACCGCGGGCGCCGGGTGGACGCGGGGCGGTGCCGGCTCAGTCCGGTACGCCGCAGGCGTGGGCCCGGCCGGCTCGACCGAAGCGGACGCGGGTGCCTGGCCGGGCGTCACGCCGCCGCCGGGCGCCCGCCCTCCGCGCGAATCCTCGACCCGTGGCATCCCTCGGTCCGGCCCATCCGACGCTCCTCCCGCCGGTGCCGTGCCACTTGTCGATGGGGCGCCGACTCAGGACGATCCGGGACACGTCGAGCACGCGGCGTATGCCGTGGATCCCAGCCTCTCGGCGTCGGATTGGCCGCTGGCGTCGGACTGGCCGACGGCGTCGGATTGGCCGACGGCGTCGGATTGGCCGACGGCGTCGGATTGGCCGACGACGAAGGCGGTTCCGGTGCCGGTGGACCGGCCGCGCGGGACGGCCGCCGTGAGCGACCGCCCGCCCGTGGCCGCCGGCTTGAGCGATCCGCCCCCGAATCCGGGCGGGACCTGGCTCGGGTCGGGCCGCCCCTACGCGCGGCCGGCCGACCCGCCGGCGGGTCAACCGGCGGGATCCCGGTCGCGCCCGACGCCGGGCGCGCCCCGCGGCGTCGCGG
>JAVBMU010000078.1:0-16523 GCA_031552185.1 Cellulomonadaceae bacterium | reverse complement strand
GTTGCGCACCGATTCGGCTCGAATTCGGTGCGCACCCGGCGTTCGGCGATTCGTCGCCGGCTCAGTAGGCGGCGGCCGCGCCGTTCGTTCGGCGCGGTTCGCCCGGTACCGGCTCGGACGTCGAGCGATCGATCCCGTCGTCGGCGAAGGTGCCGCCCGCGAGGTTCTGGACAAGCCGGCCAAGGTCGACGCCGGTCAATTGCTTGACGATCTGCTGCCCCTCGCCGAGCGCCGACGCGACGTTCTTACTCAGCGCCGTGGCGCCGTCCGTCGAGATCACGGTCATGCCCTGGATCGCGGCCATGGGCTCGGCGGCCGCGCGCACGATCTCCGGCAGCCGGGTGATGAGTTCCTGGACCAGTGCCGCCTCGCCGTACTTGCGCAGCGCCTCGGCCTTGGCGTCCGTGGCGGCGGCCTCGGCGCGGCCCTCGGCCTCCGTGGCCGCGGCCCGGGCCTCGCCGTCGGCGCGGATACCGGCGGCCATGGCGATCTGTCGGTCGCGCTCGGCCTCGCCGGCGCGTCGAACCGTCTCGGCGGCGGCCTCGGCGTCCTGCAGGGCGGCGGTCTTGTTCGCCTGGGCGATGGTGGTCCGCTTGAAGGCCTCCGCCTCGGTGGCGGCGTTCGTCGCGTCGCGGGCGGCGTTCGCCCGTTGCACCTGCGCGTAGGCGTCCGCCTCGGCGGGCTTGCGGACCTCGATGTCCAGCCGCTCCTGGGTGACCCGCGCCTGCTCGGCCAGGGCGTCGCGCTCCTGGATGGCGACGAGCTTTTCCTGCTCGGCCCGGGCGAGTTGGCCGGCCGCGTCGGCCTCGGCCGACGCGCGGTCGGTCTGGGCCTTGATCTCGGCGCGCTTGAGGTCGAGCGCCTTCTGGCGCTCGGCGATCTGTTCGGCGGCCTCGATCACGGCGAATTCGGAGACCCGCTTCGCCTCGGCCTCGGAGACCTCGGCGACCTGGAGCGCGCGGGCGGCCTCGGCGCGGCCGAGGTTGGCGAGGTAGTCGCTGCTCGGCGTCGAGATGTCGGAGATATTGAGCAGGTCCACCTGCAGGCCCTGCTCGGCGAGGTCGATCTTGGTCGACTCGACCACACGGTCGGACAGGCCCTTGCGGTCGGAGATGATCTGCTCCACCGTCATGTCGCCGACGATCGAGCGCAGCGATCCCTCCAGGGATTCCTTGATGATGTCGGTCAGCGCGCCCTGCTGGGAGAGGAATCGCTGGGCGGCGCGCCGCACTCCCTCGTCGTCGCCGCGGACCTTGAAGTTGATCGACGCCTTGATGGCGATCTTGATCCGATTCTTGTCCACGCCCTCGACGGTGATGCCGATCTGGCGTTGTTCCAGGGAGATCGGGAAGCCCTGCTGCAGGATCGGCCAGACGAAAGTCCGGCCGCCGATGACGACCTTCTGACCGCTGCCTGCGGCCTCCTTGCGCCCGGCTCCCCGGCCGACGATCACGAGGGCCTGGTTGGGCGGTACGCGGCGGATCCGCTTCGCAATGAAGATGACGACGGCAAAGAAGGCAATGGCCAGCGCGGCAATCGCGATGGTATTGACCGTTGTGGCGTTATCCATGGCACGCGCTCGGTGCGCGTCTCCTTTCTTCGGCCGGTCGACCGTGGCGGTGGACCGGGGGTTGACCGCGGGCCTCGGCGCCTGCGCGGATCAGTCGTTGGGGAAGTGTTGGCGCACGCGCACCCGGGAGCCGGATTGTTCGACGACGACGACCCGCGCACCCTCGGGAATCGGCTCGTCCGACCACGCCAACCGGCGCTCGAGTTCCTGCGCGCTCTCGAGGCGGACCTCGCCGCGTCGCTCGTCGATCTCGGTCGTGGCGATGCCCGCTACGCCGACGACCGAGGTCGGCACGCCGTCCTCGGTCGCGCGCAGCCCCTTGGTAAGGCGCTGAATCAGCAGGATGGCGCCGACGCCGATGGCGATCGAACCCACGTATGCAGCCGTTGACGGCAGCCCGTTCGTCTCGGCAATGGCGCCGACCGCCCCGAAGACGACCCCGCCGACGCCCAACGCCGTGCCGGAGAGCGCCCCGTCGCCGAAGTCGATGAATTCGCCGAGGACCAGGGAGGCGACAACGAGCACCAGGCCGGCAACGCCGACGACGGCGTAGGTGATCATGCGTTCAGCTCCCAAGGTCCGGGCCGGGCGCGCCAGCGGCCATGCGGGCGTCAGCGTCAGTTTGCTCGCACTCTACAGCGTTTCCGCCGGCGCCTCGGAAGGCTGTGGATAACCCGGCCGGTCCCGTCCGGCAGTTGGTCAGCGCGGTGCCGCTCCCACGAGTTCGGGGCGCTGATCCGGCTCAGCGGCGCCAGGGCTCGCCAGGACCTGATCCGGCTGGCTGCGACGTCGTCGGGCCCGCAACCAGTAGGCCACGCCGAGCAGCGCGAACCACACCGGGGTCATCAGCTCCGCCTGCCGGGTGTCCTCCTTGAGCGCCAGGACCAGCATCATCGTGGCGAAGAAGACGAGCACCACCCAGGACATCACGATGCCGGCGGGCATCTTGAAGGTCGAAGCCCGGTGCAGATCGGGCCGCCGGCGGCGGTAGACCAGGTACGAGACCAGGATGATCGTCCACACGAACATGAACAGAATTGAGGAGATCGTCGTGAAGAGCGTGAACGCGGCCAGGACGGACTTTCCCGCGTAGAGCAGCCAGACTCCCGGCGCCAGGCAGATGCAGGAGAACAGCAGGCCGCGCGCGGGCACCTTGCGGTTCGAAAGCCGGGCGAAGGACCGCGGCGCATCGCCGTCGAGCGCGAGCCCGAACATCATCCGGGACGTGGAAAAGATACCGCTGTTCGCCGACGACGCGGCCGAGGTGAGCACGACGAAATTGATGATCGACGCCGCTGCGCCCAGCCCCGCGAGCGCGAACATGCCCACGAAGGGACTCTGCTCCGGGACGATCCGCCGCCACGGCGTCACCACCATGATCATCGCGAGCGCGCCGACGTAGAACAACGCGACCCGGACCGGAATCGTATTCACCGCGCGGGGCAGGTTGCGCTCAGGGTCTCGCGTCTCGGCCGCGGCGGTGCCGACAAGTTCGACGCCGACGAAGGCAAAGATCGCGATCTGGAATCCGGCGAGGAAGCCCGTGAGGCCGGTGGGGAACAGTCCGCCGTCGTTCCAGAGATTGGCCACGGAGGCGCGGTCGCCGCCGTGGGAGAAGCCGGCCACGAGCATCAGGACACCCGTGCCGATCAGCGCCACGATTGCCACGATCTTGATCAGGGCGAACCAGAATTCGAGCTCGCCGAACATCCGCACGGCGACCAGGTTCAGCCCCAGCAGGAGCAGGATCAGCGCGACGCCGGGAACCCACTTGGGGCAGCCGGGGAACCACCACGTGACGTACCCCGTGACCGCGGAGATGTCCGCCATGCCGGTCACGATCCAGCACAACCAGTACGTCCATCCCGTGAAGAACCCGGCCCACGGTCCGAGCAGGTCCTGGGCGAAGTCGCGGAACGACTTGTACTCCAGGTTCGACAACAGGAGTTCGCCGAGCGCCCGCATCACGAAGAACAGCATGAAGCCGAGCGTGGCGTAGACCAGGAGCACGGACGGCCCGGCGAGGTGAATCGTCTTGCCCGAGCCGAGGAACAGGCCGGTCCCGATAGCGCCGCCGATCGCGATCAATTGCAGGTGGCGATTGCCCAGGCTGCGGCTCAGCCGTTCCGACTCGGTGAGTCCGGGCGCGTCGTCGGCTGCGGGCGGGCCGGCCGGGGCCGCCGGGGTGGGCGGGGCGTCGGTGCGCATGCAGGTCCTTTCGCCACGTCGTGGGTCCGGCGCAGTCTAGTGGGCCGACCGGCGTGGCCGGCCATAACGTTCGGGTCGATTCGCGCATGCGAACCGGTGGGCACGCCGCGGCAGGCTGGGCACCAGGGGACGGCGTCCCCGGTGCCCCGCTCAGGAGGCGGCGTCGGTGGCGACGGCCCGACGGCGGAGGGTGCTGAGCGAGCCAAGCGTCACCAGGACGGCGAACCCGGCCGCGCACACGAGGACGACGAACCCCGCGTGCGAGCCGCCGGCGTCGACCCGCACGCCGGCGATCCACGAGCCGATCGAGACTCCGATGTTGAGCGCGGTGCCGACCCACGTCAGGCCTTCGGTGAGTTGGCCCGCCGGGACCAGGGACTGCACCAGGCCATTGCCGGCGATGATCGACGGCGCGATCGCGAACCCCGCCACGAAGCCGACCACGGCGAGCGCCGCGAAGGATTGGACAAATAGCAGCAGCGAGACGCCGACCGCAAGGCAGACCATGCCCAGCGCGTACTGCTTCCACAACGGCGCGAGCCAGTGCCGCAGCCCGTACGCGAGCCCGGAGACCAGCGACCCGAGCGCGAACATTGCGAGGATGAGCCCGGCGGCATCTTTGTGACCGTTCTCATCCGCGAACGCGACGATCGAGATGTCGTTGGAGCCGAAGATCGCCCCCATGCCGACGAACCCCAGCACCAGAATCGGCATCCCGGGAGCCGTGATTGCCGAGCGGTGCGCCACGCCCGGCCGGGCCCGGACCAGCGGCGGTTCGGTGTGCCGCAGGGACAGGAACCAGATGCCGCCGATCAGCCCGAGTCCCAGGGCGACCACGAGACCCGCCGTCGGGAAGACCCGAGTGGCGAGGAGCGTCGCGGCCACCGGACCGACGACAAAGATCAGTTCGTCGATGGCGCCCTCCAGCGAGAACGCCGTGTGCAGCTTGCGCGGTTCGGCGCCGACGGCGTGGGTCCAGCGGGCCCGGACCAACGACCCGTAGGAGCCGGACGTCGCCCCGGTGAGGGCGGCGAAGGCGAAGAGGACCCAGGCGGGGGCGTGGGCGTCGGCCGCCCAGATCAGCCCGGACAGGCCGACGCTCGCCGTGGCGAGCGCCGGCGCCATGACGCGGCGCTGGCCGAGCCGATCCACCAGGCGGGCGAGCAGCGGCCCGCCGAAGGCGGTGGCGACGCACAGCACCGCCGCGACCTGGCCCGCCATCGAGTAGTTCCCGTACAGCAGCCGCACCATGAGGATCGACCCGATGCCCACCATGGACATCGGGGACCGAGCGACGCCCGCCGCGACGCAGAAGGCCCGCGCTCCCGGCACCCGCAGGATCGCGCGGTAGGGGTTGCGGGTTGCGCGCGCCGACCCGCGGGAGCCGCCCGCCGGGGCCGCGGGAGCCGGCGAGATCTCGGCGGATTCATCCCACGGCGCGGGTCGGTCGACCGCGGAAGCGTGGCTCGGGTTCGCGACGTCGGCGGGGATCGTGGGGGAGTCGTTGCGGTCCTGCTGCACGGACCCAGTGTCGCATCGCGTCCGCACCGGGCGGCTACGGCGCCGCAGCGCGCGGCCGCCGACGCAGCCGCCGGCGGGATTTTCCTGTCGTGGCTACAGGGATTTCCCTGTACTCACGACCGGGAAATCCCTGTAGCCGGTAGCTCGACGAGGACCGCTGGGCGATCCCGATGGGCGCGCTGAGCCAGTGAGACCGGGGCCGGGACGGCCGTCGTCGGGTCGGTCCGGTGCCGCGTAGGGTGGCGGGGTGCGAGTGGAAACGGTTGACGTGGTCGTGGTCGGCGGCGGGGCCGCCGGCCTTCGGGCCGCGCTGGAGGTCGCGGGCGCGGGGGGCGTCGTCGGGCTGGTTTCGAAGGTCTACCCGCTGCGGTCGCACACCGTTGCGGCCGAGGGCGGCGCGGCCGGCGTCGCCGGCCCGGACGACGACGTCGAGCACCACATCGCCGACACGCTCGCCGGCGGCGCCGGGCTGGGCGAACCCGAGGCGGTGCGATTCGTCGTCGAACGAGCGGCGGAGGAGTTGGCCCGGCTCGAGCGGTGGGGGATGCCCTGGAGCCGGGCCGACGACGGTCGGCCGGCATTGCGTCGGTTCGGCGGGATGAGCCGGCCGCGCACCTGGTTCGCGGCGGACCGCACCGGCTTCCACCTGCTGCACACCCTCTTCCAGACGTCGCTGCGGTTCGGCGGGATCCGGCGGTTCGACGAGCACTTGGTGTTCGACGTCGTCCCGGTCGGCTCGGGGGCCGACCGCCGGGCGGCCGGGGTGGTCGCCTACGATCAGCGCAGCGGGGAGCCGGTGCTGATCGCCGCGGGCGCCGTGGTGCTGGCGACGGGCGGCGCGGCGCGGATCTACGGCGCCTCCACCAATGCGGGGATCGTCACCGGCGACGGCCTCGCGATGGCGTTGCGGGCAGGGCTCGCGCTGCGGGACATGGAGTTCGTGCAGTTCCACCCCACCTGCCTGCCGGGCACGGGCATCCTGATCACCGAGGCCGCTCGGGGCGAGGGCGGCCTGCTGCTGGACGCGGCCGGCCGGCGCTACCTCGCGGACTACGGACTGGGGCCGCAGACCCCGGCGGGCGCGCCGGTGGCCGCCCGAATGGAACTCGGCCCGCGGGACCTGGTGTCGCAGGCGTTCTGGCGGGCGGACCGGGCGGGGCGGACCACGCCCGGGCCGAGCGGCGGCGTCGTGCACCTGGATCTGCGGCACCTGGGGGCCGAGCGGATTGCCGACCGGCTGCCGCAAGTGGCGGACCTCGCGCGGCGGTTCGTCGGGGTCGACGCCGCCACCGAACTCATCCCGGTGCGGCCCGCCGCGCACTACACCATGGGCGGCATCCGGACCGACGCCCGCGGAGCCACCGAGTTGCCGGGGCTCTACGCGGCGGGGGAATGCGCCTCGACCGGCCTGCACGGGGCGAACCGACTGGGCTCGAACTCCCTGGTGGAGACGCTGGTGGTCGGGGCGGCGGCGGGCGCGGCGGCGCTGGCGTGGGCCGGAGCCGCGGGCGATGCCGGAGCCGCGGCGGCCGCCGGGGCGGCGGGGGCCGCTGGGGCCGCGGCGGCCGAAGTGCGGGACCGGGCAGCGGCGGTGGCGAGCGCACGCCTGGCGATGCGTGGCCGGGGCGACGAACCGCCCGCGCGGATCCGGGACGAGTTGTGGCGCGTGCTGGACGCGGACGTCGGCATCTTCCGCGACGCGCAGGGGCTTGCCCGGGCGGCGCGCACCCTCGATGACCTCGCCCGGCGGGCGGCCGAGGTCCGGGTGACCGACACCTCCGCGGTGCTCAACACCGACTGGGCCCAAGCGCTGGAACTGGTCGCGATGGTCGACGTCGCGCGCGCGGTGGTCGCCGCGGCGTCGGCGCGGGCCGAGTCGCGCGGGGCGCACCAACGGCTCGACCGGCCCGAGCCGGCGCCGGGGCCGGTGCTGCACTCCGAGGTCCGGGCGGCGGCGGCCGGTGGGGAGGTCCGGGCGGCGGCGGCCGGTGCGCCGCTCGTCGTCGAACACCGGCCGGTCGGCGATGGGATGGCGCGGGGATGAGCGCACCCGAAGCGATGACCGGTGACGCGGATCCGACCCGTGCGGCCGCGGCCGGGTCGACGGCCGGCGGTACGAACGCCGACGGCGTGCTGGGGACGGTCCGGCTCGAGGTGGTGCGCCTCGAACCGGGCGAGCAGCCCGGTCCCGGCGGGCCGCGAACCTCGGTCTACGAGGTCCCTTACGCCGAGCGGACCACCGTCCTGGACGCGCTCACCTGGGCGAAGGACAACCTGGATCCCACCCTCACGTTCCGCTGGTCGTGCCGGATGGCGATCTGCGGTTCGTGCGGCGTGATGGTGAACGGCCGTCCGATGCTGGGCTGCGAGACGTTCGTGCGCGGGTACCGGACGTCCGGCCTCAAGGTGGGGCCGTTGGCGCACTTCGAGGTGCTGCGCGACCTCGTCGTCGAGACGGACGGCTTCCTCGGCAAGGTGGCCTCGCTCTCGCCCTGGCTCCTGCCCGACGACGACGCCCCGCCCGACGACGTCCCGGTAGACGACGACGTCCCGGAAGACGACGCCGCGCCCGACGACGCCCCGCCCGGCCCGGCGCCGGCCGCGGCGCCGCGGCCCACGGCTCAGAGCCCGGCCGAACTTGCCGCCTACCTCGGCTTCGCCCAATGCATCGACTGCATGCTCTGCTACTCCGCGTGCCCGCAGGTCGGCGAGGTGCCGGGCTTCGTCGGCCCGGCCGCCGTCGCGACTGCCCGCCGCTGGGATCTCGACTCGCGGGACCGCGGCGACGTCCTGCGGATGAACGCAATGGACGTCGAGGAGGGCATCTGGCCCTGCACCCAGGACGGCTCCTGCACGCAGGTCTGCCCCAAGGGCGTGGACCCGGCCCGCGCGCTGCGCGATGCCCAGCGGATCGCCGAGGAGACCTGGGAAGCCCGGCAGGGCTGAGCGCCCCCGCCGCCGGCGGCTACCCACTGGGATCCCAGGGTTCGGCGCTCGACGGCCGGGCTGCCCCACGGCCGACGAACCCCGCATTTCAGAATCATCCGTCGAGGGCGGCGCCGACGACGTCGCGCGCCTCGGCCTGGACCTGGGCGAGGTGGTCGGCGGAGACGAAAGACTCGGCGTAGATCTTGTACACGTTCTCGGTGCCGGACGGCCGGGCGGCGAACCAGGCGTTCGCCGTGGTCACCTTGAGCCCGCCGATGGCCGCGCCGTTGCCGGGCGCCGTCGTCAACCGGCCGGTGATCGCCTCGCCGGCGAGGGTGGTCGAGGTGACCCGGTCCGGCGAGAGCTTGGCGAGCCGGTCCTTCTCGGCCAGGCTCGCGGGCGCGTCGACGCGGGCGTACCAGGACGGACCAAACTGCGCGACCAGGTCGGCGTGGTGCTCGGACGGGCTGCGACCCGTCGTCGCGATGATCTCCGCGGCGAGCAGGGCGAGGAGGAGGCCGTCCTTGTCCGTGGACCACACCCCGCCGGTCCGGCGCAGGAAGGACCCCCCGGCCGACTCCTCGCCCCCGAAGCCGATCGAGCCGTCCAGCAGGCCGGGGACGAACCACTTGAAGCCGACCGGAACCTCGACCAGCCGCCGGCCGAGCGCCGCCGCGACCCGATCGATCAGTGCGGACGAGACGAGCGTCTTGCCGATGCCCGCGTCCTCCCGCCAGCCGCCCCGGGCGCCCCCGTAGAGGTACTGGATGGCGACGGCGAGGTAGTGGTTCGGGTTCATCAGGCCCGCGTCCGGGGTGACGATGCCGTGCCGGTCGGAGTCGGCGTCGTTCCCCGTGGCGATGTCGAACGGCGCCGCGGCGGCGCCCTCCCCGGTCATCCGGGCGACCAGGGACGCCATCGCGTAAGGCGAGGAGCAGTCCATTCGGATCCTGCCGTCCCAGTCCAGGGTCATGAAGGCCCAGCGCGGATCGACGTGCGGGTTGACCACGGTCAGGTCCAACGCGTACCGCTCGCCGATCTCGCCCCAGAACTCGACGCTCGCCCCGCCCAGCGGGTCGGCGCCGATCCGGACCCCGGAGGCCCGGATCGCCTCGACGTCCAACACGTTGATCAGGTCGTCGACGTAGGTGGTCATGTAGTCGTGCCGGTGGGTGGTGTCCGCGGCCAGCGCGCGGTCGAGCGGTACGCGGCGCACCCCGCCGACGCCGCCGCGCAGGATCTCGTTGGCGCGGTCGGCGATCCAGCCGGTCGCCTCGGAGCCGGCGGGACCGCCGTGCGGTGGGTTGTACTTGAAGCCGCCGTCCCGCGGCGGGTTGTGCGACGGCGTCACGACGATGCCGTCGGCCAGCCCCGGCCCGGCCGTGCGTATGCCGGCGCCGGTGCCGGCCCCGTTGTGCAGCAGGATCGACTGGGAGACGGCGGGCGTGGGCGTCACGCTGTCCCGGGCATCGATGTAGGTCTGGATGCCGGCGGCCGCCAGCACCTCCAGCGCGGTCTGCCAGGCGGGCCGGGACAGGGCGTGGGTATCGCGGCCGATGAACAGCGGCCCGTCGGTGCCCTGGGTGCGGCGGTACTCGACGATCGCCGCGGTGATGGCGACGATGTGGGCCTCGTTGAAGGCGTGGTCGAGGCTCGAACCGCGGTGCCCCGAGGTGCCGAAAGCCACCTGTTGCGCGGGATCGTCGACGTCGGGGGTCAGGTCGTAGTAGGCGCCGACGACGGCGTCGACATCGATCAGGTCGGACGGCTGGGCGGGGGTGCCGGCACGGGGATCCATGCACTGATCCTGCCGGCAGTCCCGTTCACTGGAACTGTGAGGTTGTACGCAGTTCCGCCGCGGCGCCGCGGCGGAACTGCCGCGATGGCGGAGCGCCGGGTGCGTCGCCGGGCGGAATAGACTCGCGCCATGGCCAAGAACACCTCCGCCGACTTCGTCCTTCGCCCTTTCGAGAGCCTGCCCGGCGAGACGGACTGGGTGGCGATGCGCGAGGTGGTCCCGTCGGCAACGGCGACGGCGCGGACCCGGGCCGAATTCGGCGGCCGCGACGTAATGGTCGTGACGGTACTCCCGGCCGGATGGGTCGGGCTGCATCGTCAGGACGGCGCCATTCTGCTGGCCGTGCAGGGGATCACCGGTTCGGGCGACGTGAGCCGGGACCTCGCCGTCGCACTGCTGGCGGCGATCGAGGCCGAGCCGGGCAGCCCGATCCTGCCCGGACCGCCGCCCGGGCCGGGCCCGCGGCTGCAGGAGGTCCTGGATCCCGAGGTCCCCTTCGAGGTGACCGTGCGCGACGGCTTCGACTACTGGCTGGACCCCGACGCGCCGCGCGCCGACGACGTCGCGACCTCGCTGCAGGAGGCGGCCGACTCCCTGATCCCCACCGTTCAATTGGCGGGCGTGCGGTCGGCCTACTGGTGCCGGATGAGCCGCGAGTTCGTTCGATGGTCGCGGCCGGAGGCGGAGGACGAGCTGATCGATGCGATTGCGAGACTTCATGCGCGGCGGGAATCCGGGCTCGCCGGGGGCCGGTTCGTCGGCGCGTTCCGATCCTGCGGCCTGCTGGTCCCGGTGTGGGAGTTGCCGCCGGGGACCACTGCCGCGGAGGTGGAGGGCCCGATCGCCGAGTTGGACGAACGGCTTGCGGCGGCGCTCGCGGGCGGGCCGCTGACGGCCGCTGAACGGCGCGCCCGCGCCGGGATTGTCTCGCGTCAGGTCACGTTGCGGTGATCGAAAGCCGAAAGGAAGCAGTGCTCGGAATGTGGCCGGAACGGACAATGTGGACCACCTCTTTACTGACACGTGGTAATATCCCAAGGAAATGTCGGGGAACTGAGGGCCGCGCCGTCGGGATGGAAGGGTGGTTGTCGTGAACAGCGAGCAGCGGCCGGCCGGCCCCGTTCGACCACAGCCCGCCGGCGCCTCCGGACCCCGCGCCAAGACGCCGCCGCCCGACGTCGACCCGAATGCGCCCGAGCGCGAACGGGTCCAGCGAGTCGCCGTCGTCATCCCGGCGAAGGACGAGAACCGCCTGATCGCCGCCACCATCCGGGCCGCGAAGGCGATCCCGAACGTGGACCTGGTCCTCGTCGTCGACGACGGGAGCGAGGACAACACGCAACACGTCGCGCGGGACGCGGGCGCCGTCGTCGTCCGCCATTCGCACAATCGCGGCAAGGCTGCCGCGATGGAGACCGGGGCCGCGGTCGTCGCGATGCGGGACGTCGAGGGCCGCCCGCCGCGCCTGTTGCTGTTCCTCGACGGGGACCTCGGCGAATCCGCGGTGCACGCCGCGCCGCTCGTGCCGCCGGTGCTCGCGGGCCGTGCTGATGTCGCGATCGCCCTCCTGCCGCCGCAGGCCGGGGCCGGCGGGCGGGGCTTCGTGGTCAAGGCCGCCCGCCGCGCGATCCAATCGATGACCGGTTGGACACCCACCCAACCGCTGTCCGGGATGCGGTGCCTCACCCGCGAGGCCTTTGAGGCGGCGACCCCGCTGGCGCACGGCTGGGGGGTGGAGACCGGCATGACGATCGACCTGCTGCGGCGCGGCTATGTGGCGCTCGAGGTGCCGTGCGACCTGCGGCATCGCGCCTCGGGCAGCGATCTGAAGGGTCAACTTCACCGCGCCCGGCAATACCGCGATGTTCAACTCGCCGTCGGCGCCCGCCGGGTGTTGCGGGCTATGGAGCGGTTGCGGGTCGGGAGCTGACCTCCGGCCGGGGGGCGGCGGTTGGTTCGGATTCGGCCGGCTGGGGTTCGGCGGGCTGGGGTTCTTCGGCCGGCTGGGGATCGTCGGTCGGCTGGGGATCGTCGGTCGGGTCTGTTCGCCCGCCCTCCTCGGGCTGGCGAGCCCGCGCGGCGATAACGCCGGCGTCGATCGCGGTCAAGGTCAGCAACGGGATGGCTGGGATCATCGCGATCATCGCGATCCGCACCCCGAAGTCGTTCACCAGGGAACCGGCCAGGACGACCAACCAGATCCCCAGCATTGCCGGCCGCAGCAGCGGCCACAGTTCCTCGCAGCGGGCGAACCAGCGCGGGGTGAACCGGCGCGGCGCGAAGAGCATGGCGGCGCACGCGACCAGCAGAGCCAGCGTCAGCCAGACGGACAGCCCGCCGGTGACGGACCGGGCCGCGTAGAGGCCCTTGCGGGCCAGCGTCACCCACGCGTCGCCCGCCACGACCTCGGCCACGAACCGGCCCAGATGCGAGCGTTGGTCGGCCGGCCGCAGGAAGTCCGCGAAACCGATGGCCGTCACCAGCGCCACCCCGGCCAGGGCGACGACGGCGACCCGCCGCCAGGTGACCCGGGTGCCGGAAGCGGCCAGCGCCACGACCGCGAAGCCGGGCACCAGGACCAGCCCGCCGCCGACGTCGGCCCCGAAGGTCGGCCACACGTCCACGATCAGCGTTACGGCCCCGATCGCGCTCACCAGCCCGACCGCCCACCGCCGTCGGCCGCGCGAGACCAGCCACTGGGCGGCGGCCGCGGCCGCGATCAGGGCGCACACCGCATACACGGAGAACGTCGGGTTGCCGAAACCGTAGAAGCGGGCGCCGAAGGTGGGCGCCGAACCGAGCGGACCCGCCCGGTTCAGCGGTGTGCCGATCACACCGTCGATGCTCAGGACCGCGAAGGACAGCCCCGCGACGATCCCCGGGGCGAGCCACACCGGGCGCCGCGGGGCGAGCGTCGCGATTCCCGCCACGGCGGCGGTGGCACCCACGGCAGCGAGGATCAGGACGGTCAGCGGGTGGTCCCAGCGCCACCATTCGGTGAGCGAAATCAGGAACGACGCGATCGGGAGCGCGGCCAGGACGAGCGCCGCGGACCGCAGCCAGCCGAGCGCTCGGATCCGGCCGACCTGGCCGAGCCCAGGTCGGCGCCACAGCAGAAGCCAGGCGAGGGCGGCGAGCGCCAGGCCCGCGTAGAACGGCGCGTCGACAAAGTAGGTGTAGACGGCGCGGCGGATGTGGTCCCGGGACGTCAGGTCCGCCAGCGAACTGGCCGCCGTCGCGACGTCGGGCGGGCGCACGGCGCCGTAGGCGAGCGGGGTGTTCTGCAGCGATTCGGGCATCGCGGCATCGGTCGCAGCGAGGATCGTGGCCGGGATGTCGAGGACCCGGGCGACTCCCTCGGTGCGGGTGGCCGCGCTGGTCAGGTACCGGGCCTGTTCGGGGTCGTCCCAGCCGGGCCGGGCGAGCGCGGCGCCCAGGACCGGACGCTTGCCGGGCGTGCCCGCGATGTCGGCGACCAGGATCGTCGCGCCGGCGGGCGCGGTCTCCAGCACCCGCTTGATCGTGTGGTCGACGTCGGCGATCCGGCCGGCGCGAACCTGGGCGCGCAGCGCCGATCGCTGCTTCGTTGACAGTTCGGGCCACAGCCGGGGCACGGTGGCGTCGCCGGCGTCGACCACCGTCACCGGGCAGACGAAGGCGTCCGAGTCGGCCGCCATCGCCTGGCCGACGGTACGGTAGCGCGCGACCGCCCCGTTCCGGCCGGCGAGTGCGATCGCCGCGCCCGGTCCGACGGCGGTCGTGCAGGACGACGACGTCGCCAAGGCGTCGCCGAGCAGGCCGAGTTCCGCGCGATAGGGGGTGCCCTGGATAGCGGTCAGGCCGTCCCACCCGGTCACCGTCGCGCCGTCGGCGGTCCTGGTGACGGCCGGGGCGGGGCAACGCCAGGTGCCGTCCGCGGCCCGGGTGGTGGTGGAGATCGCGGGTTCGCCCGCAGAGAGCGCGAGCCAGCCGCCGACCGAGCAGCGGCTCGCGGCTCCGGTCGGCTGGGCCAGGCCGGCGGCGGCGGCGCCGTCGCCGAGCAGGGTCCGCAGCGTCGGCGCGGTGCCTTCGCGGACCTCGGCCCAGGAGATGCCCGTGGTTCCGATCACGATCAACGGGCGTGCCGAGGCGATGCCGACCTCCGCCCCCGCCGAACTCTCCACCCCGGCCGGGGCGACCGCCCGGGCCGAGCGGAGCACGCCGGTGGACAGGGACGAGGCGAGCAGGAGCGCGACGAGCAGGCCCCCGGACAGGGTCAGTAGCATCGCGGGCATCCGGGTGGCGGTCCGCCCGGCCGGCGCAGCCCGGCCGGGTGCGGCCCCGGCCGGTTCGGTCCCGCCCGGTTCGGTCACGCCCGGCGCGAGCACAGGCGCCCGGACGGGTTCGGCGAGCAGACTTGCGACCAGGGTCGAGACTGAGGCCAGCAAGAAGATCGCGGCGACGACGATCCCGGAATCGTTCAGCGCCGAGCCCAGCGTGGCGGCCAGCGCCAGCGCGATCGCGATCGGCCGCAACAGCGGCCACCGCCGGTAGGCGTCGGCCACCTCGGGCAGGCGGAAACGCTCGGGCCGCAGTGCGGCCAGGACGGCCAGCACGAAGGCGATCGCGGCGAGCACTCCGCCCACCCCCGTGATCGTCCGCCAGGCGCCGGCAGCTTTGGTGCCGATGATCGAGAAGGCCTCGCCGTCGGCGATCCGTTGGACGAACCCGCCCAGGTGCGAGCCGGAACCGGGGAGCAGGAAGTCGATCAGCGAAATCGCGGCAACGGCGGCCACCGTCGCGACCACGACGGCGCCGGCCCGGCGCGGCGTGATCCGGAACCCGGCCACGGTCAGGGCGAGGACTGCGAACGTCGGCACCAGGGCCAGAATTCCGCCGAAGTCCGCGCCGAACGCCGGCCAGCCGTCGATCACGGTGGTGAGCGCTCCCACGGCGACGACGGCCAGGACGGCGGCGCGCCGACGCCCGGCGCCGCCGAGCCAGGACGCGAGCGATCCGGCCAGGATCACTGCCGCGGCGCTGTAGATGGCGAACGTGATGTTGTTGAAGCCGTAGAACCTGGCGCCCATCGCCGGCGAGGGGCCGAGCAGCGAGCCCTGCTGCAGGGTGGTCCCGGTCAGACCGTCGACGCTCAGAACCAGCCAGGTGACCGCCGCGGACGCTCCCGCCACCCGCCACGGCGCGGGCGGCAGCACCCGGCTGATCGCCCACACCACCCAGGCGACGGCGACGGTGGCGACGGAGAGGCTGAGCGCCAGTACGAGCGTCGGCGTCGGCCGGACCCACCAGCGGGCGAGGGTGGCCAGCGAGGCGGCGGCTGGCGCCGAGGCGGCGAGCAGGGCGACCGCTGCAATGAAGCGCCTGCTGCGGGGGCCGGGGGGCAACTGCGCCCCGCCGCGGCGCGCGGCCAGGCGCCGGGCCGTCAGGGTCACGGCGAACGGCAGAAGAAGCAGGGCGACCAGGCACACGAACAGCGCGGGCATCGCCGTGGAAATCGTCGAGGACAGGACGTTGAGGTAGGCCCGATTCTCAACGGTCCGGGCGATGCTGAGCCGGCGCAGGTCCCGGATTTCGAGCGGCTTGCCGATCAGGTGCTTGTCGGCGGGGCCGGCCTCGGCGGCGAGGGTCGGGGTGAGGTCTGAGAGGGGGACGATGCCCTGCCGGCGGGCGGAGTCCGAATACAGCCAGCGGGCCTGGCCGCCCGGCGCCCGCCAGTCCACGACCACCTGGAATCCCGGCCGCGCGCCGGGGGTGTCGGCGACGCCGGCGACCAGGACCCGCGAACCGCGCGGCAGCCCGTGGGTCAGCCTGTTCAGCATGCGATCGATGCCTTCCAGGGCGGCCCGCCGGGCGGCCGGGGATTCGGCCAGGACCCCGGCGTCGATCACAGTGACGCCGGGCAGCGGCAGATCGGCAATGCGCAGGGTGTCGAGGGTCACGGCGTAGCGCGCCACCCGTCCGGTCCGATCCGCGAGCGCGACGGCGCCGCCGGGTCCGATTGCGAGCGCCGCCGTGTCGGATTCGTCGAGCAGGGTCGCGAGCGCGCCCGGTTCGGGGCGGTCCGTGGGCGTGGTGGGCGGTTGCGGCACGAGGTTCGCCCAGCCGGTGACGGTGGCGGGACCGATCTTGGCGGTAGCGGTGACGTCGGGCAGCGGGATGCAGGTCCGGTCGCTCGTCGCCTGGTCTGCCTCCGCCGTGCCGGCCGGTGGTGCGACGTCGGGCGTCTCGGGTCGCGCGGCGGTGGTCCGCCCGGCGGAGAGGGTAAGCCAGGCGTCGAGCGGGCAGGTCACGGGGGCGTCCCCCATCGGGATCGACCCGACGGCCCCGCCGCCCACCATCCGCCACAACGCGGGGGTGCGCGCCGACGTGACATCCGACCAGCGCAGGCCGCCGACCCCGACGAGCACGGTCGCCCGCCGCGCGCCGGTGGGCGCCGCCGGCGCCGCGGCGACGGCGCCCGCCGACTGTGCGGTGGCCTGTGCGGCGGCGGGCGGGTGC
>JAVBMU010000112.1:0-11022 GCA_031552185.1 Cellulomonadaceae bacterium | reverse complement strand
TGCGGGGGTGGTTTCCGGGCGGCCGGCGAGGGTTCTGCCGTGGGGCGCGGGTGACGGTGACCGCCGCGCGAGAGGCGGAGGTAGTGCGCGCGAGATAGAGGTTTGTCGAACGAGATAGAGGTATCGCCAACGAGATAGAGGTATCGCCGACGAGGTAGAGGCTAAACGTCGCGAATCGGTCGGTCCGGCGCCCGAGACCTCTCGTTCGCGGGCCGCACCTCTCGTTCGCGGGCCGCACCTCTCGTTCGCGGGCCGCACCTCTCGTTCGTTGGCGACATCTCACCTCGGGCGTGGTACCTGTGCTTCGTCCGCGCTCCGGCCGGATGAGCGCGCTTCGACGGCGGCGGCGGCAGAGGTGCCGCGCGCGAGGCAGGTTCAGCGCCGGCGTCTGCCGGCCCGGTTCGCGAGCGCCCGCGCCTGCGCGTGGAACGCCAGAATCTGCAGTTCCGAGCCGACATCCACCCCGCGCACGAACACGTCGTACGGCACCTGCAGCGCACACGGCGCGAAGTTCAGAATCTCCTTGACCCCGGCCGCCACCACCCGGTCGGCCACGGCCTGGGAATGCTCGGCGGGCGTCGCGAGGATCACCATCGTCACACCCTCGCGGGCAACGACCTCCTCCAGCGCCTCGATCGACTCGATGACCAGCCCACCGGTGCGGGTGCCGATCACCTCGGGCTCCGCGTCCAGCAGCGACACCACCTGGAAGCCCCGGGCCACGTACCCGGAGTAGTTCGCCAGGGCGTGCCCGAGCTTGCCGATCCCGATGATCGCCAGCCGGTGCTCCTCCTCGACCCCGAGGACCCGGGTGATGGATCCGGCGAGCGTGTCGACGTCGTACCCGACGCCCCGGGTGCCGAAGGACCCGAGGAAGGACAGGTCCTTGCGCAACTGGGCGGACCCCACCCCGGACAGCGTCGCCAATTCGCCCGACGACGTCGTCGTCACCCCCCGGGTGACAAGTTCGCGCAGGGCGCGCAGGTAGAAGGGCAGCCGCGCCACCGTCGCCGCGGGTATGGCAGCGTGTGCCAGCGCTTCGTTCGAGCCGGTCCCCGTCGACTCCGCCACGTCATCAGCCCCCAAGTCTGCTCGACGCCGAACCAACCGTATCGGTCGGGGGACCCGCAGGTCATCCCCAAGATTCGCGACCGGCCGGCGCTGGGTTGGATTCTGCCGGCGCCGTTCGCTACCGCCGGCGCGCACTTTCGCCGATGGCGCGGACCAGCCGGGCCGGATCGATCGTCCAAAAACCGATCTGAACGTCGTCGACGGTGACGACCGGCACGTAGTTCCCGTACTTCGCCGCCAGCGCCGGGTCGGCGCCCGGCGCGTCGATATTCACCTCGACCCAATCCACCCCGGCGTCCGTGCACACCATAGAGACGATCGAGCGCGCCTCGTCGCACAATCCGCACGGCGTGCGCCCGTAGAGCACGACGCGCGACTGGGCCGAGGGGGCTGAGGGTCCGGCGTCCGCGGGTACAGTCATTCGCACAGCCTATGTGCAGAGCTAGAGTTATCGGTATGCCGACGCCCGGATCGTCCGACCACGTCACGGCGGCTTTTTTCGATGTCGACAACACGGTGATCCGTGGCACGTCCTCCTTCCACCTCGCGCTCGCGCTGCGCCGGGCGGGCTTTGTGCGGTCCAGGGACCTCCTCATCTTTGCCTACCACCAGAGCCGCTACCTCGCCTCGGGTGAGAACGCCCGCCGCATCCAGCGGATTCGGACCCGGGCCCTCTCCCTGATCGCCGGCCACTCCGTGGCCGAGGTCACCGCGGTCGGCGACGAGGTGTGGGAGCAGGTCCTCTCGCTGCGGATCTACGACGGCACGCGACGGTTGATCGACGACCACCTCGCGGCCGGACACCAGGTCTGGTTCGTCTCGGCCACGCCGGCAGAGATCGGCGAGTTGATCGCCAGCCGGCTCGGCGTCACGGGCGCGCTGTGCACCGTGGCCAAGCACGAGAACGGCTTCTACACCGGCGAACTCGTCGGCCCCTTGATGCACGGCCCGAACAAGGCCGCCGCGGTCCGCGCGCTGGCCGCCGCGGAGGGGATCGACCTCGAGCGTTCGTACGCCTACGGCGACTCGCTCAACGACGTCACGATGATGGAGGCCGTCGGCCATCCGTGCCCGATCAACCCGGACGGACGCCTGCGCCGGCACGCCCAGGACGTGGGCTGGCCCATCCGCGAGTTCCGCGGCCGACGGCGCCGGCTGACCCGGACGTCGATGCACACGGCCAGCCTGGCAGGGGGGGCCTGGGCGGCGAGCCTCATTCTGCGGTCGCTGCGCCGCGCCCTGCGCGGCCGGTAGGCGACGCCTTTCATGCGGTCCTGACACCGGGTCCACCGGATGCCATGGCAGGCAGATCCGGCACGCAGAACACCCCACGGCCGTCGGCCGATATTCGGCCGATCGGACTCATGGGGTGCAGCGGCTGGGCCGCGGCCCGAACCCTACTTCTTGTTACGCCGCTGGTGGCGAGTCTTGCGCAGCAGCTTGCGGTGCTTCTTCTTCGCCATGCGCTTGCGGCGCTTCTTGATGACGGAACCCATACGTCCTCGCTTGCTGGTCGGTGCGCGGCCGGAACCGGCCGTGCGTGGTCCACGGTTGATCGTGCGTCGACCAACACGAGAGAAGTCCGAGGCCAAGAGTACTCGCATCCGAGGCTTCGGGCGTCATCGGGCTCAGTCGTAGTGCGGGTCGAGGCCGAGGAGGGGGAACACCGAGCGTCGGGTGGCGAGCACGGTGCGGTCGACGTCGTCGCCCGGATCGTAGCCGGCCGACCACGGCCGGTGCACCACCTCGTCGCCGAAGTCCTCCGGCGCATACACCGGCGCCGTCTCCTCGACGTACTCGCGCCACGACTGCGGGACCTGCATCGCGCCCTCGATCGGGGTGTGGATCACGTCGGCGACCAGGCAGGTCCAACTCAGCGGCACCACCCGCGCCACCGCGTAGCCCCCGCCGCCGACGGCGAGCCAGCGCCCCGCGCAGTACTTGTGCGCCAAGTCGTGCATCCATGCCGCCGCCTTGCGTTGCGCACCCACGCAGACGCGCAGGTCGGACAGCGGGTCCTCCGAGTGGGAGTCGCAGCCGTGCTGGGTGACCAGGACATCCGGCCGGAAGGCGGAGATCACCGCGGGGACGATGGCGTCGATCGCCCGCAGCCAGCGGGCCGAGTCCGTGCGCGGCGGCAGGGCCAGATTCACCGCCGTGCCGGCGGCGGCCCCCTCGCCGACGTCCATCGGGCTGCCGGTTCCGGGGAACAGCGTCGCCCCGTTCTGATGCACCGAGACCGTCAGGACGCGCGGGTCGTCCCAGAACACCGCTTCGACGCCGTCGCCGTGGTGGGCGTCGAGGTCCACGTAGGCGACCCGCTCGGCGCCCTCGGCCAGGAGGCGCTTGATCGCCACGGCGGAGTCGTTGTAGATACAGAATCCCGACGCCGCGCCCGGCTTTGCGTGGTGCATCCCGCCCGCGATATTCACGGCGTGACTCGCCGCGCCGGACCACAGCGCCCCCGCGGCCTCATAGGAGCCCCCGACAATCCGCGCCGCCGCCTCGTGCATGCCGTCGAAGACGGGGTCGTCCTCCGTGCCCAGGCCGCGCGCCGGGTCGATCACCCCGTGCGACGCGGCCCGCACCGCCGCGATGTACTCGGGTTCATGCACCGTCGCCAAGACCTCATCGTCGACGATCGGGGCCTGGACCAGTTCGATGCCGGGCCGATCCAGCAGGCCCAGTTCCTCGACCAACCGCATGGTCAGGTCCAGCCTGGTCGGGGCCATCGGATGCACCGGGCCGAAGTCATAGCGAAGGAGTTCCCGGTCCCACACGACCCGCACCGGCGCCGTCGCCGGGCTCGACGTGACGTCCGCCTTCGTCTCCGTTGATGAGGCCGAACTGCCGTTGTTCATAATTCACGGTAGCGCGCCTGCGACGCCTGTAGGCACGTCGTGGCAAAGTTGCCGCAGGACGTTTGCGTCCACCGGGACGTCTCGTGCCCGTGATCCGGCGGATTTCGGGCGACTCGCAACGGTCCGGATACTCCAGGGCACAGGAGGTCGAATGGCGGCACCCGCGATGAATCGGCCGCTGCGCGCCGGGCGTGAACTGGTCGACCGCGTTGCCCGTCAGTCCCCCGCCCGGCTGGCCGTGACTGTCTTCGCCGGCGTCGTTGCGCTCTTCACAAGCCTCCTCCTCGCCCCCTGGGCGACGGCGTCGGGCGAACCGGCCCCGTTCGTCGACGCCTTGTTCACGGCGACGTCGGCCGTGTGCGTCACCGGCCTGGTGGTGGTGCCGACCGCCACCTATTGGTCCACCTACGGCCTCGTCATCATCCTGATCGCCATCAAGGTGGGCGGCCTCGGCGTCATGACGCTGGCCTCGATCCTCGGCATGGCCGTGTCCCGCCGGATCGGCCTGACCCAACGCCTGCTCACCGCCGAGGAGACCAAGACCACCCGGCTCGGGGAGGTCGGCTCACTCGTCCGCGTGGTGATCGTCACCTCGACGAGTCTCGAGTTGGCGGTGGCCGCGGTCCTGTTCCCCCGGTTCCTCACGCTCGGCCAATCCACCGGGGAGGCCGCCTGGCACGGCCTGTTCTACGGCATCTCCGCCTTCAACAACGCGGGCTTCGTCCCCACCGAGGAGGGGCTGATGCCGTACGCGGGCGACTGGGCGCTGTGCATCCCGATCCTGATCGGGGTGTTCGTCGGTTCCCTCGGCTTCCCCGTGATCCTGAACGTTATGCGGCACCGCCGGAACGCCTCGAAGTGGAGCCTGCACACCAAGATCACCCTGACCACCAGCGCCTTGCTGCTTCTGATCGGCGCCATCGTGTTCGCGGCCATGGAGTGGACGAATCCGCACACCCTCGGGCCACAGCCCGTGGGGACCAAGGTCTTGACCTCGCTGTTCACTGGCATGATGCCACGGTCCTGCGGGCTGTCCACCATCGACATCGGGCAGATGCGCGAGGCGAGTTGGCTGGTCAGCGACGCGTTGATGTTCGTCGGCGGCGGCTCGGCGTCGACGGCCGGCGGGATCAAGGTGACCACGCTGGCCGTGATGCTGCTCGCCATCCTGGCCGAGGCCCGCGGGGACCGGGACGTGGAGGCCTTCGGCCGGCGGATCCCCCGCGAGACGCTGCGGCTGTCCGTCGCGGTGGTCTTCGTCGGCGCGACGGCGGTGCTGCTCGCCACGCTCATCGTGCTCGAACTCACCGGGCTCAGCCTGGACCAGGTCCTGTTCGAGGTGATCTCCGCATTCGCTACCGTCGGCCTGTCCACCGGCATTACGCCGAGCCTGCCGACCGCGGCGAAATACGTCCTGATCGCGCTGATGTTCGTCGGCCGGACGGGGCCGATGACGTTCGCCGCCGCTCTCGCGCTGCGCGACCGACGGCGCGTCATTCGCTACCCGGAGGAGCGGCCCATCATCGGCTGACGCGGCCCGACCGGCGGACCGCCCGACCCACCCGACCCGACCCGATCCACCCGACCCGACTGACCCGACCCACCCGACCCGACCCGATCCACCCGACCCCCGACGGAAGGCACGCCGTGTCCGACCCGCACGATCCCACCGGCGGCATCGCCGAACGCATTACCGCGCCGTCGCGCCGCACGGACGGCGGGCGGGCCATGGCCAAGGACGACGGCGTGCTGCTCATCGGCCTGGGCCGGTTCGGCTCCGCCATCGCCCGCACCCTCGACCGGCTCGGCCAGGAGGTGCTCGCCGTCGAACGCTCGCCCCAACTGATCGCCCAGTGGAGCGGCATCATCCCGCTGGTCGAGGCGGACGCCACCAACCCGACCGCGCTGGAACAGTTGGGCGCGCGCGATTTCCCCGTGGCCGTCGTCGGCGTCGGGTCATCGTTGGAAGCCAGCGTCCTGATCACCGGGAACCTGGTGGACCTGGGCACCGAGCAGATCTGGGCCAAAGCCGTCTCCGCCGAACACGGGCGCATCCTGCAGCGAATCGGCGCGCACCACATCGTCTTTCCGGAGTTCGACGCCGGGAACCGGGTGGCGCACCTCGTCTCCGGCAAGTTGCTCGACTACATCGAGGTCGAGGACGGCTTCACGATCGTCAAGATGCGCCCGCCGCGCGAGATCCGCGGCTTCACGATCGAGCAGTCCAAGATCTTGGAGCGCTACGGCGTGCGCGTGATCGGGGTCAAGCCGCCGGGGCTGGAGTTCGTCTACGCGACGCCGCAGACCCGGATCAGCGGCAACGACCTGCTCGTCGTCTCCGGGCACGCCGAGTTGCTGGACCGCTTCGCGGCGCGGCCGTAGCGGCCGGCCGCCGACGCCGACCCCGAGGTAGATCCGTGGCGTCGCCGGACCGGCGGGTCGGACGCACTACGGCTCTACCTCGCGCGGCGCGGCTCTACCTCGCGCGGCGCGGCTCAGCTAGCGCCAGGAAACGGTCTGGATCTGCTCGCCCACTTCCCGCCGGGCCCGCCGCCGGAGGACGGGCTTCGGGTTGACGAGTACCGGGCCGGCGCCCGACCGGTCGCGACGGCGCGCGGGCGGGGGTCCGGGCGTCCCGTGGCATTCGCCTCCGCGCCGTTCAACCGCGGCCGCTCGCTAGGTCTTGCGCGCGTCGGCGCGTCGGCGCACGTAGACGCCGGTGACGATCGCGCCGGCGCTGAGTGCGGCCAGCCCCGCCACGGATCCGCCGGTGAGCGGCAGCTTCCCGCCCTTGCCTCCGGACCCCCCGGCGCCCCCAGCGCCCCCAGCGCCAGTTTCGTCCGGGGCGCCGGGCGTCGGCCCGCCCGGAGTAGCCATCGGCGAAATGTCGACCGAAACAGTGACGTTGTTCGAGGATCCCGGACCGGCCGGCCCGTTGTCCGCCAACGCGGCGGCGGGAGCGCCCAGCGCCATGCAACAACCCAGAATGCCCAGAGCGCGCGCGGTTCGAGGGTTCACGACCCCTCCTTCGACGGTACCGGCATTCTGACACAGATCAGTTATGCCGGATAGACCCGCCATGCCTGGCACCCCGCCCCGCCCGCAGTTCCCGCCGCCGGCCCCCCCGCCGGCCCGCCGCCGCCCCCGGGCCGCCTCCGGGCCGGCCCGCTCAGGTTCGTCGCTGCGTCATCACCACCCGCTGCAGGACGACGAAGACCAACAGCATCGCGCCGATGACGATGCGGGTCCACCACGAACTCAAGGTGCCCTGGAAGGTAATGATCATCTGGATCTCACCGAAGATGAGCACCCCGAGCAGCGAGCCGAGCACAAAGCCGGCACCGCCGGTGAGCAGCGTCCCGCCGATCACCACCGCCGCGATCGCGTCGAGTTCCATGCCCACCCCGTGCAGGGCGTAGCCCGACCGAATGTTCATCGCGAACAGCAGCCCGCCCAGCCCCGCACAGGTACCGCTGACCACGTAGACGAGCACCTTCGTGCGCGCGACCGGCAGCCCCATCAACATGGCGGACTGCTCGTTTCCCCCGATCGCATACACGGTCCGGCCGAACCGGGTGTAGTGCAGGAAATAGAACGCCACGGCGACGACGACCAGCGCGATGATCACGGCCGCATTGACATGCCAGGTCCGGCCGAGCAGGTTGAATTGCGTCTGCCAGGAGGTCAGCGAGACGAAGTTCGGCTCGTGAATCGGAATCGATTCGGGGGCGATGACGTAGCACAGCCCGCGCGCGATGAACATCGCGGCGAGCGAGGCAATGAAGGGCTGGATCTCGAAGTAATGCACCATCACCCCGACGACGAGCCCCATCAGCGAGCCGACGATCACCACCAGCGGCAACACCATCCCGATCGGCCACTCGGTGCGGAAAAGATACGCCGCGCACACGGCCGACAGGGCCAGCACCGAGCCCACCGACAGGTCGATCCCGCCGGTCAGAATGACGAAGGTCATGCCGACGGCGATCACCACCAGATGGGCATTGTTGATCAGCAAGTTGGACAGTTGCAGTCCGGATAGGAACGTATCGCCGTAGCGGACGCCACCGACCACGAGCATCAGCACAAAGACAATGAAGGCGCCGAGCACCGGCAGGTAGCGCCGGTCCAGCCGCCGCCCTCCGAACCGCTCGGCCCAGCCCGCGAGCCCGCCGCCGGCGCCACCGCGCGCAGCCCGCGTCGTCGTCGACGTCGTCATCCCGCCACCGTCCCTTCGACCGCCGGGACCCGGCCGGGCGCCGGGATCGGCGTCGGCGGGCGGCGCCGCAATGCGCCGAGCTTGCGGCGGACCACGGGCGACTGCAGGACGCAGACCACTAGCACCACCAGCCCCTTGAAGACCTTGACGGAATTGACCGGAACCCCGAGCATGGTGACCGCCTGGGTCATCGCGGACAGCACCAGCACCCCCACCAGGGTGCCCGAGAGCGAGAACTTCCCACCGGCGAGCGAGGTCCCGCCGATGACGACGGCGAGGATCGCGTCCAATTCGATGAACAACCCGGCGCTGTTGGCGTCCGCGGCCATCGTGTTCGAGCTGATGATCAGACCGGCAAGGCCGGAGAACAAGGCACACAGGATGTAGACGGTCCAGGTAATGCTGCGCGACCCGATGCCGGCCAATCGGCTCGCGGCCGGGTTGATCCCGATCGCCTCCACGAGCATTCCGAGGGCGGTGCGCCGAGTCAGCAGCGCCACCGCGACGAAGATCACCGTCGCGAGGATCATCGCGATCGGAATCCCCACCCAGAAGCCATTGGCGATCCGCGCATAGGGGTCGCTGGTGACCGTGGTGATGAAGCCCTGCGTGATCAGCATTGCGATGCCCCGCCCGGCCGTCATCAGCACGAGCGTGGCGATGATCGGCTGAATGCCCAGGACGGCGACCAGGAACCCGTTCCAGGCGCCGAGCAGGAGACACAGCCCCAGCGCCAGCGCGCAGGCGGTCAGCGCCGTCGCGGGCGAGCCCGGCCGATCGGAGGAATCGACGTACTTGAGCGCGACCGCGCCGGCGATCGCGGCCACCGCGCCGACCGACAGGTCGATCCCGCGTGTCGCGATGACCAGCGTCATGCCGAGCGAGATCAACAGCAGCGGCGCGCTGGTGCGCAGGATCGTCTGGACGGTCCCGTAGAAGCCGCCGTTCCTGATGGTGACGAATTCCCCGAGGTTGTCCATCGACCAGAGCTTGACGACGATCGCCAGCAGCAGGAGGACCAGCGCGGCCGAGGGCCAGAACAGCCGGTGGGAGACCATGCGCCCGATCATCGCGACCCACCTCCCCCGCCGGCGATCAGTTCGACCACGTCGTCGGCCCGCACGTCGTCGCTGTTCATCAGTTCGGCGACCTTTCGGCGGTCGCGCAGGACGGCGATCCGGTGGGACAACCGCAGCACCTCCTCCAACTCCGCGGAGATGAAGACGACGGACATTCCCTCGGCCGCGAGTTGCGCGACCAGGCGTTGAATCTCGGCCTTCGCCCCGACGTCGATGCCGCGGGTCGGCTCGTCGAGAATGAGCAGCTTCGGGGCAGTGGCCAGCCAGCGCGCCAGGAGCACCTTCTGCTGATTGCCGCCGGAGAGATTGGCGACGGGCAGGTCCGGATTGCGGGGCCGAATGTCGAGCACGGTAAGGAATTCCTCGACAATCTCGTCCGCCCTGCGGTCCGGCAGCCGGCGGGTCCAGCCCCGGGCGGCCTGGACCGCCAGGACGATGTTCTCCCGCACCGTGAGGTCACCGACGATGCCCTCGATCTTGCGCGCCTCGGAGGAGAAGGTGATGCCGCGGTCCATCGCGGCGCGCGGGGAGCGCAACCGGGTTCGCTCGCCGCCGACCGTGGTGTGGCCGGCGTCGGCCCGGTCGACGCCCGCGAGCAAGCGGACCAGCTCGGACCGGCCGGAGCCGAGCAGGCCGGCGAGCCCGACCACCTCGCCCGGGAACAGGTCCAGATCGAAGGGTTCGATCGAGCCGTGCCGGCCGACGCCGACAGCCTGCAGATACGGCGCCGCACCCCGCTCGCTCACGGTGCGCACCGGGCCGTCCTCGATCTGGGCGAGGACCTTGGCGGAGGCCCCGATCATCTTGGCGACGAGGTCGCGCCGGGGCAGGTCCGCCGTGCGGAACTCGCCCACCAGGCGCCCGTTGCGCAGCACCGTCATCCGGTCGGAGATCTCGTAGACCTGCTCGATGAAGTGGGAGACGAACAAGATGGCCACCCCGCGCTCGCGCAGGGTCCGGATCACCCCGAACAGCCGGGCGACCTCGTCGGCGTCCAGGCTGGAGGTCGGCTCGTCGAGGATCAGGACCTTCGCGCCCGGCACCATCGCGCGGCAGATCGCCACGAGCTGCTGCACCGCGATCGAGTGCCCGGACAACGACGACGCGGGGTCGATGTCCAGGTTCAGCACCCGGAGCAGTTCCGCCGCCCGCCGGCGCATCGCGCGGAAGTCGACCGCCCCCGCCCGCCGCGGTTCGTATCCCAACATGACATTCTCGGCGACCGAGAGGTTCTCGCAGAGATTGACCTCCTGGTAGACAGTGGAAATGCCCGCCGCCTGCGCCTGGGCCGGGCCGCTGAAGACGTGCGGCTCGCCGCCGACGGCGATCGTGCCCGCGTCGATGGCGTAGACCCCGGTCAGCGCCTTGATCAGGGTCGACTTGCCGGCGCCGTTCTCCCCCATCAGCGCATGGACCTCGCCCGGATAGAGCCGGAAATCGACCCCGTCGAGCGCCTTGACGCCGGGAAACTCGATCGAGATCCCGCTCAACTCGACCACGGGCTGCGCCCCGCCCGGGTCGCGCGTGGTGTCGTTCGTCGTCGTCATCTGCCGGCTTTCCCTCCAGACGGTCGGCGGCCCGACCGACCGACGGCCGGACGGGCGGGCGGGCGGGGCGGGGGGGGGGGGGGCGGCGCGGCGCCCCCGGGGCGCGGGGGGGCGGGGGGGGGGGGGGGGGCCCGGGGCCGGCGCCGGCCGGCGGGGCGGGGGGCGCCGGCGCGGCCCGCCGGCGACGGGCGCGGAGGGGGAGGGCGGCCGCAAGCGCGCGCCGGGGGCGAGGGGCCGCAGAGACG
>JAVBMU010000117.1:0-13825 GCA_031552185.1 Cellulomonadaceae bacterium | reverse complement strand
GGTGAAGGCGCTGCTCGGCTGAGCGTCGCTCACCGCTCGAGGTACAGCCCGGCGGCCTCCCGGTAGCGCTGTTCGAGGGCAGGGTCGTGGTCGCTGGGGTCGCTGTGGTGCACCTCGGGCTCGGGTCCGGCGGACCAGGCGGGCGGCTCGTCACCGCCCCGCAGGGCCCACGCGGCCTGCCGGGCGGCGCCGTCGGCGACGTACTCCCCCGGCTCCGGCACGCTCACCGGCAGGCCGAAGACCTGCGGCGCGATCCGGCGCACGGCCTCGGACTGCGCGCCGCCGCCGATCAGAACCAGCCGCTCGACCGGGACGCCCAGGGCCCGGACCGCGTCCAGCCCATCGGCGAGCGCGCACAGCATCCCCTCGACGAAGGCTCGCGCCATGCATTCGGGGGTGGCGGTGGCGAGGGTCAAGCCGTGCACGGTCCCGGTGGCGTCGGGGCGGTTGGGGGTGCGTTCGCCCTCCAGATACGGCACGAGCACGAGCCCGCCCGCCCCGGCCGGCGCCCGCAAAGCCAGCCGAGCAAGGCCGCCGTGGTCGACGCCGAGAATGCTCCGGGCGGCATCGAGCACCCGGGCGGCGTTCAGGGTGACGGCGAGCAGCAAGTACCGCCCGGTGGCGTCGGAAAAGCCGTTGACCAGGCCGGATGCGTCCGCGGTCTGGACCTCGGAGATGGCCGAGACGACGCCGGAGGTGCCGATCGAGATGCCGACGTCGCCGGCCCGCAGGCCGAGTCCCAACGCCGCGGCGGCGTTGTCGCCCGCGCCGGGACCGAGCAGTGCCCCGCCCGGGACGTCGCCGCCCGCGACAGCCGCCGCCGCGGTGCCCGCGGCCTCGGCGGGGCCGAGCACGCGGGGCAACACGACGTCGTCCCGGCCGAGCGCGAGCCGGAGCAGGTCCCTCCGGTAGGCACCGCGCCCGCCGTCGGCGGAGCCGTCGAAGTAGCCGGTGCCGGAGGCGTCGGAGCGGTCGGTGACCAGGTCGTCCAGGCGCGGTTCGAGGCCCTGCGAGCGCGGGCCGAAGCCTGCGATCCGCCAGGTCAGCCAGTCGTGCGGGAGCGCGACGGCGGCGATTCGGGCGGCGTTGCGGGGCTCGTTGTCCCGCAACCAGCGCAGCTTCGTGACCGTGAGCGAGGCGACCGGGACGGACCCAACCGCCCCCGCCCAGGCCGCGCCGCCCGGCTCGGCGCCCGCCGCCCCCGGCCCGCCGGCCGCCCCCGGCGCTCGGGCGCCCGGCCCGGCCGCCCCCAATTCCGCTATGAGGTCGCGCGCGGCGCCGGCCGATCGCGTGTCGTTCCACAGCAGCGCCGGCCGGATCACCTCGCCGTCGGCGTCCAGGCACACCATGCCGTGCTGCTGGCCGCCGACGGCGAGCGCGGCGACGTCGTCGAGCCCGCCCGCCCCCGCGGCCGCCGCTCGGAAGGCGTCCCACCACCGGTCCGGATGGATCTCGCTCCCGTCAGGGTGGGCCGCCCGGCCGGAGCGCACGAGCGCCCCGGTCGCGACGTCGCGCACGACGACCTTGCAGGACTGCGTCGAGGTGTCGACCCCCGCCACCAGAACCCGGCCGGCCCGCTCGGCCGACCCGCCGGCCCGCTCGGCCGACCCGTCGCCCGCCACCATCAGCCGATGAGGTGGGCGAGCGCGAGCTGGTGCAGCCGGACCAGGCCGTACTCACGCTCGGCGGCGGCGTCGGCGTCGAAATCCTCGAAGGTGGACCGGTCGGCAAGGAACTGGTCGAAGGTCTCCCCGACGGCCATGGTGGGCTCGCCCAGCTCGAAGATGCCGGCGCGGGCGAAGGCGGCGCGGACCTCGGGGTCGGCGCGGTATTCGGCGGCCTTGCGGGCGAGCATCGTGTAGGTCTCGATGTTGGCGCGGGCCGAGTCCCAAACGCCGGCCGAGCCCTCGGTCCGGCTCGGCTTGTAGTCGAAGTGCCGCGGGCCGGTGTACCGCGGGCCGCCGTTCGGGAAGCCGTTCTCCAGCAGGTCGACGGTGAAGAAGGCGCTGAGCAGGTCGCCGTGGCCGAACACCAGGTCCTGGTCGAACTTCGGCCCGTGCTGCCCGTTGAGGTCGATGTGGAAGAGCTTGCCGCAGTACAGGGCGAGCGCCAGCCCGTGGGTGTAGTTCAGCCCGGCCATCTGCTCGTGGCCCACCTCGGGGTTCAGGCCGACGATGTCGCCGTTGTCGAGGGTGTCGATCAGCGCCAGGGCGTGCCCGATGGTGGGCAGGAAGATGTCGCCGCGGGGCTCGTTCGGTTTCGGCTCCAGCGCGACCCGCAGGTCGTAACCCTTGTCCTTGATGTAGCCGGCGACGGCGTCGATGCCCTCGGCGTAGCGGGCGTGGGCGGCGCACAGGTCCTTGGAGTTGTCGTACTCCGCGCCCTCGCGCCCGCCCCACATGACGAAGGTGGAGGCCCCGAGTTCGGCGGCGAGGTCCACGTTGCGCAGCACCTTGCGCAGGCCGAACCGGCGGATGGACCGGTCGTTCGAGGTGAACGCGCCGTCCTTGAACACGGGGTGGGTGAAGGTGTTCGTGGTCACCATCTCGATCACCAGGCCGGTCTCGCGCGCGGCGCCGGCAACGGCGTCGATCCGGGCCCGGCGCTCGGCGTCGTCGGCGCCGAAGCCGAAGACGTCGTTGTCGTGGAAGGTGAAGCCCCACGCCCCGATCTCGGCGAGCCGGTGGACGGACTCGACCGGGTCGAGGTCCCCCCGAGTGGCCGTGCCGAAGGGGTCCGCGGCGGGCCAGCCGACGGTCCACAGTCCGAACGAGAACTTGATGTCGTGATCCGTCACTGTCGCTCTCCTCGTCGAGCCCCGGGGCGGGCGCCACCGCGGGGATGTATTTGTTGTATGGATGAACTTATGCCTGCCGGCGGGTAGGGTCAACAGGTGGCCCCCTCCGCCCGGCCTGCCCCGGCGCGCCAGCAGACCCTGCGCCAGCACAACCTCGCCCTGGTCGCCCGGACCGTGGTCGGCGCGGAGTCGCCGCTGTCCCGGGCTGATGTCGCCGCCCGCACCGGCCTGACTCGCGCCACCGTCTCCGCACTGGTCGATCGGCTGATCGGGGCGGGCCTGGTGCGGGAGTTGGCGCCGGCCACGCCGCAGGGCGCGGGCCGGCCCGGGGTGCCGCTGGCCCCGGCCCCCCGCACCCTGGTCGGCGTCGGGCTGGAGGTCAACCTCGGCTACCTCGGCGCCCGCGTGCTCGACCTGACGGGGGCCACCGTCGCCGAGCTCATCGAGCCCGGAGACTTCCATCACAGCCGGGCGACCGAGGTGCTCGGCCGGCTCGGCGGCCTCGCCCGCACGGTGCTCGACGACGTCGCCGCGGCCGGGATGCGGCCGGCCGGGATCCGGCTCGCCCTGCCCGGCCTGGTCGACGCCCGCTCCGGTCGGCTGCGGATCGCGCCGAACCTCGGCTGGTCCTCGCTCGACCCGACCGGGCTGCTCGGGCTGCCCGCCGGCATCCCGTTCGCGGTCGCGAACGAGGCGAATCTCGCCGCCGTCGCCCAGGTGGGGCGGGCCCGGCTCGCCCCCCGCGCGCGGCCGACGTCGTACCTGTATGTCTCGGGCGACGTCGGGATCGGCGGGGCGATCGTCGTCGACGGCGAGGTCTTCGGCGGCCGGCACGGCTGGGCGGGCGAGATCGGGCACGTCGTCCTGGACGCGGCCGGGCCGCGCTGCCGCTGCGGCGCGCGCGGCTGCCTGGAGCAGTACGCCGGGAAGGACGCCCTCTGGCAGCGCGCCGGCCTGCCGGCGCAGGCCACGGTCGCTCAACTCGTCGCCGAGTTGGCCGGCGCGGCCCCGGACCCCGCCGCCGTCGCGGCCGTGCAGGGGGCCGGAACCGCGCTCGGCCACGCGCTCGCGGACACAATCAACCTGGTCGACCTGGACACCGTCCTGCTCGGCGGAATGTATCCGGACCTACTGCCCTTCTTCACCGACGCCCTGTCGGCGGTGCTGGCCGCCCGGGTGGTGGCCGCGCCCTGGGCGGAGATCGCCGTACGGCCCGCGCCCGTCGGCGATCGGCCGGCGCTGACCGGCGGCGCCCGGGAGGTGCTGCGCGACGTCGTCCGGCGCCCGGCCGGCGTACTTTCGATGGGCGACGACGCTGCTTCGGTCGTACCGTGACCATGTCGCCGCCGCGACCGGCAGCTTACGTAAACGTGGAGGTCAGGTGTCCAACGGGGGGGTGCGGGTCGAGGAGGGCGGCGCGCGCTGGGTGATGTGGGGCGACATCGACGCCGCCGTCCAGGTGCGCTCCGAGGGGGAATTGCTGGACTCCCTGGCCGCCTCCCCGACCCCCGTCGCGATCGACCTGCGGGACGTGACATTCATGGATTCCGGCGGGCTGCGGCTGCTTTACCACGCGGCCGCCGGCAGCGAGCGACCCCCGACGCTCCTGCACACCCCCGACCGGATCCGGGACCTGCTCGAAGTGAGCGGCGTCCTCCCGCTGTTCACGCTGGCATCCTGAGGAGGGACCGTGGCCATCGCGCTGAGTCGGCCCCCCGAGGGCTTCATCGAGGTCCGATCGTGGGCGCTGAGTTCCCTGGACGGGCTGGCCGGCCTGCGCCGATCGCTGTACCGGGCGCTGACCGGTACCCCGATCCCGGCCGACCGCGACCTGACCGAGGCGCATGACCGGATTCTGCTGATTACCAGCGAACTCGCCACGAACGCGCTGCGGCACGGCGAGCCGCCGACCGTGGTGCGGCTGCTCGCCCGCGACACCCAGGTCGTGGTCGACGTCGCCGACCACGCGGCACACTTGCCGCCGGTCGTGGCCTCCCCGCGCCGGCCGGGGGCGGGCGGCTTCGGTCTGATCCTCGCCCAACGGATGTCGCTCGGCGTCGGCTGGTATCGGGCCGGCACCGCCGTCAAGCACGTGTGGGCCCGGTTCCCCGCCCCGCTCGCCCCGGCTCCTGGGGCGGCCTCGGCCGACGATCGCCGGGCGCAGGCCGTGGCCTGAGGCGGCGGCGCAGGCCGCCGACCCATGTCGTCAGGGCAACCGCCGGGCAACCAGCAGGGTCGCGTCGTCGGTGGACTCCGGATCGCGCACCGCCTCGACGACGGCCCCGATGTCCGCCGCCGGCGCGCGCCCCCACGCCGACTCCAACCGCGCCAGGCCGACCTTGATCGACTCCGTGCGCCGCTCCACAAGGCCGTCGCTGAACATGACAAGCGCGCCGCCGGGCGGAATCCGGGCGGTCGCCGCCCGGGACGCGCCCGCGGCGAGGCCGAGCGGCGGCAAGGCCGACGAGGGGAGCCAAGCGGCCGAGCCCGTCGGTGCCACGACGAGGATCGGCGGGTGACCGAGGCGGACGTGCTCGACGTCGCCCGTGGCGGGGTCCAAGACGGCGATCGCCACGGTGGCGATCTGGGTGGGCATCGTCCAGTTGACGATGTCGGCGAGGGCGTCGGCCGCCACCTGGGGCGACTCGGCGTGGTGCACGAGGGTCGCGCGCAGGATCGTGCGCAGCTGACCCATCACCGCGGCCGCCTGCAGGCCGTGCCCGGTGACGTCGCCCACCACCAGGGCCAGGCGCCCGGATGGCAGGACCAGCGCGTCGTACCAGTCGCCGCCCACGAAGCCGCCGCCGGCCGGCTCGTACCGGGCTTCGATCTGCCACCCGGGCACCCGCGGCAGGGCCTCCGGGAGCAGGCTGCGCTGCAGCGCCTCCGTGGCCCGCACGTCCCGCCGGCCACGCAGGTACAGCGCCTCAAGCAGGTGCGAGCGCAGGGCCGCGACGTTGTCGATGTCCTCGGCCGTCCACGACCTGCTGTGGGCGCTGAGCACCTCGCGCCGGCGCAGCGGCGCCGGACTCCCGGTCGCCCCCGCCGGGCCGGGCGACCCGTCCGGCGCCGCCCAGTCGTAGGTCCGCAGGACCTCTCGGCGCAACCACATCACGGCCTGTCCCTCGGGCAGCACCGCGCCGAGCACACCGGCGACGTCAGGGGCGGCGGCAGCGGCCTTCGGCGCGGCCATCCGCAGGCATTCCGTGCTGCGCACGTCCTCCGCGGGACCGCCGTGCAGCCAGTCGACGATCGCCCGGATGCCCGCCTCCGGCGGCGCGGCGCCGACGGCGTCGAGCCGACCCTCCGCGAAGACGACCGCGCCGTCGGCCGCGACCAGGCGCAGGAGCCCGTCCGTCCGGGTCAGGTTGAGTCCGACGGGGTTCGTCTCGTCGCGACTCGCCGCGACCAGGTCGGTGAGCGTGCGCGCGGCCCGGCGCATGCCGGCCTCGTGCTCCCGCTCGGTCTGGACCCCGATCTGGGTGGTCAGCACGGCCGCGAGGAACTCGGCGGCCGCCCGCACGTCGTACGGCAGGAACCGCGGCCCCGCGTAGTGCTGGGCGCCGATCAGGCCGCACAACACACCGTTGCGCACCAGCGGGATCAGCAGGCACGCGCTGACGCCCTGGCTGCGCAGCGTGGTCAGCCGCCGCTCGTCCATGGCCCGCAAGGTCGCCCGGGACAGGTCGACCGGCCCGGCTTCCGGCGCCTCGACCAGTCGGGTGGTCTCGGCCGCGAGGTCCGGGGCGGCGAACGGGCCGCGCCAGGTGCTCGCCGACAGCGTTCCGAGCGGCAGGTCGGCCGGGATGACGTGCAGGCCGAGCATCGAATGCAGGCCCGGCCGGTGCGCATCCGCCACGGCCTCGGCCACGTCCACGGCCTCCGCCACGTTGCTGCGGTCCAGGCGGTAGATCACCACGCGGTCGAAGCCGGTCAGCGCGCGCACGTGTTCGGCCGCGGCGACGTACAGATCGCCCAGGGTCGCCGCCGCGTCCAGGTCCCGCAGGGCCGAACGCACCGCCTGGAAGACGCCGATGACGGAGGCGACATGCATGCCGGCCCGTTCCAGTTCGATGACGATCTCGTCGCTCGACCCCGGCGGGTGGTGCAGGACGGCGTCGGCCTCGCCGCCGTTCGCGAGGACAATCCGCACCGGGTTCCCGTGCTCGGGATCGCGGTACCGGCGCAGGTGATCGAGCAGCACCCGGGCCGCCCGGGCGCCGAGCACCGTCCCCAGCGGCCGGCCCACCAGGTCCTGCGGCGGGCAGCCGAGCGCGGGAGCCGCGCCGGCGGAGATCCGCAGGACGGCGCCGTCCGAGGGCCGGAAGGTCAGCAGGGTGCCGTGACTCTGCAGGCACCCGCCCGCGCCGGCGGACGGCACGTGACCGGCCTCGACGCCGCCGCCCTGCGTGCCAACGCCGTCGGGGCGACGGGGTTCGGACACCATGCCTCCAGCTTCGCGTGATGCATCCGGACCGGTCGGCATCGCGGTGGGGCGCCATTGGGTAGCCACGGGACGCCGGTGGGACAAGCAGACCGCAGGACACACCTTGACCTCGGCTTGGCCGTCGATCAACTGTCGTAATCTATCGGTCGCACGTCGATATCGTCACGCGCACCGCCCTCGGAGGGTGGGAGTGTCACCGGATACCGTGTGCGCCGGATGCCGGGCCCGCCCCGCTGCGGCGGTATTCGGGACGCGCGCCCCTCTCGAGTTGCCGTGACCCGCGCCGAACGGAGGCACCATGACAACCGAAGTCCTGCGCGCGATTGGCCTCGCGGCCGGGTACGGCGGACGCGACGTCGTGACCGACATCGATCTTCAGCTCGCGCCGGGGACCGCGCCAATGGGCCTCGTCGGCCCATCCGGGGCCGGAAAGTCCACGATTCTGGCCGCCCTGCGCGGCCGCGTCCGGCCCACGGCCGGCCGGGCGACCTGGGGCGAGCGGACGGTCGGCAAGCTCGACCGGCGGACGCGACGAGCGTTCGACGTCGCCGTGCGCGCCGTGGATCAGGAAGCCCTGCCCGGCGTCGACCCCCGGTGGACGGCCGATCGGCTGGTGTGCGAGGCATTCGACCAGGCCCGCCGGGCGGGCCGCCCGGCGGCGGGATCGCCGATCGAGGTGCTCGACGCCGTCGGGCTCGGCGTCCGCTTCGCCGTCCGCTCGATCGGTTCGCTGTCCGGCGGGGAGCGGCAGCGGCTCGCCCTCGCCCACGCGATCGCCGCCCGGCCGCGGATCCTCCTGCTCGACGAGCCCGCGACCGCCGTCGACCCGGGCGCCCGCGCCGGCGTGCTCCGCCTCCTGGAGGCGGTCGCCGCCGACGGCACCGCGATTCTGCTCGCCTCGCACGATCTGGAGTTCGTCGGGCGCCTGTGTCCGCAGGTGCAGGTAGTGGTCGACGGCGCGATCGTCGCCGGCGGCCCGTTGCCGCGCGTGCTGGCCGAGTCCGAGCACCCGGCCGTGCGCGAACTCGCCGCGGCGGCCCCGCTCGCCGTCCAGCGCTTCCGCTGACCCCGGCGCGGTCGGTCCCGGCGGCCGCGCGGCTGCGCGCGACCGTCGGGCCGCGCGCCGGCTTCCGCCGACGCCGGGAGGCTGCGAGCACCCGGGCCGGCTCCTAGCGTCGATCGAGTGGGTCGATCGAGTGGGGCGATCGAGTGGGTCGATCGGCCCGGCGCCCGTTGCCCAACCTGCGAAGGAGACGATCATGCGCGTGCTCATGCTGCTCAAGGGTCCCGGCTCCGAGGAAGGCATGACCGAGCCGACCGCGGAGATGTATGAGGCCATGACCAGCTACAACGAGAAGCTGGTCAGCGCCGGAGTCATGCTCGGCGGCGAGGGCCTGCACCCCACGTCGGAGGCCCGGAAGGTGGTTTTCGACGCCGGGAACGTCAGCGTGGTCAAGGGACCGTTCCGCGACGAGGACATCGTCCACGGCTACTGGATTCTCGACGTCCCGTCGCTCGACGTCGCCGAGAAGTGGGCCCGCCGCTGCCCGGCCGACCCGGACTCCCCGCACCTGCGGCTCGAACTGCGCGAGATGCAGGAGATGACGGACCTGGACGGCGAGTTCCCGCCCGACATCCTCGCCCGCGAGCGGCGGCTCGCCGAGGAACTCCGGACCCGGCACGACTGACCGCCGCCTCGGCTTCTGCTTCTTGCCGGTGGCGGGCCGGCAGGTGGTCCCGGGGGATCAAACGGCCGGCCCGCGCCGGCGGGTGGCGGTGGGTGGCGGTGGGTGGCGGTGGCAGAGAGGCAGAGGTGGGCGACGAGAGAGGTTTGCCGCGCGAGTTGGGGATTGCGCGGATGGGTCTGCGAACGCGCGGCGGCGAACGCGCGGCGGCGAACGCGCGGCGGCGAACGCTTCGAGGTACGACGCGCGAGCGAGAGGTATCGCGACCGAACGAGAGGTACGGCCCGCCAACGAGAGGTATCGCGACCGAACGAGAGGTGTCGCCCTCCGAGCCGACCGATTCGCGACGTTTAGCCTCTACCTCGTTCGCGATACCTCTACCTCGTCCGACAAACCTCTCTCGCGCGCTGCGGTCGCAGTCGCCCGCAGCCCGTAGCACTCTTGCCGGCCGCGCCGACTCAGAACCTTGCGCGCCGAGTCAGTACCTCGCGCGGCGAGTCAGAACCTGGCGCGGCGAGTCAGAACCTCGCGCGGCGAGTAAGAACCTGGCGCAGCGAGTCAGTACCTGATGCGGCGAGTCAGAACCTGGCGCGGCGAGTCAGAACCTCGCGCCTGTTCGGTGCTCGTTTTCCCGGCGTGTCGGTACTTACTCGGCGGCTCAGGTTCTGACTCGGCGGCTCAGGTACTGACTCGGCGCGCCAGGTTCTGACTCGGCGGCTCAGGTACTGACTCGACGCGCCAGGTTCTGACTCGGCGGCTCAGGTTCTGACTCGGCGGCTCAGGTACTGACTCGCCGCGCTCGGTACCGTCTCGCGGGCCAGGTGCGTCCTCGGCCACCCCCCCACCGCCCCGGCGTCGGACCGGCCTCGCCGATCCACAGCCCGAGCACCCGCGGGCGTCGACGAGTGAGGAAGCACTCATCCAGATCACGCCTGCCCGCCGGCTCCCACGCCTGCCCGCCGACGCCGGCGCCGACGCCGCAGCCGGCGCCGAAGCTCACGCCCGCCCGGTGCCGTCGACGGCGTGCGGCTCGATGGCGGCCGTTTCGGCGTCGGTCAGCGCGGGCGCCGCAAGCGCTCCCACGCAATCCTCGAGCTGGCCCACGTTCCGGGCCCCGATCAGCGCGGAGGTGACCCGCTCGTCCCGGAGCACCCAGGACAGCGCCAACTGTGCGAGCGTCTGCCCGCGCTCCGCCGCGATCTCGTTCAGCGCCTTCGCCCTGGTCAGGTACTGCGGGTCCAGATTCCGGCGGGACAGGTGCGGCGAATCGGCCCGCGCCGCCCTGGAATCGGCCGGCGCACTGCCGGCCAGGTAGCGGTCGCTGAGCAGGCCCTGGGCGAGCGGGGAGAACACGATCAGGCCGACGCCGAGGTCACCCACGGCGTCGAGCAGCGACTCCGCCTGGGGCCCGTCGCCCCACGGGTCCGACGGCGAGGCCGACTCTACGTGCCGGTTGAACATCGAGTAGCTGGGCTGGTGGATCAGCAAGGGCGTGCCCAGGTCGGCGAGGATGCGCGCCGCCTCGCGGGTCCGCGCCGGCGAATAGTTCGACACTCCGACGTAAAGCGCCTTGCCCGCCTGCACGGCCGCGTGGAGCGCTCCCATCGTCTCCGCCAGGGGGACCGTCGGGTCCGGCCGGTGCGAGTAGAAGATGTCGACATAGTCCAGGCCCATCCGGGTCAGCGATTGATCCAGCGAGGCCATCAGGTACTTCCGCGAACCGCCGTCGCCGTAAGGCCCGGGCCACATGTCGAAGCCCGCCTTGGTGGAGATGACCAACTCGTCGCGGTACGGGCGCAGGTCCTTCGCCAGGTGCCGGCCGAAGTTCTCCTCGGCGCTGCCGTAGGGCGGCCCGTAGTTATTCGCGAGGTCCAGGTGCGTGATGCCGAGGTCGAAGGCGCGGCGCAGAATCGTGCGCTGCGTCTCGACCGGATCCACATCGCCGAAGTTGTGCCAGAGGCCGAGCGAGATCGCCGGCAGGTCGAGGCCGGACCGGCCCGCACGGCGGTATGCCATCGTCGAATACCGGTCGTCGGCTGGGAGGTAATGCGGGCTCAAGGGCATCGCACCATTCTCCTGCGTTCTGCCGCGTTCCGCCGGTGGTTGCCGGGCTACCGGTTGAACCAGACGACGAGCCGGACCGCGTCCGGGCCGTGCACCGTGGCAAGGGCCGCCATGATGGTGAACAGCGGCCGCCAGGACGGTGCCACGGTCTCCGGCCGACGACGCTGCTCGGCATCCACCCCGGCCTCGATCTCCTGCCAACCGATCCAGGTCGCGGCAAAGGCGCCGTCGGTGGCGTCGAATCTGCGCCGGGTTTTCTTCGCGACGTCGTACGGCAATCCGCGAGCCGGCGGCAGGGCAGCGAATCCGGCGTCGTACCGCACCCCGAACAGCGCCCCGAACGAGCGGGGCCGACCCGGGACGGCGAGCACCAGATCCAGCGCGTGTGTCCAGTGCGACTTGGGCCGCATGCGGTCTGCGGGCAGGTGGCACTCCACCGCGCCCGAAATATCGATACCCACGGCGAGATCCTATGGCCTGCCTGCCGGCCCACGGATATCCGGATGGATGAGCGGAACCGACCCATCGGCGGTTCCGGCGGCCGGATCGCCGTCGCTAGCGTCGCCGACGGCTCGCCACCCGGGTCGCCACCACCCGCTCGTCTACTCCCGGAGCGTTCATGCGCAGGCACACCATTGCCGCCACCTTGTCCCTCGCCCTCGTCGCCACGATCGCCGGGCCCGCGATCGCCGCGCCCGCCGACGCCGCGACGCCGGCCGGGACCGTCGCCGCCGGCACCACGGCGCCGACCGTCACCCACCTCTTCCCCACCATGAGCGACGGCGTCAAGATCGATGCGTACGTCGTCTCGCCGTCGGGTCCCGGGCCACATCCGGTGCTGATCGCCCCGGCCTCGTGGCTGCTCGACGGGCGCGAGTACCTGGGTGCGGCACGCGGGCTCGCGCGCGACGGCGGGTACCTCGTGATCAGCTATGCCGCCCGCGGGTTCGCGGAATCCGGCGGCAAGATCGGCGTGGCCGATCGCCGCGACGTTGCCGACGCCCGCGAACTGATCGACTGGGCGGTCGCCGATCTGCACGGCGACCCGAAGCGGGTGGGGATGTTCGGCATCTCCTACGGCGCGGGCATCTCCCTGCTGACCGCGGCCGCCGATCCTCGGGTGGGCGCCGTGGTCGCGATGAGTGGCTGGACGGACCTGGCCCGGGCGCTGGTGCCGAACGACACCCCGAACCGCCTGGCGATCGCCGGCCTGCTCGGTTCGGGCGCGGCGACGACGCGGCTGGGGCTCGAGCCCCTGGCGGCCGGGGCGCAATGGTTCCTCGGCGGCAAGACGACGGGCGTGCGCACCCTGGCGGCGAGCCGCTCCCCGATCGGGGTGATCGACGGGATCAACCGCCGCAAGGTGCCGGTGCTGCTCGCGAACGAATGGCAGGACGTCGCGTTCGTGCCCTCCGACCTCGTCGACTACTTCAACCGCCTGACCGGCCCGAAGCGGCTTCAATTCGTGCCGGGCCTGCACGCCACGGCCGAGATGCCGGGCGCGCTCAGCGGCCTGCCGGACCCGACCTGGCGCAGCGCCGGCCGCTGGCTCGACCGATACGTGCGCGGCGTGGCCAACGGGATCGACCGGGAGCCCGGCGTGCAACTCGTCGACGTGAGCCGGCCGGCCCTCGTCGGTTCCCCGCCCGCGACGGCGTACCGAGGCTTCTCGAGTTGGGCCGGCGTGACCCGATCCACCCAGCGCCGCTACCTGGCCGCGTCCGGATCCGCCACGTCGAAGTCCCGGACCGCCACCCTCGGGACGAAGGCTTCCACCGGCTGGTCCTGGACCGTCACCGGCGCCGTCGCGACCCCGGCCGACGCCCACCGCCCGGCCGCGCTCAGCAGCGTCCAGCGGTCGGCGGGCCTGGTCGCGCAGACCGCGCCGTTCCCCGCCGGGATCACGCTGGGCGGCCGACCGCGGCTGCACCTGACCATGGCCTCCACCGGGAAGGCGGCGACGGCGTTCGCCACCCTCTACGAGGTGCCCGTGGTCGGTCCCGGCAAGCCGATCAGTTTCCAGCCGATCACCATCACCGCGCCCGCGGGCCGGGCCACCACCTTCGACCTGACGCTGCAGCCGCTGTACACCCGGCTCGCTCCGGGCTCGCGGCTGGCGCTCGTCGTCGACACGGCCGACGCGGCCTACGCCGGCGCGAGCAAGAAGGGGGACAAGGTGACGTTCAGCTCCAAGGCGGGCTCGCCGGCGTACCTGGACGTGCCGGTCAGCAACTGAACCGTCTGCTCGACGGCGGCGGGCCGGCTGCGGCGCGTGTCGTGCTCGACGTCTTCCAGCGGGGCGATATTCCCTTATTGTCAGTATTTGAGTAGCCTGGATGGTGACCCTCAGGTCCTGACCCTCTGGAGCGACTCATGCGCCCGCACCCCAAGGTCCTCGTTCTGGCCCTCGCCCTCCTCGTCGCCTCGAGCGCGGGCACGGCCGTCGCCGCCCCCGGTGCGGCGCCGCCCGGTGCGGCGCCGCCCGGAGCGGCGCCGCCCGGAGCGGCGACCACCGGCGGCCCCGGCGGCTCCGGTACAACCGCAGGCCCCGCCGCCGCCGGCACGACCGCCGGCCCCGGCGTCAACCATTTCTTCCGCACGATGAGCGACGGGGTGCGGATCAGCGCCTACGTCGTCTCCCCGACCGGGCCGGGGCCGCACCCGGTCCTGATCGCGCCGTCATCCTGGTCACTGAACGGCCTGGAGTACCTCGGCGCCGCCGCCGGCCTGGCCAAGGACCACGGCTACGTCGTCGTCAGCTACACCTCACGCGGCTTCTGGGAATCTGGCGGCACCGTGCAAGTCGCCGGCCCCCGCGACGTCGCCGACGCC
>JAVBMU010000118.1:0-6636 GCA_031552185.1 Cellulomonadaceae bacterium | reverse complement strand
TGGGCCCTCACCGACCTGCACGGCGACCCGAACCGCATCGGCATGTTCGGCATCTCCTACGGCGCCGGCCTCTCCCTCCTCACCGCCTCCGCCGACCCCCGGGTCAAGGCCGTGGCCGCGATGAGCGGCTGGGCCGACCTGGAGCGGGCGATAATCCCGAACGACACGGTGAACGTCGCCGCGATCACGGTCCTGACCGGCGCCGGCCTCGTCACCTCGCGGCTCGGCTCCGAACTCCTGACCGCCGTGAGCCAATGGTTGACCCACCGGGACCTGACCGCGTTCCGGGCGATGGCCCCGGTCCGGTCGCCGATCACCACGATCGATCAGCTCAACGCGCGCCGAGTCCCGGTCATGATCGCCAACAACTGGCAGGACACGTTCTTCGCGCCGGGCGGCGTCGTCGACTACTACGACCGCCTGACCGGACCCAAGCGCCTCCACCTTGTGCCCGGCGAGCACGCCACGGCCGAGTTGCCCGGCGCCGTCGCCATCCCGGACACGACCTGGACGGCGGCCACCCGCTGGCTCGACCACCACGTGCGCGGCGTGGCGAACGGCATCGACCCCGAACCGGCCGTGCACCTGGTGGACGTCAGCCGGCCCTGGCTGGTCGGATCCCCGCCCGAATCGGCCTACCGCGCCTTCGACTCCTGGGCCGCCGTGACCACCGCGACCGAGCGCCGTTACCTGACCGCCACCGGCAGTTGGACCCCGCCGGGGCGCACCGCCGGCCTGGAGCCGACGCCGTCGACCGGCTGGTCCTGGACCGTCGACGGCGCCGTGCCGTCGATCGCCGACGCCCGCATCGGGGCGGACGTCAATCTCATCCTCCGATCGACCGGGCTGGTGGCACAGACCGACCGGTTTCCCACCGCGACCAGGCTCGGCGGCACGCCGCGGCTGCACCTGACGGTGGCCTCGACCGGCCCGGCGACCAGCGCCTTTGCCACGTTGTACGAAGTGCCCCGGATTGGGCTCGGCAAGCCGATCAGTTACCAGGCGATCACCCTCTCGGCGCCGGCGGGCACGCCGACGACGGTCGACGTGGACCTCGAACCCCTGCACACCACGATCGCGGCCGGCTCCCGGGTGGCGCTCGTCGTCGATACCTACGACGCGAAGTACTTCAGTTCGGCCAAGCTCGGCGAGAAGGTGACCTTCAGCTCGCCCGCAGGCTCACCGGCGTACCTGGACCTGCCGATCGGCTGACCCGGCGGCCGGCCGCCGGCCGGGGCCGGCCGCCGGCCTCGCGCCCCGGCCGACGGCCGGCCTCGTTGCCTGCGAGAATGCGGCGGTGACCGAGGCGCTCTTCGACCTGCCCGCCGGTGCGCGCACCGCGCCCCGCCGCGTCGTCCTGGTGGCCGGCGCCTCCGGCAGCGGCAAGACGTCGCTCACCCGGCGGCTCGGCCTACCGGCCGTCGCCCTGGACGACTTCTATTTCGACATCGATCGGCCGGGCCTGCCGCACCGGTTCGGCGGGGTCGACTGGGACGACCCGCGGACCTGGGACGCCCGCGCGGCGGTCGCGGCGCTGGTGGAGCTGGTCACGAGCGGCCGGGCGGACCTGCCGGTGTACGACATTCCGACGTCACGCCGCACCGGGGCTTCGGTGCTCGACGTCGACGGCGCGCCCGTCGTCGTCGCCGAGGGCATTTTCGCGGCCGAGATCGTCGCCGCCTGCCGCGACGAGGGGATCCTGGCCGACGCCGTCTGCCTGACCCGACGCCGCGTGACGACGTTCTTCTTCCGCCTGCTGCGGGACTTCGGCGAGGCCCGCAAGCCGCCGGGGACGTTGGTGCGCCGGGGCTGGGCCCTCCTGCGGGCCGAGCCGCGACTGGTTCGCCGGTGGGTCGCGCTCGGGTGCCGGGCCGTCTCCCCGGACCAGGCCGAGGCCGACATCCGCGCCCTGCTGCCCCGCCGGTCCGAATCCTCCTGACGCTCCGCGCCCCGGCGAGCCCGGGGGACGACGGCAGCGCCGCGTCGTCAGGCAGCTGTCCGGGCGGCGCCACGCGCTCCTGGACCGGGGCGGTCGTGCCCTTCCCGCTTCCGCGGAGGGGCGTCCGGCTACGGGAGGATGCGGTCGATGACGCGGGCGACTGCGTCCGGCGCGGTGTGGGGGGATTGGGTCAAGGCATGGAGGACGGGAGCGATGTTGGTCAGGGCGACGACGGTCAGCGCCCTGGCCCAGTCCTCGTCGGTCGGCCCGGCGTCGGTCGGCCCGGCCCGGCGCAGGCTCGCCATGAGGTCGGCGTAGCGGCGCAAGGTGTCCGCGGCGGATTCGGCGACTTCGCCGCGCGCCTCGGGGTGGCGCAGCCCGAAGCCGATGACTTCGAGCGCGAGTGGGAAGCCATCGGCGCCGCCGGCGGCGGCTAGCCACGCGGCGACGCGCTCCGCACGCTCCGCCGGATCGGCGGCCAGGGCCTCGGCCCGCGGATCCTCCTCGGCGCACGCCTGCTCGCGCAGCAACGCGAGGAAGACGTCCTGTTTCGAGCCGAAGTGCGCGTAGACCGCGCCCTTGGTGTAGCCGGCGGCGGCGGCGAGATCGCCGACGGACGCCCCCTCGTACCCCTTCTCGGCGAAGACCTTTGCCGCCGCAGCGAGCAGGCCGGCGCGGGTTCGGTCGGCTTTGGCCCGGCGTCGCTGCGCCGCGCGGCGGACGCCGGCCTTGCGCTCCACAGTCACCGAGGCATCGGTCAGCCCCTGGGCCGCCTCCCGCAGGCCGGCGGAGAGGGCCTCAAGCGCGTCCGGGACGACGCCGCTCGCCTGCTTGCGGACGAGCGATGTCAGCGAGGCGGTGGCCTCCGCGAGCGCCCGCGTGGCGGCCCGCAGGGACTCCTCCGGGTCGTCGGCGGGCGGGCCGTGCGCCGCCCCGGGCGGCGCGGCCAGGTCCGCTGCTGTGGTGTCCGCTGCTGTGGTGGAATCGTCGTGAGGCGACCTCGGCATGGCAGCATTCTACCGGGTTGACCAACCGAGGAGTATTGCATACCGTTCGGTATGTACGACGACCGATTCACTGACGGATCGGAATCCTCCCTCCTGGACGGGGCAACCATGGCGACCGAGCACGTGCTCACCATCCGCGACCTGAGCAAACGCTTCCGCGGCCGACGAGGTACGCAGGCCAACGACGGCATCGACCTCGACGTGCCTGCGGGCGCCGTCGTCGGGCTGCTCGGCCACAACGGCGCCGGCAAGTCCACCCTGGTCAATCAGATTGTCGGCCTCCTGCGTCCCGACTCCGGGACAATCCGGCTCGACGGGATCGACGCCGTCGCCCACCCCGCCCTCGCCCGTCGCCGCGCGAGCGTGCAGGCGCAGGCGAACGTGCCCATCACCGGCCTGACCCCGCGCCGGGCGATCGAACTCGTCGGGCGCATCCGCGGAGGCGAGGCCGAGCAGGTGCGACGGGACACGGCGCGGCTGCTGGCCGCGCTCGACCTCGGGGAGTGGGCGGACACCAAGGCGGAAAAGATCTCCGGCGGCGTCGCGCGCCTCGCGGCGTTCGCGATGGCGGCCATCGTGCCCGCCCGGCTCGTGGTCTTCGACGAGCCGACCAACGACGTCGATCCGGTGCGTCGCCGGCTGCTGTGGGAGCAGATCCGGGCACTGGCCGACGCCGGCCGCGGCGTCCTGCTCGTGACCCACAACGTCCACGAGGCGGAGCTCGTGGTCGACTCACTCGCCATCCTCGACCACGGCCGGGTGCTCGCGGCTGACACTCCGGCCGGCCTTACCGCCGCCCTGCGCGGCTCGCTCGTCGTCGTCGTCGACGTCGTCCCCGGGGCAGAGATCATCTGGCACCCCTCCGTCACGCCGGGCGGGATCGATCGCGCCCGGCGCAGCGGGACCGTCGCCGCCGACGCCGCGGCCGACGTCGTGCACTGGGCGCAAGCCGAGGTGGGCGCCGGCCGGATCGAGCGCTACGCCCTGAGTCCGGCGTCCCTGGAGGACGCCTACATTCGCCTCGTCGGCCCGCCGGCGGACCCCAGCGGGCCGGGCGGAGCCACCGGACCGCGCAGTCCCCAGGAGGTGGCGGCATGACCGCCGCGGCGACCTCGGCGAAACCGCCCCGCCAAGCGGTCGGCGGCAGGCCGGAGCCGATCCGAAGCGGCCACGGCGCCGCCGGGCCGGTGCGCCAGACGGGCCTGTTGATGCAGTGGCAGTTCCGGCGCGGCGCACAGCACATGCCGCTGCTCGTGCTGGTCCAGATTCTGCTGGCCGTTGCGACCGTCGTCGGCTACGGCATGCTGCTCGGCGACCCGCCGCGCTCCGTTGCGGTCTACCTCGCCACCGGCGCGCCAACGATCACCCTGATCATGGTCGGCCTGGTGATGACACCGCAGATGATCGCCCAGTCCCGGACCGAGGGCTCGCTGGACTGGATGCGCACCCTCCCGGTGCCGCGCGGCCTCTTCCTCGCGGCCGACCTGCTGGTCTGGACGCTGCTCGCCCTGCCCGGCATGGTCCTGGGGATCCTCGCCGGCGCCCTGCGGTTCGGCATCGACCTGGCGCCGACGCCGTGGTTCGTACCGGCCGCGATCGTCGTCTCCGCGACGGCCGCCTCGGTCGGCTACGCGATCGCGTGCCTCACGCCGCCGCCGGTGGCGCAACTGCTCTCCCAACTGCTCGTCTTCGTCGTGCTGTTGTTCTCCCCCGTCAGCTTCCCGCCCGAGCGGATGCCGCAGTGGCTGCAGGCCGCCCACGAGTGGCTGCCCTTCGAGCCCATGTCCCAGGTCATCCGGGCGGGCCTGGCGCCGCACGACTTCGCCATCTCCGGCCGGTCCGTTGCGGTGCTGCTCGTCTGGTGCGCCGCCGCCGTCGCCGGGGCGCTGTGGTCGCTGCGTCGCCGAGCCTGAGCCGCCGGGCCTCCGTGACGCATTCGGATCCACCCCCCCCGATCATGCCGCAGCGGCGCCCACCGAAAGCACGGTGGGCGCCGCTGGTGAGGTCACGCGGCAGGCGATGGGCCTCGATCAGCCCGCGCCCGCCTGCATCCCGCCGCCGGGCGGCGCCACGCGCGGCGAGACCGAGACGTGCGCGTCCGTCGCGGAGTGCGCGCCCACAGCCACCGGCCCGCGCTCGTGCCGGCCCCGGGGGGTGCCGCGGAAGGTGAACTCCCCGAGCAGGCCCTCGCCCTCGGCGTCGACCACCACGACCTCGCCGGACTTGAGTTCGCCGAACAGGATCTTCTCGCTCAGGACGTCCTCGATGTCCCGCTGGATCGCGCGACGCAGCGGTCGCGCCCCGAGCACCGGGTCGTAGCCCTTCTCGGCGAGCAGGTTCTTGGCGGCGTCGGTGAGCTCGATGCCCATGTCCTTGTCCCGCAGGCGGCCGTCGAGCTTGGCGATCATCAGGTCGACGATCTCCACGATCTCGGACTGGGTCAGCTGCGGGAAGACGATGACGTCGTCGACCCGGTTGAGGAACTCCGGCCGGAAGTGCTGCTTGAGTTCATCGTTGACCTTGGCCTTCATCCGCTCGTAGCTGGTCACCAGGTCCCCGCCGGCGTTGAAGCCGGTCTGCAGGCCCTTGGCGATGTCCCGCGTGCCGAGGTTCGTCGTCATGATGATGACGGTGTTCTTGAAGTCGACGACGCGGCCCTGGGAGTCGGTCAGGCGGCCGTCCTCCAGGATCTGCAGCAGCGAGTTGAAAATGTCGGCGTGGGCCTTCTCGACCTCGTCGAACAGCACCACCGAGAACGGCCGCCGGCGCACCTTCTCGGTGAGCTGGCCACCCTCGTCGTACCCGACGTAGCCGGGCGGGGAGCCGAAGAGCCGCGAGACGGTGTGCTTCTCGGAGTACTCGGACATGTCGAGCTGGATGAGCGCGTCCTCGTCCCCGAACAGGAACTCCGCGAGCGCCTTGGCCAGCTCGGTCTTTCCGACGCCGGTCGGTCCGGCGAAGATGAACGACCCGCCCGGGCGCTTGGGGTCCTTCAGCCCGGCGCGGGTGCGCCGGATCGCCTGGGACAGCGCCTTGATCGCCGCGTCCTGCCCGACGACGCGCTTGTGGATCTCGTCCTCCATCTTGAGCAGGCGCGAGGACTCCTCCTCGGTCAGCTTGAACACCGGGATGCCGGTGGCCATCGCCAGCACCTCGGCGATCAACTCCTCGTCCACCTCCGCGACCGTGTCGAGGTCGCCGGACTTCCAGGCCTTCTCCTTCTCGGCCCGGCGGGCGGTGAGCTGCTTCTCCTTGTCCCGCAGCCCAGCCGCCTTCTCGAAGTCCTGCGCGTCGATCGCGGACTCCTTGTCGCGGCGGGCCTCGGCGATCGCCTCGTCGAGTTCCTTCAGTTCGGGCGGGGCGGTCATCCGGCGGATCCGCAGCCGCGCGCCCGCCTCGTCGATCAGGTCGATCGCCTTGTCGGGCAAAAAGCGCGAGGTGATGTAGCGCTGTGAAAACTCGACGGCGGCGATGATCGCCTCGTCCTTGATGCGCACCTTGTGGTGGTTCTCGTAGCGCTCCTTCAGGCCGCGCAGGATCGACACCGCATCGGCCGGCGAGGGTTCGTCGATGGTCACCTTCTGGAAGCGGCGTTCGAGGGCCTTGTCCTGCTCGAAGAATTTCTGGAATTCGTCGAGCGTCGTGGCCCCGATCGTGCGCAGTTCGCCGCGCGCCAGGGCCGGTTTGAGG
>JAVBMU010000073.1:0-11182 GCA_031552185.1 Cellulomonadaceae bacterium | reverse complement strand
CGCCCGGTCCGGCCGGCCGGTCGGTCCGACCGGCCGGCCGGGCTCGAGGGGTGCAGGTCCGCCATCACGCTGGCATCCCATCACGCCCCACCGACACTGCCCGGACCGCCGCGCCGGCCGGCGAGCCGCCGGCCGGCGCCGGCCGCTACTTCCGGTTCGAGAATGTCTCGATCGGGAACGCCCACGCGTCCACGCCGTCGCCGGCGCGCGACGTCGAGATCCCCCGCTGCGCCCAGGACACGAGCAGTTGGCTGTCCGAGGCGAGCTTGCCGTACGTCGCCGAATCGATCGGAATCGACACGGTGGACCGGCCGAGCGGGACCGCGACCGTCTTCGACCCCAGCACGTGCCCACCCATGTCGGGCGCCCACGGCGCGGCGGTAATGTCCTTCGGCAACGCGCAGGTGTCGAAGCCGTACGGGTCGCCGCCCACGCAGCTCGAGTTCCACACCTGGACCGCCTTGGGGTCACCCTGCCAGAGGTACGCCCGGATGGTGCCGGGCACGGCCGCCAGCACGCTCATGGTCACGGCCTTGCGGGTCAGCACGACGGCCTGCACCTTCAGCCCCTGGCTGGGCTGCACGCCGGAGATCGTCCCACCGCGGGTCGCGGACTGGAAGATCGTCTGCGGTGAGGCGACGCCCTGCAGCGCGGTGTCGGGCAGGATCGGCTTCGGCGCGACCGTCGCCCGCCCGGCGGGCGGCGTGTAGTCCGCCAGGTAGGCGTGGCCCCAGCGGTACGGCTCGGATTGCTGCGACCCGAACGGTGACCACGCGAGGCGGGTTTCGCCGATGAAGTCGAGCCGGTCCGAGTCGTACGGGGTCACGTTCAACCCGAGGTAACTCGGGTCGAGCGAGTTCGTCGCCTGCGCTCCCGTCGGGGCAGGGCTGGTCGGGCCGACGGCAGCCGGCAGGTCCGCGAGCGGGATCTTCACGTCGACCGTGTAGTACCCGTCGGTGTAGGCGCCGCCGGCACGCGGGGCGTTCGCCTTGACGACAACGCCGGGTGCGTTCGGGGCGTTCTTGACCGTGGCGGCCAACGGACCCGTGGCAAAGCCCTGGTGGTTGTCGGCGTCGCGCTCCCAGCAGGGGCCGTCGACGCCGTTGCCGTTGGCGCCGGTCGGGTCGTCCGTGAAGGGGAAGACGCCGAGCTTGAACGTCGTGGACGTATCGAGCGAGGCGCCGCGCGGGTCGAGCAGGACCTCCACCGAGTCCTCCAACCAGTGGCCGAAGCAGCGGTCCGGGGTGGCCGCCGCGCTGACCTTGTCGTCGATGACCTTGACGCGCAGGTACAGGTCGTCGCCGTACCAGCCGACCGTCGCCGTGCTGCCGGCGCCGCAGTCGACGCCGGCGGGGTTGCACGCCGAGCCCTCCCACAGGCGGGAGGTGTCCAGGACGGTCCCCGGGAAGTCGGCGCCCACCGTCGGAGCGGTCGCCAACTTGGGGATGACCGCAGTCGGCACCAGGTACATAGTCAGGTTCTCGGAACTGGTGCCGGCGCCCGACGTCGTGGTGATCCCGATGGTGACCTGCCGACCGCCGGCGTCGGCCGGGTCGGTGCTGGTCAGGACGAAGTTCACCGTGGTGCTCGCCCCGCCGGCGAGGCTCGGGAACGGCTTGCTCGCGGCGTCGAGCGCGAACCCGGCCGGCGCGCTGAGCGCGACGGTGCCGGACTGCGCCGTCGTCGTGCGGTTGGTCACCACCACCGGGACGGTGATCGACTCGCCCGCGCCGATCTGCCCGACGGCGGCCGACCGGCCGCCGACCCAGGCGTCGTGATCGGCCGCCCACTGCTCGTATTCAGCGAAGTTGCCCCACCGCTGGAACCTACCCTCGACGGGCGCGGTCAACTCGACCCGGGTGTCGTTGTAAGCCGTGACGGCCTTCGCCCCGATCCGGCCGCTGTAGGCGGCCGTGATCTGGTAGCGCCCGACGGCGGCACCGGCCGCCGGCGTGACCGTGAAGGTCAGCTCGGTCGACTTGAGGGGCGTGATGGCGAGCACCGACTGCGGCGCCGAGACGGTCCAGCCGCTGGGCACGCCGAGCGAGACCTTGCCGGGGCCGATCAGGCCCTTGCCCGCCCGGGCGGTCACCTTGACCGGGAACGGCACGCCGGCCCCCGCGAAGTAGGACGGCGCATCGACGTGGAACAACGAGCCGAGCGGAAAGCCGCCCGGGTCGGCCTTGGTCGCGCCGTACAGGACGGCGTCGTCATTGCCGGCCGCCGCGGCGCTGTTCGGCTGCATGGGAACGCGCGAGGAGGAGACGCCGTAGCGCGTGCAGGTGGGGTTGTACGCCCCGGTGAGCTTGGTGCGAGCCTGGGTGGCGTGCGCCATGTACCCCTCGCGGCCGGCCTGTGCCCAGGTCTTGCCGGTGCCCGCGGCGATGCCCGCGGTGTTGCCCGCGGCCCAGGTATAGGGCGAGTCGTAGCCGGTCCAGACGCCGGCGACGGTGAACGGGTTGTCCGCCGCGGGTGTGAAGCCGGTGGTGCAGTTCGCGGCGGAAACCCCGCCCGTGCCCGTGGTCATGCCGCCGGCGAGGATCTTCTTGACCTGCCACGTCTTGACTGCCCCGGTCCCCCGCAGTTGCTCGGGGAATCGCGTCGGGTCGGCCGCCGCCTCGGACGCCTCCCAGACCATGCGGCCCTGGGCGTATTGGTGGTTGCCATGGCCGGCGCTCAGCGACGGCGACGACCCGACCAAGATCTCCGGCTGCACCTCGCGGATGATGCGCACCGTGCGCCGCAGCGTCTCCTCGGCGTCCCAGATCTGGCCGGTCAGCGGAGCGCTGGTGTTATAGAAGAAGTCGACCCGGTCGAGGTTGAAGATGTCGAACGTGCCCGAGCGCACGTGCGAGGCGCGATCCTCGTTCTCCCGGCGCAAGCCGAGGTCGGGGCCGGCCTCGGGGCCGACGGAGTTCGAGCCGCCCTCGCCGCGGGTCGCCATGATGATGCCGCAGGTGACGCCGTACTTGTCGTGCCAGACGCCGCAGGGGGTGATGAAACCCGCGTCGTCGTCGGGGTGTGCCCAGATGCCCAGGACGTCGATCTTGCCGCGCTTGGTCTTGAGGGCCTCGGCTGCCTTGCCGACCTTGAGGATCGGGGTCGGTGCCGGGGTGGGTGCGGTCGGGGCCGCGGCGGCGCTCGTCGCGAGGGGCGCGATCAGCGCCGCCCCGGCCGCCAACGCAAGCCACGCTGCGTGTTGTCGTCTCACATTGCCTCCATCGTGATCGGCGGAAGAACCCGCCCGCCGGGGCACTGCGCAACGTTGCACAGATTCAGCCACGATATTGGCCGTTCGCATGACTTACAAGCCGGTCACATACGAAAGGTCACCGGTAAACCAAAGGTCGTACATGTCCAGGATGGTTCACCTGCGGTTTCACTCCCGAACCGCACCTTCGAGCATCCCGCGGATGAAGTGGCGCTGCAGGAACAGGTACAGGACGACCACCGGGAGGGCCACCAGAATCGAACCCGCGGCCAGCAGGGCCGTGCCCTGCGTGTACTGCCCCTTGAACAGCGCGAGCCCGAGCGGCGCCGTGCGCACTACCGCGTTCGGCGACATGACCAGCGCCACCAGGAACTCGTTCCACGTCCACATGAACACCAGCAGGATCAGCGTGAGGATCGCCGGCCGGCTGATCGGCACCAGCACCTGCCACAGGATCCGGAACGAGCCCGCGCCGTCGAGCTTGGCCGCCTCGATCACCGATCGGTTCGAGGACCGGAACGTGGTCCGCATCCAGTACGTTCCGAACGCGATCGACATCGCGATCTGCGGCAGCGCGACACCCCATACGGTGTCGGTGAGCCCGAAGCCCCTCATGTCGTAGAACAGCGGCACGATGAACGCCTCGGTCGGGATCATGATGCCGAGCAGGAACAGGTAGAAAACCACCTGCGACCCGCGGAATTCCATCGAGCCCAGCGCGTAGCCGGCCATGATCGAGCAGAAGACGGCGATCACCACGACGATGACCGCCACTTCGACCGAGTACGTCAGGTACTCGCTGAACCGCCCGATCCGCCAGGCGTCGACGAAGTTCTCGAAGTGCAGGTTCCCCGAGATCCCGACCGACTGCGCGCTGAGCGCGTACTGGAAGGCCACCCCAATCGGGGCCAGCACCACCAACGCGAAGACCACCAGGATGACGTAGTTCGCCGTCCGTTCGAACCGAGAAATGGTCATGACCGCTCACCCAACCGGTTGACGACGAAGTTGATCGCGAACACGATCACGGTCAGCACGATGCCGATCGCGGCCGCTCCCCCGACGTCGCGCAGCTGGAAGGCGTGCCGGTAGACCTCGTAGCTGGGCACCATCGTCGACGTCCCCGGCCCGCCCCGGGTGGTGACGTAGACCAGGTCGAAGGTCTTCAGCGCCGCGATGATCGTCAGCGTCAGCGCGACCGTGATCTCCCCGCGGACCGCGGGCAGCGAGATCGCGAAGAACTCCCGCACCGCGCCGGCGCCGTCGAGCCGCGCCGCCTCGTACAGGTCCTTCGGTACGCGGGCCATGCCGGCCAGCAGCAGCACGGTGACCAGACCGGTCGCCACCCAGGTGCCGACCAGCCCGACGGCGGGCAGCGTCCAGGTGTAGTCGCCGAGCCAGCCGCGCGTGATCGAGTCGAGGCCGATCGCCTCCAGCAGGTTGTTCAGCGGACCATCGGCGGCGTAGATCTGGCGCCAGGTCACGGCGACGACGACCATCGCGATCACCTGGGGCAGGAAGAAGATGGTCCGGAAGAAGCCCAGCCCGCGCACCTGGGCGCGGCTGAGGATCGCGGCGAGCACCAGCCCGATGCACAGTGGCAGCACCGCGAAGAAGAGGATGAGCACCAGCGAGTGCCCGAAGGCGGAGCGCAGCTCGCCGTTGCGGGCCAGCGCGGAGTAGTTGGCGAACCCGACGAACTTCGAGGTCGAACTCAGCCCGTCCCAGTCGTACAGGGAGTACTGCCCGGCCTGGATCAGTGGGACGAACAGGAACGCCCCGTACAGCAGCGCGGCCGGCAACAGGTACCCGACCGGCAACCACCAGCGTCGCCCGGAGCGGGACCCGGCCGAACGGCGTCGACCGCCGGTCCGGGCAGCCGCGCCCGGGCCCGACGACGGCCGGCCGCCCCGGCCCCGACCCGACCCCCGGACGGGGGTGGGGCCGGGACCGCCGGCGGCGGCCGAGGGATCAGCCATTCTCCTTGACGAAGGCGCTGTAGTCGGCCTCGCAGTTCTCGGTGAACTTCTCCGGCGTGATCTTGGAGTCCAGCAGCTGCTGCAGGCTCGCCTCGATCGTGTCCGCGAAGGTCGGGGTCGGGTAGTCCAGGTACGGCAGCAGCGTGCCCTCGGTGGTGACCTCCTCGAACGCCTTGGCGACGTCGGCCTGGACGCCGGTGCCGGAGACCAGTTCGGAAGCGTGGTTGATCGGCAGGTTGCCGGCCTCGGCCACGGTCTTCATCGCGTCGTCGCTGGTGATGAAGTCGATGTACGCGGCGGCGACGTCCTTGTTCTTGGACCCGGACGGGATCGCCCACGGCAGGCTGGTGCCCCCGGTGGAGGCGTACTTGGCGCCGTCGGCGACCGGCGGGGCGAAGAAGCCGACGTCGTCGCCCATCGCCTCGGCCTTGCCGAGGTCCGCGGCGAGCCAGTTGCCGGCGATCAGGAAGACGCCCTCACCCTTGGCGAAATTCTGCCAGGCCTTGTCGTAGTCGGTGCCGTTCGGGCTCTTGTTGAAGTAGCCGGCCTTGGACCAGTCCTGAATCTCCTTGGCGGCAGCGACGTTCTCCGGCGTCGTCCACGACGCGCCGGACTGGCCGAAGCCGAGCTTGACGATCTGGTCGGACGGCACGTGCGCGCCCTGGACCGGGCCGAAGACGTGCAGGCCGGGCCACTTGTCCAGGTTGCCGAGGATCAGCGCGGTCTCGCCCTTGGCCTTCGCCGCGGCGAGGTCGGCCCCGAACTCGGCCCACGAGGTCGGCACGCCGACGCCGATCTTGGCCAGCTTGGCCTTCGAGTAGAAGACGCCGACGACCTCACCCATCTGCGGCAGGCCGTACACGTTGCCGGAGCCGAATGTCTTGCCGTCCGCGGAGTACGACGAGTAGCGCAGCACGCTCTGCGAGTACCGCTTGTCCCAGCCGTAGGCCTGCGCGTAGGGGGTCAGGTCGGTCAGTTGGCCGGCCTTGACGTACGCGCCCATGTCCTTGCGGGCGTTGTTGGCCTGCGTGACGTCGGGCACGTCGGTGCCGGTCAGCGAGAGCGGCAGGGTGGTGTTGAGGTCGTCGGTCGACATGTTCTTGCGGTCGATCGTGACGTTCGGGTACTTGGCGTGGAAGGCGTCGTTCAGCTTGGAGATCTGGTCGTTCTGCCCCCCGCGGGTCTCCTGGTCCCAGACCTTGAGCGTGACATCGCCGACCTTCGAGATGTCGGTGGACACGGCCGCGCCCGGCGCGGAGGTGTCCGTCGAGTCGTTGTTCGAGCCGGGTGCGCACGCCGCGAGAGCGGCGGCCACACCCAGGACGGCGACGCCCGCGATCCAGCGGTAAGCAGGTGTTCGGTTCATGAGCTTCAATCTCTCCTCGACTTCGTGCTCGGCGCGGGCGCCGTGGGGACACCCGCCGTGCGTGGTCGGACCCGTTCGGGTCCACTCGTGTTCGCCTCAGACTCTAGGAGCGGTCGCGGCTCCATCGGAACGTGGCCTCGGCGCGCCGAACCGCGACCGCTCGGGCGCGTGGAATGACATCGGTCAGGAACCCGTACCGGCGCAGGATTTCGGTGTCCGCGCTCGCCTTGGCCGCCTCCCACCAGTCGGCGATGTCCCCCCAGCCGGGTGCGGCCAGGGCACCCCCGAACTGCTGCACCGCCAAGCCCGAGCAGAGTGTGGCGAAAGCCAGCCGATCGGCCAACGACCACTTCGCGAGCGTGCCGGTGACGAGCCCGGCCGAGAACACATCGCCCGCCCCGGTCGCGTCGAGCGCCGCCACCCGCAACCCCGGCACACTCGCCTCCTCGCCGGTGCTCGCGTCGACGGCGACGGCGCCGTCCGGACCGCAGGTCACGACGGCGAGGGGCACGCGCTCGGCGAGCGCCCGCGCCGCCGCGAGCGGCGAGTCGGTGCGGGTGTAGGCGAGCGCCTCCAGGCAGTTCGGCGTGTAGGCGTGGCAGTGTGCAAGCGGGTCGAGATCGGCCGGGTTCCATTGCTCGGTCGGGTCCCACCCGCGGTCGGCGAAGACGAGTGCGCCGGCGGCGGCGGCCCGCCGCCACCAGGCGTCCTCGCCCTGGCCCTGGTCACCGTCCGTCACGGTGGCCAGGTCGGCCAGGACCGCGCGGGTCCGGACCGGGTTCGCGGCCAGGGCCGCCGACGCCGACGGCGCCGGGTGCCCATGGGTGATCATGCTGCGGTCGCCGTTCATTGCGATGGAGACGGTCACCGCGCTGTGAGCGTCCGGCAGCAGGTTGGAGCGGCTGAGGTCGACGCCTTCTTGCTCGGCGAGGACCTCCCAGCACCAGCGCCCGTACACGTCGTCTCCGAAGCCGGCCGCCAACGCAGTGCGCAGGCCGAGCCGACTCGCGGCGACCGCGAGGTTGGCGATCCCCCCGGGGCTCGAGCCCATCCCCTGCGCCCAGACCTCGGTCCCGGGCGCCGGTTCGGCTCCCAACTCCGTAAAGACGATGTCGAAGAACACCGGCCCTGTCAGCAGGACGTCGAACTCCGACCCCGACGTCGGTTCGGTCACTGACCCATCCTCTCCCAAGAGCGGCGCGGCGGCCCTGCTCCATGTCCGTACATACCCGGAAATGATTGCTCGTGCGTCACGGTACGCTCGAAACTGACTGATATGCTCGCCCGCGTGCTCACTGCTACGCGAAAAGCGCGGATACTCGACTCGTTGCGGCTGTCCGGCGAGGCGTCCGTGGAGGAACTCGCCGGGCGTTTCGGCGTCTCCGCCTCGACAATTCGCCGGGATCTCAACGCGTTGAGCGCCGAGGGGCTGTTGCGCCGCGTGCGCGGCGGCGGCCGCATCGAACCCGATCCCGTGTCGTTGAGCGAGATCGAGCACCAGCATCGCACCGAGAAGGGTCGGATCGCCGCCCGAGCGGCCGAACTCGTCGCCGACGGCGATGTCGTGCTGATCGACATCGGCACCACCACGGCCCTGCTGGCCCACCACCTGCGCGGGCGCCGCCTGACCGTGCTGACCTCGAGCCTGGCCGTCGTCGACGAACTGCTGGGCGACGACGCCGTCGAACTGATCGTGCTCGGCGGGGTGGTGCGCAAGAACTACCTCTCGATGGTCGGCGCGCTCACGGAGCAGGCGCTCGCGCAGGTTCGCGCAACCAGGTGCTTCCTCGGCACCAGCGGAATCCGCGCCGACGGCGCGGTCGGGGACAGCACCGGCATGGAGGTCCCGGTGAAGAAGGCGATGATCGCCTCGTCCCAGCAGGTGGTCCTCCTGGCCGACGGCTCGAAATACCCCGGCTCCGGACTGTTCACCGTCTGCGCCGCGGCCGAGGTGACCACACTGGTCACAGACGCCGACGCCGACGCCGCGACGGTCCGGGTCATGCAGGAGTCAGGCGTGGAGGTGTTGACAGCGTGAAGCTCACGATCATCGGTGGCGGGGGGTTCCGGGTCCCCCTGGTGTTCGACGCCGTCAGCGCCGACGACGCCCGGCTGCGGATCGACGAGGTGTCGCTCTACGACATCGACCCGGTCCGGCTCGACACGATCGCCGCGGTCGTCGCGGCCCTCGGCACCGACCGTCGGCACGCTCCCCTGGTCACCGTGACGCGCGACCTCGAGGCCGCGCTGCGGGGGGCGGACTTCGTCTTCGCCGCGGTGCGGATCGGCGGCACCGCCGGGCGGGTCCTCGACGAGCGCACGGCGCTGAATCTCGGCGTTCTCGGGCAGGAGACCGTCGGCCCCGGCGGCTTCGCCTACGCCCTTCGCACGGTGCCCTTCATGCTCGAACTCGCGCGCACCGTGCGGCGGCTCGCGCCCGAAGCGTGGGTAATCAACTTCACCAACCCCGCCGGGATCGTCACCGAGGCGATGCGCACCGAACTCGGCGACCGCGTAGTCGGGATCTGCGACACGCCGATCGGCCTGATGCGGCGGGCCGCCGGCGTGCTCGGCACCCGGCCGGCGGACGTCACCTTCGACTACGTCGGGCTGAACCACCTCGGCTGGCTGCGCGAACTGCGCGTCGACGGCGCGGACGAACTGCCGCAGGTGCTCGGGTCCGACACCGCGCTGGCGGAGATCGAGGAGGCCCGCCTGATGGGCTTCGACTGGGTCCGGGCGCTCGGCGCGCTGCCGAACGAGTACCTGTACTACTACTACTTCCCGCGCGAGGCCACCGCCCGGATCCGGGCCGCCGATCACACCCGCGGGGAGTTCCTGCACCGCCGGCAGAGCGACTTCTTCGCCGCCCCCGGGTCGGAGCCGCTGGCGACCTGGAACCAGGTCCGGCACGAGCGCGAGGCGTCCTACATGGCCGACGCCCGCCCCGAGGGCGAGACGGAGCGCCACGCCGAGGACGTCGACGGCGGCGGCTACCAGCAGGTGGCCCTGGACATCATGGACTCCGTCACCACCGGCACGGAGTCGACCATGATCCTGAACGTCGCCAACCGCGGGCTCGTCCCCGAGTTGCCCGACGACGCCGTGATCGAGGTCGGCTGCACCGTCGACGCCGACGGCGTGCACCCGTGGCCGATCGCGCCCGTGACGGGCGACATGCTCGGGCTGGTCACGCAGGTCAAGTCGGCCGAACGACTGGTGCTGGGCGCCGTGGCGGAACGATCGCGGGAGTTGGCGTGGCGGGCGTTCGCGGCGCATCCGCTGGTGGACTCGGTGCATGTGGCGCGGGATCTGGTGGCGGGGTACTCAGGGGCGTTCCCGGCGATCGAGGCGTTGCTGGGCTGAGAAGTGGCAGTCAGGAGCGGTCGCCCGAGCCGGATGGCTCGGACGACCGCCCGTGTGACGCGACGACCGACGGTTGGTGCTACTCGTGAATCGGCGGTGTCGCGGATGGCGCCGGCGTGGAGTGCGGCGTCGAATACGGCGTGGGCATGGCGTGCGGCGAAGGCGTTGCGTGCGGCGCCGGTGCTTCCTCGTAAGGCTGCGCGCCGCCTACTTTGCCGTCGGCCGGTCCACCCGGTGTGAGCATGTTGATCGGCGAGCAGGAGAGCCAGTCCGGATCGGTGAAGTACGGCGATCCTTCGGGGTGCACCTGCATCACCATCTGGTCATGAAGACACATGCCGTTCGTGCAAGGCTGGGGGCACCACGGCATGTCGGGAAGGTCGGGGTCGGGGTCGGTGTCGATCGGGGGCACCACGATCGGAGGCACGACGACCGGGGGCACATCCGGGTCACCCGGCTCCCCGTCGCCACAGATCAAGCCGGCGTCCAGCGAGCGGATGACCTCGCGCTTGGCCACCTCGACCTGTTCGGTCATCCCGGTAGCGGGATCGGCCTCCGAGTCCCAGCCCATCGAGTCCATCGAGCCCCCGCCTTGCCGGAACTCGGTGAGCCTGCAACCGGCAGGCACATGGAACTTGACGCTGTACGCGCCAGGGCTGACCGCGAAGTCGTAGGAACCGTCCGCCTCGGACGAAGTGGTGGCGATCACCGAGCCGGTGGCGTCGATCAGATCGATGGTCACATCGGCGGCACCGAGTTCGCCAGGCGTCTGGGTGCCGTCGCCGTCCGCGTCGAGCCACACCTTGTTTCCGAGGTGTGCTTGCCGGTGACCGGGCGACCCGTGCCCAGATGATCCGTGCGACCCGTGCCCGGATGATCCGTGCTCTTTCTGGTGTTGGTCGCCGCTGGTCGCGACGGCTACACCGCCCCCCGCCAAGACGATGCCTACGATCGATCCGATCAAGACCCCGCGTAGTCGGGTCTGTCGCATTTTTCCTCTCTCTCTTGGTTGTGTTGGCGCCCAGGCGCCGCGACGAGTGGACTGATTGCTCAGCGCCTGGCCACATTGGTCTTCACTGCTGACACATTCGGAAAGGGCTCGTTCGGAAAGCACCTGCTGAGAACGCACCCCGCCCTGGTCGCTGCGGACGAACGGTCGACGACGAACGACGATCAATCTCGCGCTGACATCACCGCTCCGCGACGCCGCTAAAAGCCGACCCCCGAGTCGCTGCCGGCACCGCCGCCGGCACCACCGGC
>JAVBMU010000064.1:0-52035 GCA_031552185.1 Cellulomonadaceae bacterium | reverse complement strand
CTGCCTGCGCGGGCGCGGGCCCCGTCGTCGGCCCGTTCGCTCCGGGCCGCCGCCGGGGCGGCGCCGGCCGCGCCGCCGGCGCCCCGGCCGAACCAGTCCCCGTAGGCCGCCCCGATGACCAGCAGCGCCACCACCACCAGCAGCAGCGACATCGCGACGGCCGCCGGCGGGTCGGCGCTGCGTTCCAGATAAATCTGCAGTGGGAGGGTCTGGGTGACGCCCTGCAGCGAGCCGGCGAAGGCGATCGTCGCCCCGAATTCGCCGAGCGCCCGGGCGAACGCCAGCACGACGCCGGAGGCGAGGGCGGGGGCTATTCGGGGCAGCGTGACCCGGCCCAGGACCCGGGTCGGGCCGGCGCCGAGTGTCGCGGCGACGTCCTCGAACCGGGTGTCGTGGGAGCGCAGCGCGCCCTCCACGGTCAGGACCAGGAACGGCAGCGCCACAAAGACCTGCGCCAGGACGACGGCGGGGGTGGTGAAGGGCAGGTGGATGCCGACGGCCGCCAGCGCGGGGCCGAAGATCCCACGTCGGCCGAAGGCGGTCAGCAGCGCGACGCCGCCCACCACCGGCGGCAGGACCAACGGCAACAGGACCAGGGTGCGGGCCAGGCGCCGGCCCGGGAACTCGACCCGGGCGAGAACCAGCGCCATCGGCACGCCGAGCAGCACGCAGACAACGGCGGCGAGCGCCGAGGTGCGCAGGGACAGGCCGAGCGCATCGAGCGCGGCGGGGGAGGTGATCAGGGACCAGAAGCCGGGGGCGTCGAGCCGCAGCGCGAGCGCGATCACCGGCAGGACGATCAGCGCCGCCCCCGCCGCGGCGGGGATCGTGACCCAACCGGGCAGCCCGGGGCCGCGCAGCCCCCGGGCGGCCCCGGCCGGGCCGCGGGTCACGGCGCGCCGAAACCGGCGGCGCCGAGCGCCGCCCGGCCCGTCGGCCCGACCACCATCGCCTGCCACGCATTGCCCAGGTCGGGCCGGGGGGCGTTCGTCAGGACGGCGATCGGGTACCTGTTCAGGGTGGCGTCCAGCTCGGCGGTCGCGATGGTCTTGACTTTGTTGCCGGCCGACGTGGCGTCGGTGATGTAAACGACTCCGGCGTCTGCCTCCCCGGACTCGACCTTCGCCAGGACGTCGGTCACGCTGGATTCCTTGCTGACGGCATGGATGGTCACGCCGGCTGCCTGCTCGGCTTTCGCCGTCGCCGCGCCACACGGAACCTCGGGGGCGCAGATCACGGTCTTGATCGACGAGGAGGCGAGGTCATCGAACGAGTCCACCGCGGCCGGGTTGTCCGGCGGGGTGACGATCGTCAGCGAATTGGTCGCGAACAGCGCCGGGTCGCCCGCGTCGCCCGCGGCCGTGACGCGGGCCATGGTCTTCTCGTCGGCTGCGGCGAAGACGTCGGCCGGGGAACCGGCGAGGATCTGATCGGCCAGGTCCGCGGAGCCGGCAAAGGAGAGCCGCACGGTAACGCCGGCGTGGTCGGCCTCGAAGTCCGCGGCGAGGTCCGTGAAGACGTTCTTCAGGGAGGCCGCCGCCAGGACGGTCACGGTGCCGGGCTTCACCGTCGCGGTCGTGGTGCCGGTCCCGGCGCGGCTCGTGGTCACGGGTGCCGAGGTCATCGGCTCGGTCGTGCCGATGCCGTCGGCGGCATTGCAGGCGGTCAGGGTGAGGACGACGGCGATCGCGGCGCCGGCGCGCAGCCGGAACCGTCGGGATGGGGTCATGGTGTTTCGCTCCTGGTGCACGTGTGACGAACGGTCGGCGCTCCCGACCGGCGCCGGCCCTACCTGCTATTCGGGGAGTGTTCGGCTTCCTGACGTGGGGTGCCCTGGCCGGCTGTCCGGTCGGGGTCGGGGTGTCAGCCCGCGCGTCAGCCGGGGTGCCCCACCCGGGGCGTCTCGACGATGACCGTCGTCGCCTTGATCACGGCGACGGCGAGGCTGCCGGGTTCGAGGCCGAGTTCGCGGACGGCATCCGTGCTCATCAGCGAGACAAACCGCAGCCCGGAGCAGATCATCTCCACCTGGGACATCACCGGATCGCTCACGACACTGGTCACCAGGCCCGTGAAGCGGTTCCGGGCCGAGCGACCGATCCGGGTCGGATCCGGGTCCTGGCGCGCCTGGTCGAGGGCGAACCGCGCCAGATCGGCGCCGTCGACCGTCTTGCGCCCCGCGGCGTCGTGCCCCGCGGGGAGTTGACCCCCGTCCAGGAGGCGACGCACGGTGTCGTCGGAGACGCCGAGGAGAGCAGCGGCTTCAGAGATTCTCAGTTGAGGCACGATGATGACGATAACACCGTGTCTGCGGAGAAGTCACGGCCTTTCGTCGCCAGAATGTGGCACTTGGCGACCGGGCACGCGGCTACTCGGCGCCTGGCGATTCGCCGGCAGGCGCCGAAGCAGCCGGTCCAGCGCCGCGCCGTCGGCGGGCGTGTCAACATCGCGGGACTGGCCCCGATCCGCGACCAGGCGCAGGCGCAAGCCATCGGCGAGCAGCCGCGCCGGCGCGGCCCGCACGGCCGGACCGAGGCGACCCACGACGGCGTCGACCGCCGCCCGCGAGTAGAAGCCGAGGAGCCATTGGGGCCGATCCGAATCGACGGCGAGGACCGCCTGCGCCGAGGCGTCCACCGGCAGTTCCGCCCGGAGCCGGGGCACGAGGTCGGCCGCCTGCGGGACGTCGCAGGCCAGCACCAGAAGCCAGTCGGGCGCCGGCCGGCCGCCGCCCCGGGCGGCGTCGAGCGCCACGACACCGGCCGCGACGCCGGCGACGGGCCCGCCGAACGGGGGGTCTTCTTGCGTGAGCAGAAACCGCTCGGGCTGGGCCAGGTCCGGCGGGCCGACCACCACCACGGCGTCCACGCCGCAGGTCGCGTCCACGGCGGCATCGAGCAGCGACCGTCCGCCGACGACGTACCGCGGTTTGTCCGCGCCGAGCCGGCGCGCCCGGCCGCCTGCGAGAACGACGGCCTCAACTGCCGGTGACGCGCTCATGCTCCGACCCTAGATGAGTGATTCCTGACTTGTCGTCGACGCCGGCCGGCTCAGCGCCGGCGGGACAGCTCGCGCTGATGCGTGCGCACCGCAAAGGCATCGGCGACGACCGCGCGGAATTCGCCGTCGGGCGCCTGGTCCCCCCAGGCGAGCAGCGCGACCTGGAGGTCGCCGGCGACGATGAGGGCCGCGGCGCCGACGGGATCGGTGCGGTCCGGATGCGTCCGGAAAAGCGCCCGCGCGTACCGGGCGAGCCATTCCCGCAGGGCGGGCGGCTCGAGCGTGTCGAGCCGGCCTTGGATGACGTCCGCCACCTGGTGGATGCCCACCGCGAACGGATCCGGCGCGCCGGCGGGATCAACCGGGTAGGACCGCCGCAACTGCGCGACGTACCTACCGATGGCGACGGCGAGGACGCCGGCGCAGTCGCCGGCGTCCACGCCCACGGGTGTGGCCATTGCTCTCACCGCACCGTTCCCCGCCTCGGATGCGGTCCATGCATCAGGCGTTGTCCGGCGTGGCCGGCGCGCTCTCCTCGGTCGGCCGCGCCGTCGCCGCCTGGCTACCCCCGGCGAGCAACTCGATGATCTCGTGCCGCCGATACCTGCGGTGACCGCCCGGCGTGCGGACGGCCGAGATCCGGCCGGTCTTCGCCCACTGGACGGGGGTGCTTCGGTTGACGCCGAACATCGCCGCGACCTCCGCGGACGTCATCAGCTCTTCACGCTGAACGACCATGATTCCTCCGGTTCACAAGTGCCCCTGCTGTCTCCGAGCTCGAATTGCTTGCAGCCCGTCGAACTTGTCACGCAACGAACATATCGGGAATGACGGACGGGCTGCGGGTGAAAAGCAATGTCCGGCGCGCGGCGGACCCGGTGCAGTGCGGAGATCCAGTCCGGCCGAGCCCGCCGCCACGTCGGTTGTGGCGCCTGGCGGCGCCGCAGCAACGACCCGCGCCCGCCGCGACGCCGCGGTGGAGCGTGCCGTGCTGTCGTCGGCAAATCGACGACGTGCGGCTTGACTGGACATGAATTCCTCTGGGGTCGTGCGGGTGGGTCTTGCGCTGTCGGACGCGGTCACCCGTACGACGATTTGCGGTAGTGAACTGTGACGGGCCCGGAAGGTGACGCTCGTCACGTCCCGTTGTTTCTTCGTTCCCTCGCCCGCTCCGGCAGGCGCGCTGTTCCACCGAAGAAAGGCCGAAGAACTACCGAAGAACGGATTCCGCCCCCGAACTCTCGTTCGGGTCCCCCGTCGGCGCTGCGGGCACGGGTCGCCGGTTGTGCCAGGGATATTGCCGCGCGCCGGATGCGTCGGCCGCGTCATCGAGGACCAGGTCGGGCATCATGACGGGCATGCGCATCGCCTCGATGTGACGCGAGAGCCGGTCGATTTCCGCCATGAGGTCGTCGCGGTAGTCGCCCTCGGCGGCCGGCACGATCTCCTCACCGACGACGCGGCCATCGCACCGGATCAGGCGGGTGTGCCCGGCCACTTGCTTACGGGCGAGTTCGAGTTCGCGCTCGAGCACCTGGACCCGGGGGGGCAGTGCCGCCAGGGCGGCCATGGCGCCGGCCGTCGGGACCGGGGCGGCCTCCGGCGCTTCCTGCGAGGCCGGTGCGGTGGGGATCGCGACGTTCATGTCGTTCGACATCTTTCACGCTCCTTTCCCACGGAGCACGCAACCGGATCGGCATCCGTGACGCGTCGGGGCCGTCTGTGACACGGGTCACACAGAATTGCCGTCATCGGGACACCACCCAAAGCGTGGAAACCGGCGTGAGTACACGTCGATCTTCCTCAAGCGCCCCGCGGGGCAGCAGTCGTCCGCCGCGCTCGCAGCGGGGGCTCATCCGGCGCCTCGGGTCGCTCCGATTTCAGCTCATGGCCGCGCTGTGGATTCCGGCGCTACTCGCCGTTGTCGTCGTGACCTATTCGGGTATGCAGACCGCCCAGAATGCGGCCCGGGACCAGGACATCTCGTCCATGGTCGGGCTCGCGCCGCCGATGCAGAAGTATGTGATCGCCGTCGACAACGAGGCTCGGGCCGCGTTCCAGATCCCGAGCCCCGAGGGCACGGTGGTGCCGAAGGAGCAAGGCCGCAAGGAGACCGACGCCGCGCTCGCGGCGCTGATCCAGGACGTGCGGACCAACACCAAGGTTCCCGCCGACCTGGAGCCGATGGTGCAGGAACTCACCGAGCTGAACCTGAACGGTCTGAAGGAGATCCGCGGCCTGGTCGACCAGGGTCCGATCGAATTGACGTCGGGCATGGGTACCACCACGGTCAACCCGGTCGGCGTCTTCGACCTCTACTACCAACTCGAGGCGTCGATCGGCGGGGTGCCGACGGCCTTCGTCGGCCAGGTGTCCTCGGCCAAGATGCGCGAAACGCTGGCCGCCCAGGGTGCGCTGAGCATCCTGGCCTCCCGGCTGTCGGCCGAGCAGGCGATGGTCCAACTCTTCGCCAAGGGCTCCGCCAAGCTGGAGGACGTCGCGGCAGCGGTGCGGGCGACGAACTCGGCGCAGAGTCAGGCGGATACCGCCGTCTCGGAGTTGGACGTGAAGCTCCCGGCGATGCCGGCCTGGTCCGAGCTGGGCACCCAGATCCGTCAGGTCGAGGCCGTCCAGACCCAGGACCCGACGACGGTCAAGATCCCCCAGAAGCTCTACGAGACCCAGATGGGCGAGGCGAACCGGATCCACGGTGAGGACGCGCTGAAGCGCGCGGCCGCAGCTCGCGAACAGATGAACGCCGTCATGGCCCGAAGCATGAACCTGGCCGACGAGGCCCGCATCACCTCCCGCAACCAGATCATCGGGACGTTCGCCCTGGTGGCGATGATCGTGGCGCTGGCCGCGTTCGTCGTCTACTACATCTCGCGGCGCGCCCTGAACCCGCTGCTCGGCGTCATCGGTCAGACCGAGAAGCGCGTGGATGTGCTGCCCGTCCAACTCGAAGCGATCGGCCGCGGTGAGCCGGCGCCCCAGAGCGAGCCGCTGAAGACCCCGCGGGCGCTTCCCGAGGTGCGCTTGTTCGCCGCCCGACTCAACGAACTCGTCGACACGACCGTCGACCTGGCCACCCGGGAAGCGCAACAGCGCGCCTCGGTGGTCGGCATGCTCCGCACGGTCGCCCACCGCCAGGCCGCGCTGGTCAACCGCCAGCTCGAACTGCTGGACAAGTACGAGCGGCACGAGGTGGACCCGGTCTTCCTGTCCCGGTTGTTCAACCTCGACCACGTGACGACACAGATGCGCCGGATGTGCGACAGCCTCCTCGTCCTCGGCGGCGGCAGCCCGGTGCGACGCACGACGCCGCCGCTCTCCCTGGTCGACGTCGTCCGCGGCGCGTCCTCGCAGATTCAGCAGTACTCGCGGATCGACCTCGACGTCTGGTACGACCCGCGGGTACACGGGCACAAGGTCTCGGACCTCACCCTGTTGATCGCCGAGTTGCTGGACAACGCCACGAAGTACTCCCACCCGGACACCCGGGTGACCGCCACCCTGACGCGCGGCCCGGAGGGCGCGGTCATCACGATCGCGGACGAGGGCATCGGGTTCGACGACACCACGATCGCCGAGGTCCAGCGCCAGGTCGACACCGCCGGCTCCGATCAGTTCGAGCTGTTCGACCGGCTGGGCCTGCAGACGGTGGCCAAGCTCTGCGGGCGCACCGGGGTGACGGTCCACTTCTCCGGCGGCACGAACGTGGCCGGGACCCGGGTCGCGGTGGTCGTGCCCGACAGCGCTCTGGTGGACGCCGACCGCGCCCCCGCCATGCAGTTGGCCTCGGTCGGCGAGGACTTCGACGACTCGGTCAACCGGCCCGGCTCGGTCACGCTCTACGGGCAGATCCAAGGCTGACCCGCGGTGTCGACGGTGCACGGGACCTCGCGTCGCGGGCACCGTCGATGCCACGGTGTGACGCATCTCATTGACCACTCTGCTTGGCCGGCGTCATGGCGACCGGGCCCGGCGCGTGCGTGCGGTATGGACGTTTCATCCGATCGGTTCACCTGGTACGGCCACTTGCCCGCCCGGCACGCGGCCTTGCTGAGTTCGCTGAGCTGCGGGGTGTGCGGGTCCATCCTCCATGCCGAATGCGACATGGCGACCCACCAGCAATACGCGAACGAGAAACACGGCTGCACCGTCTGTGGCGTCCCCGCTCAGGAGGTGTGCCGGCCGGAATGTCCCGCCGCAAATACGTTGCTCGAGGTATGCGCAACCGTTCAGCAATTGTGACCGGCCCTAGTAGGATATGGGCCATACGTCCTGATCCGCAGTCCAGAGAGGCGACCGATGTCGTTCAGCCCAGACGGTGACCTGACCGTCACCGACGACGAACTCGTCGCTCGGGTCCGCGCGGGTGACCGGGACGCCTATGGCACGCTCTGGCAGCGGCACTCGACCGCGGCGCTCGCCGTGGCGCGCCAATACCAGGGGATTGCCGATCCGGAGGACATCCTCCAGGAGGCGGCGAAGGCGGTCTTCTCCTCGATTCTGCGCGGCGGCGGGCCCTTCGGCGCGTTCCGGCCTTACCTCAAGCAGTCGGTCCGCAATACCGCGGTGAGCATCTCGCGCCGACGTCGCGAGGCCCCCGTCGGCGGGCTGGACGACCTCGCCGAACACAGTTCGCACCTGTCGTACGACGACAACGACAATGCGCTCGAACGGATGATCACCGTCCGCGCGTTCAAGGCGCTGCCGGCCCGATGGCAGGAAGTTCTCTGGTACACCTGCGTCGAGGGAATGCCTGCCCGGGAGGCGGCGTCCCGGCTCGGCCTGAGCCCGAACGCGACGGCGGCGCTGGCCAAGCGCGCCCGGGAGGGGCTGCGGCGCTCCTGGCTCGAGGCTCACCTCAACGACGACCGGCTCGCGGCGGTGTGCCGCACGGTGGTGCACCAACTGCCTGCCTTCGAACGCGGGGCGCTCAGCGCAAAGAGCGCGAACGAGGTCCAGGCGCACCTCGCCGAGTGCCTGCGGTGCTCCATCGTGGCCGGTGAACTGGACCGGATCGCCGAGCGCCTGCCCGTGATCGTGCTGCCGCTGGCATTGGCCGGGATCGACATCTTCGGTCGCGGGGCCGCGGTGCTCCAGGGTTTTCTGACTTCGTACGCCGGCCAGTCCGGCGCGGCCGCCTCTGCGTCGGGCGTCGGCTCCGGCGCCGAGGTGGCCGGCTCCGCCGGCCCGGGTCCGACCGGGGTCGAGGGGGCCGGCGGGTCGTCGAGTGCCGGTTCCGTAGGGTCCGGCGCCGGCGGGTCGTCGAGTGTCGGATCGGGAGCCGGCGCGGGCGGTGCCTCCGGGCACGCCGGTTCCGGGGCATCCTCGCAAGCCGCCGGCTTGGCGCAAGGTGCCTCCGTCGCCCAGGGACTGGGTTCGGTGGTGGCCGGTGGCGCCCACACTGCGGCGGCGGTGACCGGAAAGGCGCTGTTGATCGGTGCCGTCGTCGTCGGCGGGCTGGGTACCGCCGCCGTCGTCGCGGTCAACGAACTGACGAAGTCGTCGCCCGCCCAGTCATCCGCGGCTACGCCGGTCCCGACGACCAGCACTCCGTCCACCGGGAACTCGCCGTCGCCGACGCCGGACGAGAGCCCATCGCCGGCGGTCTCGCCGTCGGCAATCCCCCAGCAGGCGATCGTCGAGGAGCACTTCACGCCTGCGGTGGTCGCTCCCCGGCGGGAGCGGGCGACGTCGGCGGACGAGACGCCCGCGAACCCGACCCAGGCAGAGGCGGCCGGGCCCACCGATTCCCCGGTGGTGCCGGTCGACCCGACGGACCCGAATCTGCCGACCGATCCCGTCGACCCAGTCGATCCGAACGACCCGGTCAACCCGTCGGTGCCCACCGAGCCGAACGATCCCACCGATCCGACCGACCCGACCGACCCGTCGGTGCCGACGGACCCGTCGGTGCCCACCGACCCGACTGACCCGACCGACCCGACTGACCCGAGCGAACCCTCCGATCCGAGCGTCCCCGCCCTCGTCGTCACCAGCGCCCCGTTGGCCGGCCAGACCTTCACCGAACTGCCGACGATCACCGGGACCGGCAGTCCGGGCCGGCGCGTCGAACTTGGTGGTGGCGACGTGATCTATGCGACGACGACCGTCGGCGACGACGGGACGTGGTCCCTGACCGTTCCGGCCCGGGCCGGCGGCGTCGAACTTGCGGTGCGTCAGGTCGGCGAGGGCGACGAGGCATCCCCGTGGCAATCGGTCGGATCGTGCGTGATCGACCTGCCGGACGTGTGGGCCGAGGCCGTGCCCGCCGCGCACGGCGCGTACGACGTCGTGGTGCACGTCGCCGGCAACCGCGAGCTGGTCGCGGTGCGGCTGGATACCACGCCGATCCCGGTCCTGAAGCTGATCGGGGCCGACGAGGTCACCGTGACGTATCACAACGTCCCGAGCGGCGACCACGACGTCACCGTCTGGTACCTGCGCACGTTGACGCCGGTCCGGGTCACGGTCACCGTGCCCTGACCTGATCGGACGCCCGAGTTCGGCCGGGTGCGCTTGCGCCCGGCCCCGAACTCACCCCGCCTGACGCCTGACGCCCTCGAACTGCCGAACCCGGCCAAGCGTGCGAGAGTGGCGAGGAGGAGAGGTCCAGGCGTCTGGGGGCAGCAGTGGTGACGGTCGGTCGAATGCCGAATACCCTCGCCGAGTTCCTCGACGTGTGGTGCGACGATCTTCTCGCCCCGCTCCACCCCCGGGAACGCAAGGCCTTTCTGGTCGCCATTTGCTCCACGCACGACGGCGGCCCGTGGCCCCGCCGGCTGGACATTCAGCGGCTGGTGGAGATCACCCAGGGCAACGCCACCGAGGATGCCGTGATCGGCGAGATGCTCGAGGCGAAGGCCGGCGGCATCGACGGGGCATTCGCGCGGCTCGCCGCCGGGGCGGTGCGGTCCGACGTCGTGCGGCAGCTCGGCCAACTCGCCGGCAGTCCCGCCCTGGTCGCCCGCGTGACCGGCGCCTGGGAACGGGGCATTCTCACCGACGACGAACGGGCCGATATCCTCGGCCGGGCCATGCGCCAGCCGTTCCTGCCCCCGCCCATCCCGATCCCGCCGGGGCTCGCCCCGGTCCCCGACGGCTATGCCGGCCCGGTCGGCGCGGCCGCCGCCGACGGCCCCGTCGACACCGCCCCGATCCCCAGGGCCGAGCCGGGTGACCTCGCGCCGCCCCCGCCGACCGCGGCGGACGTGGCTCCCGAGCCGGCCGCCCGGCGGTCCGTCGTCGACGGCGTCGTGCCCGGACCCGTCCTCCGGGCGGCGCACCGCCGCTCGGTCCGGGCCATTCCGGCGTGGCGTCCCCGCCGGGAGACGTCCGCCGGCCCGGACGAGGCTCCCGGGCACCCGGAGGCAGACGCATTCTTGCGGGGTCGCGGCTGGCGATCGCAGCGCGAGGCCCCCCCGGGTTCGGCCTGGATCTGGCCGGCGAGCGAGGTGGGACGCTGGTGGCGGCCGACGACGATCGACGTAGTCGACTCCGGTTTCCGGGTCAGCCTCGCCGCGGCAGACTTCGGGCAGGAGCGGCCGACGGAGACCTTGGCGAGTCTTGACCTCCTGCGCTCGGAGATTGCGGCGATCGAGCGGTGGACCGAGCCGGAGCCGGCAGGCGACGCGGACGGCTGATGAGGCGACGCGGACGGGTCCGGCGGGATCAATGCCCCTGGACGACGCCGATGAAATCGAGCAGCGTGGTTGCCGCGGTGCACTCGGGCCGGCATTCCTCGCCGGCGCCCGCGCCGCAGTCCGAGCAGGCATAGCGCGCGTTCGCGTATTCCTGGTGGGCCGCGATGTCGCATTCGGTGAAGGCGCCGCTGCCGCACAGCCAGCAGGTCAGCGACCCGAGCAATGCACTGTGCCGCAAAGGATCGGTACGTTCCTCCACGAAACATCTCCCTTGAAATCCCTCAGAACGTTGAGCTGTCTCGGTTCGATCGGGCCCTATCCCGACCGGTATGGTCAGCCCTCGGCTGAGCCGGCAAATTTCTCACCGAGGTCAGACCAGCGTATCGCCTGCGTTCGGATTGTCCACCGGAGACCGATCTGCCTGGTCATCGGCGCTATCCCGGCCTCGATCGGCGCCCACCGGGGCGCGGGGCTTGCGCGGCGCGCGCAAGAATTGTGCTAATTCGTCCGGCGAGAAAGCCCGGCGCGCCATCAGCGCCCGCGCGAAGGGAAGGAGCCATTCCGCCAAGGTTCGGAGCGCCACATTCGTGGTGTTCGAGGACGTGCGCAGAATGTCGAATGCGGTGTCCGGCTCGACGTCGAACGCCACCGCGAGCAGGCCCTTCGCCTGCTCGATCGCGGATCGACTCGCCGCCGCGGCGGCGATGGCGTCGTTCGCCATCCGCCCGGCGGCGACCCGAACCGCCGAGGAAAGGTCCACCATGCAGCCGGTCAGGGCGACCACCGTGCCGTCGGGGCCGAATTCCCCGTTGCCGACCAGAACGATCGTGCGGTGGGTGCCGTGCGCATCGGTGATGCGGTGAATGCTGCGAAACGGCAACCCGGTGCGCTCCGCCCGGGTCAGGAGACGCTCGATCCGCGGGCGGTCCTGCGGGTGCTTGTGGGCGAGCACCATCGCCGTCGTGGGAACGACCTCGCCGGGCTCGAAGCCGTGCATCCGGTAGGTCTGCTCGGACCACCACCAGCGACCGGTGACGAGATCTACCCGGAAGTCGCCGACGTCGGGGTCGGACTCGCCGCGCGGGGCGACGCCGAGGGAGAACGGATCGGCGGTCATGGTGAGTCCTCGGGCGGGAAGGGAACACGGTCAACGCGGTCGCCTGACCGCCGTTGGACTGTAAACCACGTGACGCCAGTCCTCCACAGGAAAGGTCGGACGGACGTTCAACTAAGGGTCCGCGCCCGGATACAACCGGCGTCGCCGCGGGGTCCCGACGGCGCATTCTCGCGGATTTCGTCCCGCTTTCGGGAGTTGGCGCTGCGAAGTTCGAGATGCTGACCTTGCTCTGGTGTCTTACCGTTGCCGGCAGGCGTCATGAAGCGGCTCCTGGTAATGGACCCTGGAGTCGTCATGGCCGCTGGTCTTGTACAAGAACGTTCGTCGACCCCCGTCAAGCCGGCCCAGTTGGGCGAGGTGCTCGCCGTCGGCGCACACCTCCTGGTAGGGCAGTACCGGGTCACACTCGCCACGGGCGCGTGGTGGTGGTCGGACGAAATCTACGCCATGCACGGCTGGACGCCCGGCGAGGTCGAACCGACCCTTGCTCTGCTGCGGTCCCGCAAACACCCTGACGACCGCAATCGAGTGGTCCGAGTGGCGATCGATTCGTTGCGCGCCGGCCGGCCATTCTCGGCCGGCCACCGCATCATCGACGGCAGCGGCCGAGCCCGCACGGTGATTGTCACGGGGCAGGGCAGGCGGGACGACAATGGCAAGGTCGCCGAGATCGCCGGCTATGTCGTCGATATCACGCCGGTGCGGCAGGAGATCCTCGATCGGGAGGCCGATCGCGCGGTCACGCGGGCCTTTGTCGCCGCCGCGGTGATCGAACAGGCCAAGGGCGTGCTAATGGCCAACCGGGGCATCGACGAGGTTAGTGCGACGCGGATCTTGTCCGAGCGGGCGGGCCGGGTCGGGATCACGATGCGCGAGGCGGCGAGCCAGTTCATGGCCGAGCTGAAGCGGGCCGGCGCCGAGACGCCGCAAGCGGACGACACGATCGAGGAGGCCCTGGCGGCGCTGCATGAGGTGGCGCGCCCCCGCTCCCACAACGCGCAACTCGCCCGGCGCCGCGATCGAGGCGCGGGAGGCTGACGCGGCCTGCGAGTGGGCTGTGGACAGCCGGCGATGCCGCCGGGCTGTGGATGAACGGCCGGGCGGAACTGCCCGGCCGGCACCGTTCCTGTCATGACCACCTGCAGCCCCCGCGTCGCCGACCTGGCCGAGGACCAACGCCCGCGCGAACGCCTGTGGAGTCTGGGCGCCGAGGCGTTGGCCGACGCCGAACTCGTCGCCATCCTGCTCGGCTCGGGTCGGCCGGGACAGAACGCCATCGACCTGGCCCGGGCGATCCTCATCGAACACGGCGGACCGGCCGGCCTGGCCCGGCTGGACGCGGTGGCGCTCGCCCGCGTGCCCGGCATCGGCGTCGCGAAGGCGACCCGAATCGTGGCGGGGCTTGCCCTCGCCGGGCGCTGCGGAGCCGAGTACGTCCGCCCGGTGGTGGCGGGTGCCGCGGACGTCGCGCGGCTGGCCGGACCGTGGCTGCTCCACCGCCGCCGCGAGCGCGTGGTCGCGGTGATCTGCGATCGGCGCAACCGGGTGATCGCCGTCGTGCCGGTGGCCGAGGGCGCCGCCCACGCGGCGAGTTTCCCGCTGCGCGAGATCCTGTCCGAGGTCCTGCGGCGCGACGGCGACGCGCTGGCCATCGCGCATCAGCATCCGGGCGGGGATCCGACGCCGTCTCAGATGGATCGGGCCACCACCCGGGCGCTCGCGGGCGCGGCCCACACCGTCGGGGTGCGCTTTCTGGACCACGTCGTTCTCGCCGGCGAGGCGTGGCGCAGCGCCCACGACCCGCCGTAACGGCGCGCTCGACCTCAGACCCGGCCGGTCGCGGCCGGGTCGAGGACGACCTTGATGCAGCCGTCCGCCTTGTGCTGGAACATCGAGTACGCGAACGGGGCGTCCTCCAGGGGCAGCCGGTGGGTGCGCAGGTCGAGGACGGAAAGCGGGTCGATGGGGTCGCTGACCAGCGGCAACAGGGCGTCCGTCCAGCGCCGGACGTTGGCCTGCCCCATCCGCATCGTCAGCTGTTTGTCGAAGAGATCGACCATCGGCAACGGGTCGCGCGTTCCGGCGTACACCCCGGAGATCGAGATCGTTCCGCCCCGCCGCACGGAGGCGATCGCGCTCAACAGCACCTCCAACCGGTCGGTCCCCGGGTCGGTCTCGAGTTGGCCGGCGACGGGGTCGGGCAGCCGTCCGAGGGCTTTGATGCCGGCCTCGACCACCCGCGAGCCGTGCGCCTCCATGCCCACCGTGTCGACGACGCCGTCCGTGCCCCGCCCGTCGGTGAGGTCGAGGATCGCTGCGGGCACGTCGTCGACCGACCGCACATCCAGCACGTGGGCGCCGTGCCGGCGTGCCATCGCCAACCGCTCGTCGACCAGGTCGACGCCGATCACCAAGTCCGCGCCGCGATGCCGGGCAACCCGCGCCGTCAACTGGCCGACGGGACCGAGGCCGAAGACCGCAACCGAACCACCGGCCGGCACGTCGGCGTACTCGAACGCCTGCCAGGCCGTGGGCAGGACATCCGACAGGTAGAGATAACGCTCGTCCGGTTCGCCGTCGGCGGGGACCACGATCGGTCCGTAGTGCGCCTGCGGGACGCGCACGAATTCGGCCTGGCCACCCGGCAGGTGCCCGTAGAGCCGAGTGAATCCGAACATTGCCGCGCCCTTGCCGTACTCGCGCACCTGCGTGGTCTCGCACTGTGTTTGCAGGCCGACCCGACACATCCGGCACTCGCCGCAGGCGATCGCGAACGGGATCACCACCCGATCCCCGGGCCGCAGGTCCCCGCATTCCGGGCCGACCTCCACGACCTCGCCCATCGCCTCGTGGCCCAGGATGTCGCCGCGCTCGAGAAAGGGGCCGAGAGCGCCGTACAGGTGCAGGTCGGAGCCACAGACCGCGGTCGACGTCACCCGGACGATGGCGTCGTTGGGACGCTGCAACCCCGGGTCGGGAACCGACTCGACGGAGACCTTCTCGTGGCCCTGCCAGGTGAGTGCTTTCATCGTCGGCCTCCAGGACGGGCACCCGTCCCGCGGCTCGGCCGGAGGCGACCGCGGGCCACTGGTCGGGCGGACTTCCTTACCGGACGGATTCAGTAAAGCACCGGCGCCGCCCTCGATCGACCGGAGCGGAGAACGCGGATCTGATCGGGCTGATAAGCGAGCGCGGTTCCGTGGCGGGCAAGTAACGCGAGCCGGACCTAGCCTGAGGGACGCAGCGGGGAACCAGCCACGATTACGACGACCCCGGGATGCCCGTCACCGGGGAGGCCGGAGGCGCGCATGGTGAGCACGGACCGATCCTCGCGGCAACCCGACGGTCGGATCGACGACGCGATCATCGCGGCATCCGTTGCCGACGCAGCCCGGTTGCTGGCCGATGAACCCACGCTCCAAACCACGCTCGACCGGGTCGTGGAGCTCGCGGCCACGATGGTGGTGGGCGCCGAATTCGCCGGGGTCACGCTCGTCAATCGGGGCCGGCTGCGGACCGCATCGGCGTCCGATCCCCGGGTGATTCGCGGCGACATGTTGCAGCGTGAACTGGCGGAGGGCCCCTGCCTGCACGCCATCCGGGAGAGCGAGATCCTCGGCGTCGGCGACGTCGAGCGCGACCACCGCTGGCCGCGGTGGGGCGCCCGCGCATCCGGCGAACTCGGCCTGGCTTCGATGCTGTCGATCCGGCTCTATTCCTCCGCCGGCGAGCACGGGGCGCTCAGCCTGTACTCGACTGCGCCGGGCGCGTTCCGGCCGCGGGACGTCGACCTGGCCTCGTCGCTCGCCGCTGTCGCCGGCGCGGCCATCCGAGCCGCCCAGACGGAGGAACAACTCCAATCGGCGGTCCGCTCGCGGACCACGATCGGACAGGCGCAGGGCATCATCATGGAGCGCTATTCGCTGAACGCAGCGAAGGCGTTCCGGGTGCTGAGCCGGGTGTCGCAGGAGACAAACACGCGGCTCGCCGAGATCGCCGAGCGGATCGTCGAGACGGGCCGCATCCCCGGCGTCGCCGGCGCGGGCAAGACGGGCTGGGGTGGGCAGGGCTGACTCCGGCGGTCGCCCCACGGGCGCGGTCCCGGCGGAGGGCGCCCCCGGGCCGGCGCCGTCCGGCCGGGTCGGGCGGGACGAGACCGAGGAGGAGCGGCTCGATCGAAACTGGGTCGAGTTGCTGCAGGAAATGCGCGTCATGCAGGTCGGCGTGCAGATTTTCACCGGCTTCCTGCTGACGCTGCCGTTCCAGCCTCGGTTTCGGAATCTCGATACCTTCGACGTCGTCGTTTATCTCGCGATCGTCGCGATGTCCGTGCTGTCGATGGGGCTGTTCGTCGCCCCGGTGTCGATGCACCGGATCGTGTTCCGCCGGCATCGCCGGCCAGAGCTTGTTGCCTTCGGCGATCGGACGGCCCGGCTGGGCATCGGGCTGCTGGCGGTGCTGTTCTCCGGTGCGGTGCTCCTGGTGACCGACATCGTCGTCGGGCGTGTCTTCGCGGTGATCGCGGCGCTGGTCATTCTCGGCGCCCTTACCACACTGTGGTTCCTGATCCCGCACATGGTCGCGCGGCGCTCGGGGCCGGCCGACTGAGGGAGCGGGTCACCGCCGGGGCCGGCGAGCGCTCCAGGGATTGGGATCGAGCGTCGAACGCAGCCGGACCCGCGCCTCGGCGAGCCGACAGGCCAGGTCCGCGGAGTTGCGCTCCCGCAGGAACGCGCGCGGCCGGGGCAGACACAGCGCGGCGATGGCGACGGCGTCGACGAGCCCGCAGATCAGGAAGGGGACCGCCGCCGCCGGATCCGACGCCGTGGCGCCCGCCAGGAGTTTGCCGATCAGGCCGGCGAGCAACGTCCCGCCCAGGGTCCAACTACCCCAGGCCGAGCGCCGCGCGATCCGCATCGCCGGGCAGAATCCCAACGGGCCGGCGGCGACCAGCGTGACCGCCCCGAACCACAGCGCGCCGAGCGCGGAGCCCCGGTAGTCGGCCAGGACCCGGATCGAGACAATCAGCGCGGCCGCCGCCGCGACCGCCGTCGCGAACTCGAGCAGCCGGATCAACCGGACGATGCCCAGCGGTGCCTCCGGCGGCAGCGCAAGTGCGGCGGCGGGGGTGGGCGCGTCGTCGAGCGCGGTTGCCGGGGGCGCGGCATCGAGGGTGTCGGCAACAGCGCCGCCCCAAGCTCCAGGCGTCATGCCGCCCAGCGTGCCAGGTCTCGCTGGCAGGCGCGCGCGATAGGCGACGAACAGGCGATTTTTCGTCTCATGCCGCGGCTGTCGCGTTGCGCGGGGCGCGCCGCCTCGTTGCCGGCCGCCTCGTTGCCGGCCGCTCAGTCCGACCGCTTCGACGCCATCCGACCGACGATCCGGTGTGCATTGCGGCTCGCCAGCCTCCGGGCGAGCGCGCCGACCCCGGCGGCGACCGCGGCAAAGGCCACGGCGGCCGCGATTGACACGTCGGGATCGTCGGCGTTCTTGGGCGCCGGCTTTCCGCTGACTCGCTTCCAGGCGACGTTCACGGCCCGCTGGGCGACCCAACCCGCGGCAAGTGTGAGCGCCGCGGCGCCGACCCGAACAGCCATCGTGGGGCCTTCGTCCTTCTGCTCGCGCTTCTTGTCGCTCATCGCTCCTCCAATTCCGGCCGGCACGTCGCCGGCGTCGCCCATGCTCGTTTCCCACCGTAGTGGCCGTTCCCACCGTAGTGGCCGGCCGGTTCGGTCGCGGGCGGACGGCGCGGCGGCCGGGTGTAGGCTCGCAGTCGAACGACAGGGGAGCCCTGCCCGATCTCCGGATCGGCCGGGGCTGAGAGTGCGGATGACCGCAGACCCTCGAACCTGATCCGGTTAGCACCGGTGGAGGAAGTCGGGAATCTCGTCGTTGCCCACCGCCGGCGGTGGGCGCGAACCCCTCCTGGACCTCGGGAGGACGCTATGCCGGAAGATCACCTGCGGGAAGATCACTCGCCGGAAGACCTGGTGCCGGATCACCGGCCGGGCGCCCGGGTGGCCCATGGAGCGCGCCGGGGACGCACCCGGGGGCGGGCCGTCGCCGTCGCCGTCGCCGTCGCCGTCCTCGCGCCGGCCGGGTGTGGCGGGACGACGTCGAACAGCTCGGCCGACGCCGGGACCGTCGTGCTGGTCACCCATGACTCGTTCGCCGTCAGCGATTCGGTGCTCAACGCTTTTGAGCGCTCGAGCGGGCTCACTGTCAAGCAGGTCGCCCCCGGCGACGGCGGCGCCCTCGCCAACCAACTCATCCTGACCAAATCCGCGCCGCTGGGCGACGCCGTGTTCGGGATCGACAATTCCTTCGCCTCGCGGGTGATCGACCACGGCGTGCTGGAGCCGTACCGACCCGCCGGCCTCGCGGCGTCGGCCGCCGACTACGACGTCGGCACCGGGCACGAGTTGACCCCGATCGATGTCGGGGACGTGTGCATCAACGTTGATCACGCCTGGTTCGCGAAACGCAAGCTCCCCGAGCCGACATCCCTTGAGGACCTCACCGAGCCCGCCTACCAGGGCCTGCTGGTGGTCACGAACCCGGCGACGTCGTCGCCCGGGCTCGCGTTCTTGCTCACCACGGTCGGTGCATTCGGGGACGAGTGGCTGACCTACTGGGAAAAGCTGCGCCGCAATGACGTCAAGGTCGTCAAAGGGTGGTCGGACGCCTACGACGTCGACTTCTCCGGCGCCCAGGGCCGCGGCCCCCGGCCGCTGGTGCTCTCCTATGCCACCTCGCCCGCGTTCACGCCGACGAAGGACGGCTCGGCAACGACGACCGGGGCGCTCCTGGACACCTGCTTCCGGCAGGTCGAATACGCGGGGGTGCTCGCGGGCGCCAAGAACCCGGCCGGCGCCCGCGCCCTGGTCGACTTCCTGGTCTCGGAAGCCTTCCAGGCCGACATCCCCGGGTCCATGTACATGTATCCCGCCGATTCGACGGTGGCGCTGCCCGAACAGTGGAAGAAGTTCGCCCCGCTCGCGCCGACGCCGTACCGCGTTCCGCCCGCGGAGATCTCCGCACACCGCGACGAGTGGATCAAGCAGTGGACGGCAACCGTTATCGGCTAACGCCGATCGCCCGCCGGCGACTCGGGCCGGTCTCCGCTCGGGCGGCGTGGTGTGTCGTGGCCGTGATCCCGCTGACGTTCCTCGGGATCTTCTTCGCCTGGCCGGTGGTCGCGTTGGTCGGGCGTGGGTTCTGGGCGGACGGCGGCATCGATGTGTCGGGATTCGTCGATGTGTTCGCCGAGCCCCGGACCCGGCGGCTGATCGGCCTGACCCTGGCGCAGGCGGGGGCCGGCACCGTGCTCGCGGTGGTCCTCGGGCTGCCCGTGGCCTACGTGCTCTACCGATGCTCCTTCCCGGGCCGGATGGCGGCCCGGGTGCTGGTGGCGGTGCCGTTCGTGCTGCCGACCGTCGTGGTGGGGGTGGCCTTTCGCTCTCTCCTGGTCGGGCCGTTGGCGCCGCTGCATCTGGACGAATCGTTTGCCGGGATCGTTCTGGCCCTGGTGTTCTTCAACCTCTCCGTCGTGGTGCGTACGGTCGGCGGGCTCTGGGAGCGGCTGGACCCGCGAGCGGAGCAGGCGGCCCGGACTCTGGGCGCGGGTCCGGGGCGGACGTGGTGGACGGTGACGCTGCCCGCGCTTGCCCCTGCGATCGGCTCGGCCGCGGCAGTCGTATTCCTGTTCTGTGCGACGGCGTTCGGCGTCGTCCTGGTGCTTGGTGGGGCACGGTACGGCACAGTCGAGACCGAGATCTGGGTTCGCACCACCCAGTTCCTCGACCTGCGTGGCGCGGCGGTGCTCTCGGTGGTGCAACTCGTCATCGTGGGGATGGCGCTGGTGATTGCGAACCGCGCCCGAAGCGGGCGCGAACGCGCCGTCGCCCTGGTCGCCGCCCCGATGCGGACCCGGCGCCCGGGCCCGGTCGCGGCGGCGGTGACGACGACGGTGCTCGCCCTGCTGATCGTGACGCCGATGGCGAATCTCGTGGTTCGATCGCTGCGATCCGATTCGGGCTGGACCGTCGAGCATTACCGGAACCTGGCGACCACCGGTGGCCGGGGCGCCCTCACGGTCACGGTGTGGCAGGCGGCCGCGAACTCGCTGCGGATTGCGGCGCTGGCGGCGGCGCTCGCCGTGGTGATCGGTGGCCTGGTCGCCTTCGTCGTCTCGCGGCGGCCGCGCGCCCGAGCGGGCCGACGCGCGGTGGCCGTGCTCGATTCGGTCTTCATGTTGCCCCTCGGCGTCTCGGCCGTCACGGTCGGATTCGGTTTCCTGATCACCTTGGACCGGCCGCTCGGATTCGACGTCGACCTGCGCTCGATGGGGCTGTTGGTGCCGATCGCCCAGGCCGTGGTGGCAATTCCCCTGGTGGTCCGTACCGTCCTGCCGGTGCTGCGGTCGATCGATCCCGGGCAACGCGAGGTGGCGGCGGCCATGGGGGCCGCACCCGTGCGGGTGCTCGCGACCATCGACCTGCCGGTGGCCGGGCGGGCGCTCGGCCTCGCGGTCGGATTCGCTTTCGCCGTCTCGCTGGGCGAATTCGGGGCGACGTCGTTCCTGGCCCGGCCGCAGAGCGCCACGCTGCCGGTGGTGATTTTTCGGCTGATCGGGCGGCCCGGGGCGGACAATTACGGGATGGCTCTGGCCGCAAGTGTGGTGCTCGCCGGGTTGACCGCGATGGTGATGGTCCTGGTCGAACGGACCCGGGCCGGTGTCGCGGTGGGGGAGTTCTGAGATGGCGCTCGCGGTGCACGACGCGGTGGTGCGTTATCCGGGAGCACCCGCCGCTGCGGTAGCCGGGGTCAGCCTCACGGTCGCCCCCGGCGAACTGGTGGCCCTGCTCGGCCCGAGCGGATGCGGGAAATCGAGCCTGCTGCGGGCCATCGTCGGGCTTGAACCGTTGGCCTCGGGCCGCGTGTGCTGGGACGGGCACGACCTCGCCGGCGTCCCGGTGCATCGGCGCGGGTTCGGCCTGCTGTTTCAGGACGGGCAACTGTTTGCCCACCGGGATGTCGCGGGGAATGTTGCCTACGGTCTGCGGGGCGCATCCCGGGTTGAGCGGGCCGGCCGCGTCGCGGAACTGCTCGGCCTTGTTGGCCTGGCGGGCTATGGCCGACGAGCCATCTCGACGCTGTCCGGCGGCGAGCGGCAACGGGTGGCGCTCGCTCGATCCCTCGCCCCTCGGCCGCGGCTGCTGCTGCTCGACGAGCCGCTGTCGGCGCTCGACCGCGGCCTGCGCGAGCGCCTGGCGGCCGACCTGCGATCGGTGCTCGTCGCCACCGGGACGACGGCCGTGTTCGTGACGCACGACCACGACGAGGCTTTCGTCGTCGCCGACCGGGTGGCCGTCATGGATGCGGGAAGGCTGCTGCAGGTTGCGACGCCGCACGCCTTGTGGACGGCGCCGGCCTCCCGCCGCGTGGCGGCCTTCCTCGGCTATCAGGCATTCGTCCCGATGCGGCCGGACCTGCCCTGGTCGGCCGGGACGCGGCCCGCCGCTGCGCCGGCAGCCGAGGGGTCCCGCGCGGCCGACCCGTCCCGCGCGGCCGACGGGTCCCGCGCAGCCGACTCGTCCCGCGCGGCCGACGGGCCCGGGGAAGTGGCCACGGTGGCGGTGGGCCCGCGCGGATTCGTGGTTCCGGGACCCTCGCACGGGTGGCCGGGTGTCGTCGTCGCGACGGCCTTTCGCCGCGGGACGGCTGAGGTCACCGTGGACGTCGAATTGCCGGCGGGTGCTTCGGGCGTCGAGGCGGGGGCGACGAGCGGCGCCGGCCGCGCCCGCCCGGGTCGACGAGGCAGGGTCATCGCGATGGCGCCGGCCCACGATGCCTCCTTCGCGGTGGGCCATCCCGTCCGCCTGGGCCTCGACGGTTCCGGCTGCGCGCTCCTGGTCCCGCGCTGATCCGGTCGCTCGCCTCCCGCTGGGCTGCCGGACGGTCGAATCCTGCCGAACCGTCCGGCCATCAACGCGGCGGCGCCGACGCGTGCTCAGCCGATCTCGAGGGCGACGACCCGCCACAAGCCGCGCCGAGCCTCCAGGCGGGCGGCGGCCGCACGAACGCGCCCGGCGTCCTCGATGATGACGGCTGCCTCGGCCGTGTCGTCACCGAGCCGGATCACCCGGGTGCGCAAGATCTGAACCGGGGGCGCGATCCGGCGCCGGGCACCGTGGGCGCGTCGGCACAGGCCCGCCCGGCGCGCGATCGTGTCGAAGATCTCCGGCGAGACCCAGCGCGCGAGTTGGCTCACGGTCCGCTCGCCGCGAAATACCTCGACCGCGGCCCGGACCACGGTGCAGCAGATGAAGGTCGGATCCGGCAACGGCGCGGCGGCGTGGCGCTCCGTGGTCTCCTCCCTCGCTCCGTCGGGGACGGCAACCGGTTCGCGCATATCGAGGTCGGCGATCCTGGCCCGGCCTGCCCGCAGGAGCACCGCCGCCGGCCTGGGCTGCGGAGTCGCGGCCGTATGAACCGTGGGCGCGGGCCGGGCGATCGCGGTCTCGCGGGCGGGGCGTTCGAGAGTCGCTGTTGTCATTGCCGTCTCCTCCGATGCTGATCCGGTCGTTGCCGTAGGGCGCCTGACGCCGTCGGTCTCGTGATGGACAAATGGCTGCCGGGACGGCTGATGTGACACCCCCCGCCGGGCGGTTCGACGCCTGGTGCCAGAGAAGAGGGCCGCTGAACTGCCCAGATACATTTCCCGGGCAGAAGGTGACCTACCTCACACGGGTCAGTGAATGCTGCGGGCAACAGTGCCGGGCAACACTGCCCGGCCACAGTTGTCCGCATCGGCCCGAGAGGAGAGATCGATGCTTACCCGAGGAGGACTCCTTGCTCGACTTGACAACGAATGGACCCATATCTTGCGCGACGCCGAAATCGCCCGCGGACCGGGCGGTCTCGCCGGTTCGCCGGCGGCGTGGGCGCTGCTGCAGGCGCGCAATCGCCTTCCGCCCGAGCGCGCGGACGAGATCCTGTACGGGCTCCTGGCCGCCCACGCCGCCGGCTGCCCGTCGGCCGGCCGTGCGGTGCTGCAGTGCATGCTGCCTGCCGTACGGACGATTGTGCGCCGGTCGCGGCGCTTCTACCCGGACGGGGGCGAACTCGAAGCCGAGACCGCGGCCGCGATGTGGCACGCGATCGCGGCCTACGACCTGAACCATCGGCATCGGGTAGCGATGCGGCTGCAGGGCCGCACCCTGACCGCTGTCGTCGGTGACGGCGCGCCTCATGCGCGTGGCGTGCGGGCTTCGCGGCGACCACCGATCACCGAGATTCCCATCCGATCGGATCAACTCTCGGTCCTGGCCGGCGCAGCACCGACGCCGGAATTGGTCGGGTTGACCGGAACGGCGATCGGGTGCCTGGGGGTGGTCGGCGAGGTCCTCGACGTCCTCGCGTGGGGCCGCGCCCGGGGCGCTATCTCGGCGTCCGACGCCGCTCTGCTCGCGCGGCTCTACGCCCCGGACCCGGACCTGCCCGAGTACGCCGAACTCGGATCCACCCGGGGGGCATTCCAGCGTCGCGTCGCCGCCGAGGTGGGGTTGCCGTATCCGACGGTGCGGCAACGGGCCAGCCGGGCCACTCGGCGGCTGGCGCGGGCGGTCGCTTGCTCGTCCTGACCGCGTCGTCGGCGTTGCGCGCCAGCTTCGGCACCGCGGCGGCTTCACTGCCACCTACTCGTTGAGCACGGCGGCGCTCGCAGAACAAGGAATTGTCCGGACGCAAGAAATCCTACTAAGGTCCGAGGACGGCGCTATTCGGCAAGTGCGTTTTGTGATTTGAATTAAACGCCGATGCAACATCCGCGAGCTTTGGAGGTGCTGATGCGATCGTTCGCCACAGTTGCCGGCCCGGCTGGTCCGGCCGGCGCTGCGGTTCCGCCCGCCCTGTACTGCGGGCCGGTTTCACGCAGCGCCGGCCATGGGCCGCCGGCGATCGCACGCAGGCCAGGTGAGTTGAGCGCGCACACGTGAACCGGTAGTGCCGCAGCACGTCGTGCCGGGACCGGTGGTGCCGGAGCTGGTGGTCGCGAAGCGGGTGGCCCCCGAACCGATGGTGCCGGGTTCGGTATCGCCCGGGACGGCCGGGCCCGACGGGGCGGCGCCCGGGGTGGCGAGCCTGCGGCCACCGGTGGTGTGCGTGCTCGGCGAAGTGCGTCTGGAGGTCGCCTCGGGCGTCGACATGCCGCCGGGTCACCAGCGGCAGGCGACCGAGCTCATCGCGTATCTCGCCTTTCATCCCGGGGCCCGGGGAAGTGATATTTCGGCGGCCCTTTGGCCGACGAGGGATCCGAATCTGGCCACTCGCCGCTCGGCGGTATCCCGGGCGCGCCGGTGGTTGGGCGTCGACGCGCAAGGGCATGAGCATCTTCCCCGATACTGGTCGGCGGATTCCGGCGTTTCAGTGGATGGCGACACCGTGGGCTACCGGTTGCGGGGAGTGACCACTGATTGGGACGCGTTTTGTGAGTTGGTCGGGGACGACCCGACGGCGACGCCGCTCGTGCGCTTGCGGGCGGCGCTCGATCTGGTCCGGGGTCCGGTCTTCGCCGGGGTCCCGGCGCGCAAGTACGTGTGGGCGGAGTCGCTGCTCCAGGAACTGACGGCGGCGATCGTCAACGTCGCGCACGACGTCGCGGTGCGAGCGCTGCAGGAACGGGATCTCGAACTGGCGCGATACGCGGCACGGGTCGGGCGGCTCGTGGACCCGGCGGACGAGCGCACCTGGCGCGACGCAATTCGCACGGAGTGGTCGGCCGGCCGGCCGGAAGCGATGAACCGCCTTGCCGAGCAACTGCGCGAATACCTGGCTGCACTCGCCCTCGACCCCGACGTCGAGACGGCGGAACTGCTCGACGAGATCAACGAGGCGCTCGCCCGCAGCGCGGCACCGGCGCCACTCGACGAATGAGCGCCCATGGGTTGGCCACACCCGGTGAACCGCGGCCGGAGTGCCGAGACCGCGCCGGCCGAGACCGCGCCGGCAAGAACAAGACAACGGCTGAATCCGGCTGAACGTATCAAAGAACGGCATGAGCCCTCCCAAACTGGTGAAAACAGTCCGCAACGTTCCGCCGCGTGCAGGGGAGATCATGAGCGCAACCGCAACGGGCGCAGGGACTCCGGGCCGATGAGCCCGGGGGCGGGACGCATCGTCCTTTCTATTCTCAGCACGATGATTGCCGCATACGCCCTGAGCTGGGTGCGGCCCGTCGCGATGGCGGTCGCTGCGGTCCTCCTCGTCGTCGCCGCCGTCCTGCTGAGGTCGGGCGCGCGAGCGCTGTGCCGCAGTGCCGTGCCCAACCTGAGCCCGAGGGAAGAGCCGGGCGGCGCGACGACGCAGGAGGTGCCCGGTCCCGCTTCCGGCGGGGCCCCGCCTCATCACTCAGACCGATCGCCAGTGGCGTTCAGTTGGTCCCCGGGCGCCATCCCGGTCTCGCAGCTCGCCGATTCGCCGGCGGATCTCGCGGAGCGCGGGCGAGCCGGGGCCGGCGCCGCGGGCGTCGTCCGCGATGATCGCCGACTCCCGCCGGGCGCACCAGCGTCCGAAGCGGGCCGACTCGACGAGGTCATCGTCCCCGTAGCCGACGCGGAACCGAGCCCAGGTCGTGGGGTCATGCTGGTGAAACCGGCGGGCGTGCACGGCCACGGTCGCGACGTCCCACACCCGCGGCCCGACCGCCGCGTGCCCCCAGGCCGTGAGCGCGGCCCCGCCGTCGGGGCGGCGTAGCACGCGTCGGGGAGCGGGGTCGGCGTGGATCAGTCCGACGCCGCGCGGCCCCTCGGCATCGACCTCGCCCGCGAGCCGGTCCAGGCCCGCGAACATGAAATCGCGCTCCGCCCGATCGAGCCCGGGAAAGCGCTCGGGTGCCCCACGTCGGCCAGGTCGGCCGCGAGCGCCTCGGCCGGACGCACCGCCGCGATCGGGCCGGTCCATCCGCCCACGCTAACCCGGCTGGACCCCGTCGAGGCTTCGCCAGGAATTTGGAAGGAGTCCGGCGTAACCTGAGGCTTCCTCCATTGCCACAGGAGCCCCGTTGGTCCGCCCCGATCGCGCCCCCTCCGCCCACGGTCGGCCCGAACGCGCCGCGGTCGTCCTCGCCGCCGGGCACGACGACGCGTCCCGCGCCCTGCTGACCAGTCCGCTCGGCGAGTCGACCGTGGTCGAACTCGCCGTGGCCAACGTCCGCGCCGTGGTTCCGGCCAACCGGATCGTCGTCGTCGTCGCGCCGGGCGAGACGACGATCCCGGCGCTGCTCGGCGCCGATCTGACCTACGTCGAGCAGCATGGCGCGCCGGGCACCGGCGCGGCCGTGCTCGCGGCCCGGGCGCCGGTTCGAGCGCTGTATCCCGACCCCGTGCTGGTCGTGTACGCCGACACGCCGCTGCTGCGCTCCGCCTCGTTTGCCGGCCTGCTGAATCGGCACGCGCTGAAACGGGCCGACCTGTCGCTGCTGACCGCCGTCGTCCCGGATGCCTCGACCTACGGCCGGGTGATCCGCACTCATGGCCAGGTCAGCGCCATCCTCGAGCCCCAGGACCAGCCGGCCGGCCTCGCGGCCGGCGGCCAGGCGGCCGCCCCGACCGGCGCCCCGGCCGGTCCGATCGACATCAACGTCGGCGCGTACGTCGCGGCGCCGTCCCTGATCTTTGCGGGTCTCGAGGAGATGGCTGCGGCGGGCGAGTACCGGCTCACCGAGTTGGTCCACCGGGTCATTGCGGAGGGCAAGGTCATCGCGGATTACCGCATCGACGACGCGGATGAGGTGCGCGGCATCAACACCCCGGCCGAACTCGCGACCGCGGCGGACATCGTGCTCAAGCGGCTGTTCGTGCCCACCAAGAACACCGACACGAAGATCGTGTTCGGCACCGGTGGGTGGCGGGCGGTGATCGGCGAGGGGTACACGCTGGCCAACGTCCGCCGGCTGTGCCAGGCCATCGCGAACGAGGCGATCCGCCGGGGCATCGACCACCAGGGGGTGGTGATCGGCGGAGACCGTCGGTTCCTGAGCCGGGAGTCGGCCGTGGCCGCGGCGGAGGTTTTCGCGGGGAACAACATTGCGGTCACCCTCCTGCCCGACGACGTCCCGACGCCGCTGGTGACCTTCGCCGCGACGTACCTCGGCGCCGCGTACGGACTGATCGTCACGTCGTCGCACAATCCCCCGGAGTGGAACGGGATCAAGGTGTTCCGCTCCGACGGCTCGCTGCCGCCGTCCGACGAGACGGATCGATTCCAGGACGAGGCGAACGACCTGAGCGTCGACGACCTGGTCACGCTCGATATCGAGGTAGCGCGGGCGGCGGGCGTCGTCGTCGACCGCGAACTGACCACGCCTTACATCGATGCGATCGAGCAGCTCATCGACATCGGCGCGGTCCGCGGCTCGGCCCTGCGCGTCCTGGTGGACCCGATGTACGGGACGAGCCAGCTCACCCTCGGCACCATCCTCGGCGACATGCGGGTGCGCGCGGAGTTCATTCACGCGAGCCACAACCCGCTCTTCGGCGGGGTGGCGCCGGCGCCCGACCTGAAGCGGCTGTCCCAGCTGATCGACATGATCAAAGTGGCCGACGGCCGCTTCGATCTGGGGATGGCGACCGACGGTGACTCCGACCGGATCGGCATCGTCGATGAGACCGGCACCTACATCTCCACCAACGATCTGCTGCTCCTCCTGTACTGGTACCTGCACGAGGTGCGCGGCGAGCGGGGCGGCGTCGTGCGGAACCTGGCGACGACGCACCTGCTCGACCGGCTGGCCGACCACTTCGGCGAACCGCACCGCGAGGTCAAGGTCGGATTCAAGCACGTGACCGCCGCCATGGCCGAGATCGACGCCCTGTTGGGCGGCGAGTCCTCCGGGGGGTTGACCATCCGCGGCTGGCTGCTCGGCAAGGACGGGATCTTTGCCTGTGCGCTGGTGGTCGAGATGCTCGCCCGGACCGGCCGGCGGATCCACGAGTTGCTGGCGGCGATCCACGCGATCACGGGCCGCCGGTACACGCTGGAGGCTGCCGTGCCCGCCACCCCGGACATGCGGGTCGAGGTGCCGCGCCGGTTGGCGGCCGAGCCGCTCGACGCCGTCGCCGGCTATCCGGTGGTGTCGGTCGCGCACCTGGACGGGACGAAAATCCTCCTGGAGCACGACAACTGGGCGTTGCTGCGGTTCAGCGGCACGGAACCGGTGTTGCGGATGGTCGTCGAGGCGGATACCGAGGCCAAAGCCGGGCAACTGCTCGATTGGCTGCGCGGATTCGTGACCGCCTGACGGCGCCGGCTCCCGGCGCCGGCTCCCGGCGCCGGCCGGCTCAGGCCCAGCGGAGCGTGTCGAGTACCGCGCGCTCGACGGCGCCGTCGGCCGGCACGGCGAGGGTCAGGTCCGTGGGATCGAGACGGAGCAGCCGCACCCCCTCCCACCCGTCGTGGTCGCGGGCGTTGACGGTGATCCCCGAGGCCCGCGGCACGATGGTCCACGCCAGCGACATCACGGGCACGCGGTCGCTCGACAGCCAGGCGCGTCGGTGGGCGATCGCGACCTGGGCCGGTGAAGCACACACGAGGGCGGCCTGGAGATAGGTCGGCCGGCCCCAATCGGAGCGGCGGGCGAGCAGCCGGCTCAGGCCGCCGCGCGCCCGCACGTGCCGCCGGCCGTGGGCGGCGAGGAGCACCATGGTCGGGTCAGCCCGGACGAAGCTGTGGTACTCGGCGGTGAGCGCGAGATCCTCACTGAGGTCGCCGTCGCGCAGATCGACCTGGCTGGGAATGCCGAGGGGAACCGTGGGCGCGAGCCACAGCTTGCGGATCGCGTCCCGGACGCCCGCGACGACGCCGTGCGACGACCCGTTGTAGGGCACCCCGAGCGTCGTGCCGCCCGCGAGGTGAATGCGCAGGTAGCCGTCCAGTAACTCGACCGAGTCGTCGATGGCGAGGATGTCCCGGGCCGCGACCCTGGTCACCCTGACGCCCGATGGCTCGGCCGGCGTCCGGGAGGCGACGACGACGGCGTCCGGCGCCACGACCACCACGTGGTCGTACAGGTCGCGCACCCGGTGGGCCCGGCGCCGATCGAGCGGTCGGGGGATCTTGACCGCGACCCGGGCCGAGGTGAGGTCGACGCGACCGCTGAACAGCGCCGGCAGGTCCGTGGGGGTGCGCACGGGCAGAATCCACGGCCCGAAATGCGCCCACTCGGCGGTGTGCCGGTCGGGGTCGCCGGAGTCGGCGCCGGGCAGTTCGCCCGGGACCGCCCACGGTGAGACCGGATTGTCGGTGGTCAGCCCGCCGACCGGCGGCCGGACCTCGAGCGTGCTCGACGAGGTGGTGCCGAGCGCCGTCGGCGTGCCCCAATCCGGGGCGCAATCCGGCTCGACCGGCAGGGCGTGCCTCGGGGACGGCGTCGTCGTCATGGTGGCGCTTCCTTACGTGCGATCTGCGCCATCTTCGCACGGGTGTCCCGAGTCTTGCAGGAGGCCTGTGGATAACCCGGTCGAGCGGAGGCGTCCGGCGCGCTGAAGGCCGGGCTGCCGCGTGGCTATCGGTCGCGATAGGTTCGCTCAGATCTGGGATCTCGGTCGGAAATCGGGACGAATCTACCGGTCGGCTCGGTCACGAACCTTTAATCACGACCGCGGAAGTTATTGTCAATCGCAGTTTCCTATAACGACGCTGTCCCGAGTTATAGGTTTCGATGATCGGGCATGACGCGTCGGGCGGCATGGTGCCCGGGTCCGCAGCGCGCGAATTTGTCCGAGTCCAGACGTAACCTTGCGCCCATGCGCTACGGGCACTTCGACACGGCCGTCGACGAGTACGTCATCACCCGGCCGGACGTGCCGGTCTCGTGGACCAACTACCTGGGCACCAAGAACCTGTGCACGGTGCTGTCCCACCACGGCGGTGGTTACACCTACTTCGGCTCGTCGCAGCACGGCCGGGTGACGCGGTTCCGTCCGAACGGGGTTCCGCTGGACCGGCCCGGCCACTACGTGTACCTGCGCGACGACGCCGATGGCGACTTCTGGTCCTGTTCCTGGCAGCCGGTGGGCAAGCCATTCAGCACCGACGACGGCGCCGCACCCCGCGCGCCCGGCGCCGCGCCCGCCGCCGCGCCAACTGCGCCCGCCGCGGCGCCGACCGGCCGCTGGACCACCCGCCACGGCCTGGGCTGCACGACGTTCGAGTCGAGTTACCGCGGCATCGACGCGAGCCAGACGGTCTTCATCCCCGTGGACGACGACGTCGAGGTCTGGGACGTACGCGTCACCAACACCGGCGACACGCCTCGCGAACTGACGGTGGCCGGCTACGTGGAGTTCAGCTTCCACACGATCACGATCGACAACGAGAACCTCCAGATGTCGTTGTACGCGTCGGGGTCGAGCTACGCCGACGGCATCGTCGAGTACGACTTCCACTACGAGCCGTGGACGTTCCACTACTTCGCATCGAGCGCCCGCCCGGACAGCTTCGACACCCTGCGGGACAGTTTTATCGGCTCCTACCGGACCGAGGCGAACCCGATCGCCGTCGAACGGGGAACGGGGAGCAACCGCAGCGCCACCACCCAGAACCACTGCGGTGCGCTGCTGCACAAGGTGAGTCTCGCGCCCGGCGAGACGGCCCGGCTGAGCTTTCTGCTCGGCTACGGCCCGCGGGACGACGTCGGCCGGGCGATGCGGGACAAGTACGCGGACCCCGCCGTCGTCGACGCCGAACTGGCGCGGCTGCGCGCGTACTGGCGGGCGAAGCAGGCCAAGCAGCGGATCAGCACCCCGCACGAGGGCATGAACACGATGATCAACGCCTGGACGCTGCTCCAGGCGGAGACCTGCGTGGTCTGGTCGAGGTTCGCCTCGTTCGTCGAGGTCGGCGGGCGCGCCGGGCTCGGCTACCGGGACACCGCCCAGGACGCGGCGAGCGTCCTGCACTCCAACCCGGCCAAGTCCCGGCAGCGGATCGTCGAATTGCTGCGCGCCCAGACCGAGGCCGGGTACGGCCTGCACCTGTTCGATCCGAGGGCCTTCGACCCGGATGCGCCCCAACGCCCGCACGTCCCCTCGCCGACCATTGTGCCGACGCCGGATCCGAGTGACCTCATCCACGGCCTCGACGACACCTGCTCGGATGATCACCTGTGGCTGGTGCCGACCGTCGTCGAGTACATCAAGGAGACGGGCGATCTCGGCTTCTTGACCGAGCTCGTCCCCTTCGCCGAGGGCACGCCGGCCACGGTCTACGAGCATCTGCGCCGCGCGCTGGAGTTCACGGCGGCCCAGGTCGGGCCGAACGGAATCGCGCTCGGCCTGCGGGCGGACTGGAATGACTGCCTGAACCTCGGCGGCGGGCAGAGCGCCCTGGTCACCTTCCTGCACGCCTGGGCGATCCGCGCCTTCCTGGACGTCGCGCAGGCGGTCGCGGCCGGCCGCCCGGCGGGGCCGGACCCGGCCGGCCGCCCGGCGGGGCCGAACCCGGCCGACGCCGCAGCCGACGTCGCGCGGTGGACCGCCGAGTTGGACCGAATCGCCGACGTCGCGAACCGACTGCTGTGGGACGGCGGTTGGTGGATTCGCGGCTTCACGCACGACGGCGTCGCGATCGGTTCGGCCGCGAACGACGAGGGCAAGATCTTCCTCGAGCACCAGGCGTGGCCGGTCATCGCCGGGATCACGACGCCGGAGCGAGGCGCCGCGGCCATGGACTCGGTGCGCGAACTGCTCGGCTCGCCCTACGGACAGCACCTGAACTGGCCGGCATTCACCAAGGTAGACGACGCCGTCGGCTTCGTGACCCGGGTGTACCCGGGAATCAAGGAGAACGCCGCGATCTTCTCCCACCCCAATGCCTGGCCGATCATCGCCGAGGCGGTGCTCGGCCGCGGCGACGCGGCGGTCGAGGCCTACGACGCGATCCTGCCGTATCACCAGAACGACGCGATCGAGGTCCGCAAGGCGGAGCCGTACGCCTACTGCCAATTCGTCTACGGCCGGGACCACGAGTGGTACGGCCTGGCCCAGAACCCGTGGCTGACCGGAACGGCCGGCTGGATGTATACCGCGGTGACCAAGTTCATCCTCGGCGTTCGGCCCGGTCTGGACGGGCTGACGATCGATCCGTGCATCCCTCGCGACTGGGCCGGCTTCGAGGTGCGCCGCGAGTGGCGGGGGGCGGTCTACCGGATCGAGGTCCGCAACCCGGACCACGTCAGCCGCGGGGTGCGGTCGGTCGTTCTGCTGCCCCGGACCGAGCCCGCGGCCGACGGCGGCGCCGCGGGCGGCGCGGCCGACGACGGTGCGGCCGGGGTTGCGCTCGATCCCGGGCGTCCGGTGCCGACCCAGCCGGCCGGCGCGCAGGTCCGCGTCGTCGTCACCCTGGGTTGAGGATCGCTGGACTGCCGGCGTCGGCCGTCAATCCGCGAAGTCGACGATGACTGGCGCGTGGTCGGAGGGGCCGCTGCCCTTGCGCTCGACGCGTTCGATCGAGGCGCCGGTCGCTCGGGCGGCCGCGGCGGGGGACAAGTACGCGAAGTCGATCCGCATGCCCTTGTTCCGCGGGAACGAAAGTCCGGTGTAGTCCCAGTAGGTATAGGTGTGCTCGGCGGGCACGAACTTCCGGCTGATCTCGGTGTACCCGGCCGCCGCGAAGGCCTCGAAGGCGGCCCGTTCTGCGGGCGAGACGTGCGTCTTGCCGGCGAACAGCGCCGGGTCCCAGACGTCGGTGTCCAAGGGGATGACGTTCCAGTCCCCGACCAGGGCGAGCTGGGCCGCGGGGTCCGTCCGGAGCCGGCCCGCGGCGGCGTCGCGCAGGGCCTCCAGCCAGGCGAGCTTGTAGGCGTAGTGCGGGTCACCGAGCGCCCGGCCGTTGGGCACGTACAGCGACCACACCCGCAGGCCCCCGCACGTCGCGCCCAGGGCGCGGGCCTCGACCACGGGCGGCTCGGCCAGTAGCGCCTCGTCCCCGGCCGCCCGGGCAAAGCCCGGTTGGCCCGGGAAGGAGCGCACGACGTCGGCCAGCCCGACCCGGGAGATGACGGCGACGCCGTTCCAGGCGGAGAAGCCGGCGCAGGCGACCTGATAGCCCGCCGCCTCGAACGGCTCGACGGGGAATTGGAGCTGGGTGCACTTGGTCTCCTGGATCGCGAGTATGTCCGTGTCGGTGCGTTCCAGGAAGGCCAGCACGCGGGGGAGGCGGGTCCGGATCGAGTTCACATTCCACGTCGCCAGCCGCATCTCGCCAGGGTACCGGCCCGGTCGGCCGTTTCCGGGACCGACGCCGACGGCGTCGTCGGCCCGGCCGATGCCCGTCGCCGAGGGCGTTCACCCGTAGGCTGTGCGTATGGCGACAGCGTTGATCACCGGTGCCAGTGCCGGCCTCGGTCTCGAGTTTGCGTGGCAACTTGCCACCGCCCGGCACGACCTCGTCCTCGTCGCGCGCTCGGCGGAGCGCCTCAAGCGGACGGCGGCGCAGTTGGAGGCGGCCGCCGGGGTCCGGGTGGAGGTCCTGGCCGCTGATCTCGCCGATCCCGCGGACGTCGACCGCGTGGCCCGGCGCCTGGCCGAGCCCGGATCGGCCGAGCTGCGGCCGGTCAGCCTGCTCGTCAACAACGCCGGCTACTCGTCGAATCAGCGCTTCGTGGGCGGCGACCTCGACGCCGAGGTGACCGCGCTGGATGTCATGGTCCGGTCCGTGTTGGTGTTGTCCCACGCCGCCGCCGGGCAGATGGTCGAGCGGGGTCGGGGCGCGATCGTCAACGTTTCCTCCATCGCTGCCCTGACGACGGCGGGGACCTACTCCGCCACCAAGGCGTGGGTCCGCTCCTTCACCGAGGGCCTCGCCGTCGAGCTGCGGGGGACCGGCGTCCAGGCGATGGTGCTGTGCCCCGGCCTGACCCACACGGAATTCCACGAACGCGCCGGGATCGATTACACGGCCCTGCCCGAGGCGGCGTGGCTCTCGGCCGACCATGTGGTTCGGGTCGCGCTCGCGGATCTGCGCCGCGGCGCGGTCATCTCGACGCCGTCAGTGCGGTACCGGGTGGCCGCCGGCGCGCTGCGGCTGATGCCCCGCTCGCTCGTGCGGGTCCTGGGTCGGGTCTGAGTTCGCCCGATCGGGCCGTCTCCGAGGTGAGCGTCGACGCTCCGTGGGCGTCAGGGCGCTGAGGACACGCCGACCAGATACGACGGGCAGTCGATTCCGCCGATCAGGGAGACCGCGAAGGTGACGGTCCCGTCGGCGGCCAGCGGTCCCCGGCCGATGGCCTGCGTCGACGTCGAGTAGCGCCACTTGTTGTCCTCGTCGAAGCAGAACAGGTCGACGGGGAACGGCGCGCGCAGCGGCCGGCCGGTGGTGTTCGTCGCGCTGCCCTCGACGGTCACGGACTCGACCGTGACATCGCCGACCTGCAGGCTCCGGGCCCGGGTCTCGGCCCCCGTCGTGATCTCGAACCGAGGCGTCTGGCCGGCCTGGGGCTGGGGGCCGCCCGCCGCCCAGGTGATCACGGCGAGCCCGACCTGCCCGGGTTCGAGCCGGATGGGGTTGGTATGGTCGGCCGCGCCGACCGCCGCCCGCCCGTCGACGGCGGTCCCCGTGCCGGTCACCCGGGTGACCTGGACCGCCGAGGCGGTGTTGTTGCGGACGGCCACGCCGAGGCTGGAAGTCGTGCCGGGGGCGAGGATGCCCATGGCGACGATCCCGAGAGCACCCGGAGCGCCCGCTGGGAACGTCACGGCGGCGTTGCCGCCGAGGACGTCCGCCGCGTCGCCTCCTGGGGTGGCCGTCCCGCTCGCCGTCCCGCTTCCCGTCGAGGGACCGGCCGCGGTGTCCGTCGCGGTGCGGGTCGGCACCAGGGGCCGGGTTTCCCGCGGCGCCGGCGATGGCGTCTGCGTGCAGCCGGCGAGAATGGCGGCGCCCGCCAGCAGTGCGCCGATCCGGGCGATCATCGTGGGCATCCTCCATCGTGGGCACCGACGCGCGTGCCCCGCGAGCCAAGCCGGGCACAATTCCCGCGTGCATGGCGTGGTTCCCGCGTGCATGGCAAGCAGTCGGCGGCGACCATCTGAGAATCGCGGCCTCGTCGGCGCGGCGTGGAGTCGGTGCCATCGGTCCATCCACGCTGGTGAGCTGAACGGGTTGGCCGCGGACATCCAGCGGACACGCGGGGCAGGAAGCGTCCCACCGGCGGCGTTCGATTTTTCACCCACAGGCCGCCAGGCAGCAGAAAACCGCTGACGACCACACACCGTGCCCGACGCCGGCCGATGGCGGGTGCGGCGTGCCACGGTCGACCTGCCCCGGGGCACGTTTCGCGGCCCGGCCCGCGATCGACCCCGCCGGCTCGCATCGCGCGCGGCCCGGCGCAGGCCGACGACTCATGCATTGACGCTTTCTGAAGGAGTGAACATGCAGGTCACAGAGCCTTCCCTGGTCCCGAAGGGCGGTCGACGGCGGTACGCCAGATCGCTCGCCTCGGTCTCGATCGTCGCTCTTGCGGCGCTCCCCGCCATCGCGACCGCCGCGGCGGGCGCGGACCCGACCGGCGGCGGCGCCGCGGCCACGGCGTCGCCGTCGTCCCCCAAGTCGCCGTCGGCGCCGTCCACCGGAATGACGTCGCCGCCGGCAAGCCCATCGCCGACGCACTCGCCGAGCGGGACGCCCACGCCCACGGCGTCGCCGACCCAGAAGCCGAGCGTTCCTTCGCCGGATCCGTCGCGCGCGGGCGAACAAGCCGGCCCTGTTGCTTCGATCGTCCGTGGGCAAGCCAATCCGGACGAGTGCTTCCTGAGCATTGGCAAGGAGATTCTGCCGATCGACAACGGCACGTGCCCCGAGGGATATCGCGCCCGGACGAACCAGGTCTACACCTGGGGATTCACAGTGGATCAGGCACAGCGGAGCTTGTGGTTCGGCAGCGCGACGCTCGGATTGTGCGGCAACGGCGTCACCTATCAGTCCGCGCTCGAGGCCGCCGGCTTCAACCGGATTCCCGCCTTCGACAGTGACGAGGTCACGTGCGAATTCGATAAGTCGTTCGCGGGTCAATCCGATCCGAGTATCGGGGACAACGGCGACCTGCGGCCGCCGGTCGTGTATCAGTATGACCTCGCCTCGGACAAACTGGTCAACCGCACGCCGGACGATCCGATCGTCGGCGAACTCGGCGGGTTCCGGTCCGCCGGCGCGATCGGCGACATTGTGTTCCTGGCTGGTGTCAAGGGACTCAGCTCTGACCCGGCCGCCCCGGGGAACGTCGTGCTGCTGGCGTTCCGGACATCGACCGGTGAGTATCTCGGTGCACAGGAATTCGCGCAGTACTCCAACCCGAAGGTGTTCTTCCGATCGTCCGACAACCAGAGCCTGTATGCAGGGTTCGGGCTCAGCAAGGGCGAGGATCCGGTGCCCGGTCAGACGCATCCCGTCTGGGGTAATGTCGTTCGGTGGACCGGGGACGAGGCTGATCCCTTCGAATTTGATGTCGTCGGACGACTGGCCAACCAGCCCACATACATGCAGGAGTATGCGGGACGCCTGGTGACGAATTCCTGGCCCGCCGGCCCTGTCGACCAGCAGATCCCGCCGACGTTGGACATCAGTCCCCGCCTGCCGGCAGGGGGACTTACCGCAGGCGACGCCAACGCGTGGCGAACCGTGTTCTCCACGGCGGATTACTTCCCGGACTTCGAGAAGTCGCTCGCGGCGGGCGGCGGCGGCATGCAGGAACTCGACGGCTGGCTGTACTTCGGCACCGCGAGCGCCGCCGGCCTGCCGACCATGTACGGCCTGGCCAAGTACCCCAATGCAGTCGATCGCAGCAACATTTTCGAGGTCGTCGACTTCTTCCAGAAGTCGGAGTCTCCGGGTCACGTCTGGCGACTGCGCAACATCGGTCAGCCGAATCAACAGGTCCAAGTGCTGTACGGTGACCAGTTCTACTGGACATTCGTCCCCGACAACTCCACGCGCGGTGGCCACTGGGAGTACAAGGAGAATCTGCTGCATCAGAAGCCGCGCTACGGCCCCGCCGGGTTCGGCAACCGATGGCAGTACTACTCGGCGTGGGGTTCGGCCAAGTTCCAGGGCAAGGTCTACTTCGGTGGATTCGATTCCCAGAAGGTCGCCCACGACTTCATGTTGAATCCGCAGACCAAGGCCTTCAACACGATTTTCGGTACGGACCTGAGTGCGAATGAACTCGACGCCCTGCGCACCGTGCTGCTCGGGGAGCCGGCGAAGTTCGGCGTCGACGCATGGGTTTTTGCCGACGCCAACAGCCCGGCGAAGCCCGTCACCGATACCGGCTTCAACAACCAGGACAACTGGGGCGCGCGGGACTGGTTCAATATCAAGGACCAGCGCCTCCTCGTGGGTACCCAGGGTGGATGGCAGTACCCGCCGTCGGCCGATGACCCGGACCAGACGGTGCGGCGCCCCGGCTGGCAGTTGCTGGAACTGTTCCCGGCCGGGACGGCCGGCCAGTCGCCGTCGCCGACCCCGGCACCGACCAAGTCGGCAGCGGTCCACGAGGGAGGGACGTCATGACCCTGGCGCCGACCGCGAGCTAGCTGCGGCCGCGACGACGCCTGGTGGCGCGCGACCAGCGGCGCGATCGCGGGGCAAGTGGCGCCCGAACGGTTGCTTCGGCAACCGGTCGGGCGCCGCTTCGCGTCGATGTCCGGTAGCCACTCAGAGCGAGGTGCGCAGCCAGGGCAGGGGAATGTCGTCGACCTCCGTGCCCTCGTCGACCCCGCCCGGCGGGATCAGCATGACGCCGTCGGCGACGGCGAGGCCGCGCAGCATCCCCGAGCCGAGCCACTCGGTCGGCTTGGCGCTCGGTCCGTCCGCACTCTCGACGCGCGTGTAGGGAACCAGTCGGAAGCTGGAATCGGGCGCGGACACGGCCTCGGCGGTCCAGACCTGCCCGAATTCCTGCGCCCCCAAGCCGCCCATGGCGCGCACCAGCGGCACGCCGAGGGTCAGCATCCCGGAGACCGCGGCCAGCGGGTTGCCCGGCAACCCGATCACGAACCGGTTGTTGCCCAGGTAGGCGAGCAGGCTTGGGCGCCCGGGGCGCATGGCGACGCGGTCGACGATCAGCGGCGCCTGCGCCGCCACCAGCGCCTGGTGCAGGAAGTCGGTGGGCCCGTGCTCGGTGCCGCCGGTGGTGATCAGAACGTCGGCGGTGGCGGTGGTGATCGCCTCGACGGCGGCCTCGAGGGTGTCGGGAACGTACCGCACCCGGGTGATGTCCATGCCGATCGACCGCGCGATCCCCGGGAGCGCCGGGCCGAAGGCGTCGCGGACCCGGCCGAGCGACGGCACGCCGGTCGAGAGCACCTCGTCGCCGATCACCGCCAGTTCGCCGGTGATCTGTGCATACACGAAGACCTTGTCGACGCCCGTCATCGCGGCGAATCCGAGTCGCGGCGGCGTGAGCAGGGTGCCGGGTTCGAACAGCGGCTCGCCGGTGCCGATCTCCTCGCCCGGGGGCCGGATGTGCGCGCCCCGGGCAATGGCGCCGACCGTGCCGGGGACGGTCAGCATCGCGCCGTCGTTGTCCTCCCGCACGGTGCCGTCCTCGCGCCGGATGACGGCATAGGTGCCCCATGGGGTCACGGCGCCGGTGCCGATCACCACGGCGGTGCCGGCGACCAGGCTGACGTCGGCCGGGTGCCCGGCCACCGCGGTGCCCACGATCCGCCACGGGCCGTTCGGCCCGCCGACCGCCCAACCGTCCATCGCAGCCGTCGGCGCGACCGGTAGCTGGGTGCGGGCGAGCAGTGGTGCGGCAAGGACCCGGCCGACGGCGTCGTCGACCGGAACGGCCTCGATATTGCCCGGCTGAGCGACGACGCGTGCGGCGTTGTACGCGGCGTGCCAGGACGGTTCGACCAGGAGGGCGGGCCCGTGCTCCATGGTGACAGTGTCCCCTGACCGTGTGCGGAAGCGAAATGTCCTCGTCGGGCGAAGAAATCGAGGTGACCGGCGACGGCGGCGTCGCGCCTGGTCAGCGAGCGGGCCGCGGGATCATCGGGCCTCGGGGACGAGGTGCTCCCGCGCCTTCTCGCGGGTGTTGGCCCGCCACCAGACGAAGAAGCCGACAATTGTGAAGACGCCGTAGAACAGATACATCAGCCCGGAAGCGTAATACTGGGCGCGGAACAGCAGGGGCACGCCGACGACGTCGACCAGCACCCAGATCAGCCAGAATTCGACCCAGCCGCGCGCCATTCCGTAGGTGGCCAGGACTGATCCGACGAAGATCCAGGCGTCCGCCCACTGCGGCGGGAACGAACCCAGCCGGGTAAAGATCGGCGTGAGAATCGCGGTGCCGGCGACGAGCGTGACTCCGAGCAGCACGCGCTGACGCGGACTTGCCCAGCGCGGGACAACCGCCTCGCCGCGCCCACCGCCCGCCGCCCTGGTGCGGTGCCACGTCACCCAGCCGTAGATCGACACGATGATGAACATGACCTGCCGGCCCGCCTGGCCGAGCAGATTTGCCTTGTCCGGCAGGCCGAAGACGGTCCCCAGGAATACGGTGAACAGCAGCACGTTGCCGACAATGCCGACCGGCCAGGCCCACACCTTGCGGCGCATGCCACCGAGCGCGGAGGCGAGGCCGAAGAGGTTGCCGACGATTTCGCGCCAGAACAAAGTTTGGTCGCCGATCGTCCACTGGGCATTGAACAGGTGGTCGAACACGGTCATGGGGTGCTCCGGGGCAGCAGAGGCGGATCGCCGCGAGGCTACACCGTGACGTTCGGCGCCGACGGCCGGACGGCCCGGGCATCGGTGCGTCAGGGCATCAGTTCGCCGCAGGTCAGCGGAAGGTCGAGCCGGTTCCCGGCCGGCGCCAGGGGACACGCCCACGCGGGGTCGTACGCGCAGGAGGGGTGATACGCGAAATTCAGGTCGACGACGAGCCGCGGGCCGCCGTCGGCGGCGCTGACCTGGCCGAGGTCCGCACCTTTCACGGTGTCCAGCACATACCGGCCGCCGCCGAAGGTGTCCGGGCCGGGATCGGCGACCGGGAGGAACAACCCGCCCGCGTAGGAGCGCAGCGCCCAGACGTCCAGCGCGCCCACCCCGGGCAGGACGACGACGCCGACGCGGCTGAACGGCACGACGCCGTCGGTCCCGGTCGGCACGTCGAGGTAGTCCGGCCCGGGCCGGTCGAGCGCCGGAGTCGGCTCGACCTCGAAGCGCAGGCCCGGGTCGTAGGCGCCGACGCGCAGGCCGCGGAAGCCCGGCCGGGACCGCGCCGGGATCGGTGAGGCCGGGTGCGTGGCGAACAGAGTATTGCGCGCCTCGATCCAGGCGGCGTGGGCGCGGGCCGGCCCCTCGGGGCCGACCGCGGCCAGCGCGCGCACGTGGGCGTACAGCGTCTGGACCCGTAGCCGCCAGTGCGCGACGGCGAGTTCGGTCGCCGCCGGGCGGGCCGGCCGGGGGACGGGGCTGGTCGGGGGGCGCGAGGAGCGGGCGGCCGGCAGGTCGGTGGCGGTCACCGCTCCAGCCTGGCAGCCGGCGGCCCGGGCGGCGACTCGGGGCGGCGGGCGCCCGGCCGTGGGCCGGCGGTGGTTCCGGGACCGCCGGCCGGCGGTGGGCCGGCGGCCGCCTCAGCGGGGCGCGTTGCGGCGGTCCCGCCGGCGCTGCAGGTAGCGGATCTCGCGCAGGCCGACGCCGAGGCCGACCACCAGCGGTACCCACGCCCAGGTGCGCCCGCGCACGAGCAGCGCCAGCGCGAGCAGGGCCACGCCGAACGCACCGAGCACCGTCCACACGCTCGCCCACCGGATTCCGAACACTCCCGCAGGGTAGCCCGGGCCCGGCCGGGTCCGGTTCACGAACGTCGTCGCGCGGGCGGGTCGTGGCAGGCTGGGCGCATGACGATGGACCTGCGGATCTTCACCGAGCCCCAGCAGGGCGCGAGCTATGCCGACCTCCTCGCGGTCGCCCGGGCGAGCGAGGAACTCGGCTTCTCGGCGTTCTTCCGCTCCGACCACTTCCTGGCGATGGGCAGCGCCGACGGCCTGCCCGGCCCGACCGACGCCTGGGTCACCCTCGCCGGGCTGGCTCGCGAAACGAGTCGGATCCGGCTGGGCACGTTGCTGACCGCCGCGACCTTTCGGCATCCCGGCATCCTGGCGGTGCAGGCGGCGCAGGTGGACCAGATGTCCGGCGGCCGGCTCGAGCTCGGGCTCGGGGCGGGCTGGTTCGCGCGCGAACACGAGGCGTACGGGGTGCCGTTCCCGGCGAAGCGGTTCGGCCTGCTGGAGGAGCAGTTCGCCATCATCTCCGGGCTCTGGTCGACGCCGCCGGGCGAGCGGTTCTCGTTCGCCGGCGAGCACTACACGCTGATCGATTCCCCGGCGCTGCCCAAGCCGGCGCAGACGCCGATCCCGCTGATTGTGGGCGGTCGAGGCCCGCGCCGAACCCCGGCGCTCGCGGCCCGGTACGCCGCCGAGTACAACATCTCGTTCCCCGAGTTCGCCGACGTGCCCGGGCATTTCGCCGCCGTCCGGGGGGCCTGCGCCGAGGCAGGCCGGGACCCGGACTCGCTCGTCTACTCCGTCGCCCTGGTCCTGGCCGTGGGCGCCGACGAGGCGCAGTTCCGGCGTCGGGCCGCCGCGATCGGCCGCGAGCCGGCGGAACTGCGCGAGCACGGCATCGCGGGCACGCCGGCCGAGGCGGTTGACCGGCTCGCGCAGGTGGCCGAGCAGGGGGCGCAGCGGGTCTACCTCCAGGTGCTCGACCTGGCGGACCTCGACCACCTGGAGCTGGTGGCGCGCGAGATCGTCCCGCAGTTGGGCTGACCCGGCTGACCCCGGTTCACGCCGACCGCGTCACGCCGAAGCCGGTCCACGCCGAACCGGCCGGTCAGGCGCAGGTGGTCAGGCGCAGGTGGTCAGTCGCAGGTGGTCTGCGCGTCCGCGCCGGTGATCGGGGTGCCGGGCCGACGGTCGTCCAGCGGGTTGCCCGGCCCCGGCGACGGCGCCGGTTGCGGCATCCGAACCGGTTGCGGCAGGCCGGCCACGCCCTGGATGCCGGAGGTGCCCTGGATGCCGGCGGTGCCCTGGATGCCGGCCCCGTCGTGAAGTGCGGCGTCGTCGAGCAGCATGCTGACGAACTGGACCGTGACGGCGACGTCGAGCGCCGTCGGACCCGGGCCGGCCGCCTCGAGGCCCGGCGCGCCGGCGCCGGTGCCGGCCGCGGTCCCGCTCGCAGGCTCGGCGCTGAGCGGTCGGTCCTCGGCGAGGGCGGTCCACACGGTCGCCGCCTCGGGGAGCAGCACCACCCGGTTCGGATTCTTGGGCGCGGGCTTCGACGGGATGGTCAGGAAGGTGATATTCGCCGCGGACACGTGCCGCACCGAGAGGGCCAGCCCCGTCATGTCAATGCCCGTACTGAGGGTCAGCGAGCTGGTGCCCGCCTCGACGAACCGAATCAGCCGCGGTAGGTCGGTGAGGAGTTTGCGGTCCAGGACGGATTTCGAGATCGCGGCGAGCACGGCCTGCTGCCGACCCATTCGGTAGGTGTCCGAGCCGTCCGAGAGGCCGTACCTGGCTCGGACGAGCGACAGCGCCTGGGCGCCGTCGAGCACATGGCTGCCCGCCGCGAGATCCAGGCCGGAATCGCGGTCCCGCATGGCCTCGGGAATGCAGATCGGCACGCCGCCGATGGCATCGATCATTCGTTCGAAGCCCTCGAAATCGATCACGGCGAAACCGTCGAGGCGAATTCCGGAGATCTTTTCGGCCGTCAGCATCGCGCACGTGCCCGCGGACCGGAGGTCGTGCCCACGGCTCCAGCCCCGGCTGAACGCGTTGTTGAACATGGTGTTCGCGGCCGGCGGCGCGGTCTTCCCGCCGGTGGCCGGGCAGGCCGGGATGTCAACGAGCAGGTCGCGGGGAATGGAGACGACGTCGATCCGGTCGCGCTTGCCGCCGATGTGCAGAACCAAAGCGGTATCGGACCGCATTCCGGAGGCGACTTTTCCGCCGATGACGCCGTTATTCCCGCTCCGGTCGTCCGACCCGAGCAGCAGGAGATTCACCGGGCTGCCCGTCTGCGACTCGCGGCCGGAGGCGGTCGGCCGGCCGGCGGCCCGGGTCAGCAGATCCGACGGGTCGACCCGGGTCACGCGGCCGATCGAATTCGCCGCCAGCATGGCGCCGGCCGCGACGCCGAAGGACAGGCACGCGGTCAGCGCGAGCGCCACCCCCCGCGCGACTCGGTGGGAACGCGCGGCGGGTGCATGACGCGCCGGGCGGCTCGTCATCGCATGTCCTGAGAGCTGACGGCCCGGCTCCGCTGCCGACCCCGAAGACGACACATGGCACGAGGGTACCGACAAGGGCCGAAGCCCACGAACACCGGTACCCTTCCTCCTGGCACTCGCCATGACATTTTCACGGGACGGGCACGCATGATGAAAATTGGCTGGAAACTTCACGCAAACGGCAAACACATCGGAGTCGGTGAAGTCGTCACCGCGGACGAGCGTCTGACCTGGCCGCGGACGATCGGCATCGGAATGCAGCATGTTGTCGCCATGTTCGGCGCCACCTTCCTGGTGCCGCTGATTACCGGCTTCTCACCGGCGACCACGCTCTTCTTCTCTGCCATCGGTACTGTCACCTTCCTCTTGGTGACCGGTAACCGTTTGCCCAGCTACCTGGGCTCGAGCTTCGCTTTCATTGCGCCGATCGGGGCGGCGACGGCGTCGCACGGCCAGTCGGTCGCCGTCGGCGGAATTCTCGTCACCGGCCTGACGCTCGCCCTGGTGGGCGTGATCGTGCACGTCGCGGGGGCGCGCTGGATCAATGCGTTCATGCCGCCGATCGTCACCGGCACGATCGTCGCGCTGATCGGTCTGAACCTGGCCGGGGCTGCCTGGGGCTCCTGCAGCGAGGAGGTCGTCGCGGGCGAGATCGTCAGCACCTGCGGCAACGGTTACCGAGCCGCGCCCCTGACCGCCACGATCACGCTGGTGTCGATCATTGTCATCAGCGTCTTCTTCCGGGGCATCCTCGGCCGGCTGGCCATTCTGGTCGGCGTGGTCATCGGCTACGTCGCCGCCACTATCCAGGGCCAGGTCGATTTCGATCCCGTCCGCGAGGCGGCGTGGATCGGCTTCCCGCACTTCATCACGCCGCGCTTCTCGGTGGCAGTGCTCGGCCTGTTCATCCCGGTGGTCCTCGTGCTGATCGCCGAGAATGTCGGGCACGTGAAGTCCGTGGCGGCCATGACGGGCCGCGATTACGACGCGTACACGGGCCGGGCGCTGTTCGCCGACGGCCTCGCGACCACGTTCGCCGGCATCGGCGGTGGCTCCGGGACGACGACGTACGCGGAGAACATCGGCGTCATGGCGGCGACGCGGGTCTACTCGACGGCGGCGTACTGGGTGGCGGCGGCGACGGCCTTCCTGCTGTCCATGTCGCCGAAGTTCGGCGCGCTGGTCGCCACCGTGCCGCCCGGGGTCCTCGGCGGCGCCGCCACCATGCTCTACGGCATGATCGGCATCCTCGGCGCGCGGATCTGGGTGCAGAACCGGGTGGACTTCTCGGACCCGGTCAACCTCACGACGGCGGCCGTGCCGCTGATCATCGGCATCGCGGACTTCACGTGGAAGTCCGGCGACCTCGAGTTCCGCGGGATTGCGATCGGCACCGCGGCGGCCTTTGTGATCTTCCACGGGATGCGCGCGATCGTGCGGTGGCGCCACACCGGCCTCGAGCCCGCGACGCCCGCCAGCGCGCCCGCCGGCGACGAGGTGCTGCACGGTGCCGGCCTGCGGCACGACCGGACCGACGCGCCGGCCTAGTCACGAGCTCGATGCCACGCTGCGCCGCCTCCATCGGCGCCGGCGTCAGGTCTCGTCGTGGAGGCGCAGTTCGTAGACGCCGTCGCCGTCCGGATCACGCAGGTCCAGGCCGTCCGGGTGGCGCGCCACGGCGACGGCGGTATCGACGTCGGCGAACAGGTACGGGCCGGCCTCGCCCTCGGCGAGGCCGGCCGCCCGAAGCGTCCGGGCGATGGTGGGTGCCGGGCCGGCGAACACCGGCGAGATTCCACGCTCCGCAAGCCGACGCCGCAGGTCGGTGAGCATCTCCACCGCGGTGGGATCGAGGTCGAAGACCGCACCGCAGTCGATCACCAGCGTGCGCACGCCGTCGGTGCACTGGGCCAGCGCACGGCTGCGGAATCGGCCCGCATTGGCGAAAACGAGCGGACCGCTCCAGCGGTAGACGACCACGGCGGGATCGGCGGGGACGGCGTCGGGATGGTCGCTGATGGCGTACCAACCCGCGAAGTGGTCGCGCTGCCCCAGCCGGGAACCGGCGGGCCGGAACGTCCGGACCAGCACCTGCAGAATCGATGCGCCCACGGCGACGCCGATCGCGATCAGGGGATCGGTGATCAGGACGATCGCCGCGGTCGCAACCGCGATCGCGCACTCCGTCCGGCGCAGCCGCCACAGTCGCCCGAAGGAGCGGGTCTCGATCAGCCGCAGGCAGGCGTCCACGCAGATCGCCCCGAGCACCGCCAGCGGGATCAGGGCCAGCACGCCCGTCATGGTGGCCACCAGCACCGCGCAGGCCAGCCCGCCGAAGATCGCGGACAGTTGCGTGCGCGAACCCACCCGCACGCAGATCGCGGACCGCGCATAGCTGGCCGACGCCGTCACCCCGCCGGTGCAGGCGGACGCCACCTGGGCAAGCCCGAGCGCCCCGATGTCGACGTTCGCCGAGACCGGGTACCGGCCCCGCGCCGCGAAGGCCCGCGACGGAATGACCGTGTCCGAGGCCAACACCAGAGCGAGCGAGGCGGCCGTCCCGAGGACAACGCCGACGTCGTCCCCGATCACGCCCGGGTCCGGCACCGCGATCCGGGGCAGCCCGCTCGGCAGCGCGCCGATCGTGGCGATGCCGCGCTCGGACCAGTCAAACGCCCAGGATCCGGCCGTGAACACCACCAGGGCGACGAGCGCCCCCGGCACCTCGGGCGCCCACCGCCGCCCGGCGGCCAACAGGGCCAGGCAGGCGACGCCGATCGCGATCGTCGGGCCGTGGCTCTCGCCGAGACCCCGGACGATCGCCACGGCCTTGGCCACGTCCGAGTCCCCGGTCACCCCGTAGCCGAGCATCCGGGGAAGCTGGCCGATGATCACGCTCAGTGCGATGCCCGCCTGATACCCGAGCAGGAGCGGCATCGACAGCAGGTCCGCCAGGAACCCGACCCGAAGCGCGCCCGCCAGGATCAACATCGCACCCGTGAGCAATGCCAGGACCGCGACCAGCGAGCCGAGGCGCTGCTGGTCGACGACGCCGGCGACGGTCGCCAGCGGGACGATGGCCGATCCGATCATCGCCGCCGCCGCGGCGTCGAACCCGATCTTCACGTGCCGGGTGGAGCTGAACAGCCCGAAGATGATCAGCGGCAGCATCGACGTGTACAGGCCCGTGATGGGAGGCAGGCCGGCCGTCACCGCGAACCCGACCCCCAGTGGGATCGCCGTTGCCGTGATCAGCAATCCGGCGACGACGTCCGCGCCCAGGTCCTTGGCGGTGTAGCCGGCGAGCGACTGCACCAGCGGCATCCGGGCGAGGGGACTGCGTGCCACAGGATCATCCCCTCATCTGCGGTCAGCCGGCCGGCTTCGCGTCCTTTGCGGCGGGCGGGGAGGGGGTGGGCGCCTTCTGCGGGGTGATCTTCTCGATCTTGGTGCAGCGCCGACGGTCGGTCAGCGGCTGCTTGGGATCGAGGACGCCGTCCTCCTCCGGGGTGAGGTTCACGAAGTCCGCGCCGAGCACGAGGTCGACGCTCGCGTCCGCACGGTCGTCGAGGATCAGCACCGGGTCGGCATACCAGGACGACGTCGTGTAGGCGGCCGCAACGCCATTCGCCCCGAACCGCAGCAGCGTGCGGGCTTCCGCCTCGAGGTTTCCCTTCACCCGGACGACGGCCGGTGCGTAGCCCCGCTTGATCAGCTCGAACCGGTTGGCGGAGCCGAGTTGGAGCCGATCGGTCGCGTTGTAGATGTTGAGGGTGATCTTGTCCAGGGCGACCGGCAGCACCTTGTCGTTCGGCAGGCACGGGACCTTGATCCCGGCGTACTTGGCGTTCGGATCGGACGTGGTGAAGTCGCGGGAGAAGGGGGCGCTGACGGCACCGGTGTAGATGGCCGCCGAGCCCAGGCCGACGAAGGCCAGGACCGCGATCAGCAGCCCGAACACCGCCGCCTGGCGTTCTCGCAGGTGGCGCCGGCGCACCGACCCTGCCCGATCGGCATCGGTTGGCGTCGTCACGTCGAGGTTCCTCCTGTTCGCGCCCGCCCGGCCCGGGGCAGGCTCATTTCACCAGCAGCACGCGCGCGTGCAGGATGGCGCGTTGCTGCAACGCGGCGCGCACCGCCCGGTGCAATCCGTCCTCGAGGTACAGCACACCCTTGTACTCGACGACGTGCGCGAACAGATCGCCGAAGAACGTCGAGTCCTCGTCGAGCAGGTTATCGAGGTTCAGCGTCCGCTTCGTGGTGACGAGTTCGTCGAGGCGGACCTGACGGGGCGGCACGTCCGACCACTCCTTCACGGTCACCCGACCGTGGTCGGGGTAGGGTCGCCCCTCACCGACCGCCTTGAAGATCATGGCCCACAGTCTAGGTTGCCAACCGCGCTGTGCCCGGGCCGTCGCCGGGTCGCGTCGGCTTCCTCACACTATTGCCACACGGTGCGCGCCGCCTTCACCGCCCCTTGGCGAGGATGTCCGCCATCGCCCGCTCGGCCAGCGCGGCGATGGTCAGGACCGGGTTCACCGTGCCGGTGCTCCCCGGGATGATGGCGCCGTCGACGGCGTAGAGCCCGTCGTATCCCTGCAGCCGGCCGAAGGTATCGGTCGCCTCGCCGAGCACCGCGCCGCCGAGCGGGTGGGCGGTGAAGGCGGCGTTGACGTCCGGTGAGAACGGCGGCGCGCCGACGCCCGCGTGGCTCGCGTCGGCGAGCCGGTTGTGCACCGCGCGCAGCGCCTCGATCGCCGCGTCGTTGCCGCCCTTCGGCCAATCCAGGACGACGTCGTCAAGCGCGGCGTCGTACCGGAAGCTTGCCCGGGTGGAGTCCAGCACCATCCCCAGGCTGCCCAGCATGGCGAGGTTCACCGGCTGCGCGGCCCACCAGTTCTCCAGGGTGACCGGCAGCCCGGTCTCGTCCAGGATGCGCGACGCCGACGGCGTCGCCTGCAGGATCCCCGTCGAGGGGGACCAGGTGCGCACGAGCGACGCGTCCCCGTTCGTCCCCCAGCCGTGCCCGACGGCGTCGTTCAGGTCCGGCAATGCGCCGGTCGCCTTGGCGCGGACCAGCAATTCGCTCGTGCCGATCGAGCCGGCGGCGAGGAAGAGGCGGTCGCAGGTCAGGCTGCGGGCGCGGATAGTCGTCCCGTCCGGCCGCACCACGCGCAGGTGGACGACGTAGCGGCCGTCCCGTTCCCGCCCGATCGAGTCGACGACGTGGCCCGGGTGGATGCTGACCTGTCCGGTCGCCGTCGCCTGCGGCAGGTAGGTATGCGTCAGGTCGTGCTTGGAGCTGTTCGAGTTGCCGTAGTTGGTCTCCCCGGCGGTCGCCGACGGGCGCACGGTGCCCGCGAGCTCGGCGCGGACGATGTCCCAGTTCCAGTTCCCGTCGATCCACTGCGGCGCGTACCCGGCGCGGCGGGCCTGGGTGTCCCACACCCGGCTGTGGCCGAACGGGGCGGACGCGTAGATGTCGGCCGGCATCGGCGACGCGCCGAGCATCCGCCGGGCGAGCGGGTACCAGGTGCGGTCGAACTCGTCGTAAGAGACCCGGCCGCCGAAGACCGCATCGAAGAACCGGCGCTCCGGCGCGATCAGGACGCCGGTGTAGATGATCGACCCGCCGCCCACCCCGGCCCCGTTCAGCACCTGGATGTGCGCGTAGTCCTTGGCTTCGAGCGTGCCGCCGAAGCTGTCGGTGAGGACCGGCAGACCGGCGAGGTTCGTGAACCGCCGCCGGTGCCACAGGGCCCGACCGTCCGGGACGAGCTCGGGTGAGAAGATCTCCCGCCGCGGGTCGCGCGGCCAGGCCAGGCCGCGTTCGAGCATGACCGTCCGGACGCCCGCCCGGCCGAGGCGCAGCGCGGCGACGGCGCCGCCGAAGCCTGTGCCGATCACGATGGCCGGGCTGTGGGCCGGGGCCTCGGGCGGCGTCGCGAAGATCTCCGGCACCAGCGCGCGGTACTTTGCCTGGGCGAGGCGGTCGAGCAGCCGGGTGCCGGGATCGGCCGGCAGGGGGCTCGCGATCGCGGGTTCGGCGGTCACGGTGCCCAGCGCGGTCCCGGCGACCGCCGCGGCGGCGCCGGCGGCGGCACCGGTGAGAAACGTCCGGCGAGTCACGGTCATGGTTGGCATCCCTTCGGTCCGGATATGCCCGACTATGACGCCTATGACAGTCGCTGTCAACGCATTCGGTCCGGCCGTTTTTTGCTCGATCCGGCCGCGCGGTTGGGGCTGCCGTTGGCATGGGGGGCAAACCTGTTGGTCGGCCCGGGTTACCTTGTCCCCATGGCCCAACTCGCCGCTGCCGCTGTCCGGGCGATGCCGCCGGTGCCGATGTCGGGCGCGGCCGCGCTGGCCGCTCTCCTGCGGGAGGGGGTGACGTGGGGCGACAGCGCGGACTGGCTGCCGCGCCTGCCCGTGGGCAGCGTCGACCTGTTCCTCACTTCGCCGCCCTACGCGGACCAGCGCGCGTACTCCCGCATCCATCCCGACCGGTACGTCGAGTGGTTCGTGCCCTTTGCACAGGCGATGCTCGACGCGACCGCCCAGACCGGCTCGCTGGTCCTCAACATCAAGAATCGGGTGGCCAAGGACGGGCCGCTGCGCGGACAGCGGCACCCGTACGTGTTTCAACTTGTCATCGCCCTCCAGGCGATGGGTTGGCGGTGGGTCGAGGAGTACATCTGGCACAAGCCCAACGCCATCCCCGGCCGATTCGGGCCGCGCACCAAGGATGCCTTCGAGCACGTCTTCCACTTCGCCCGCGGGCCGCGGCCGTATTTCGACCTCGACGCCGTCCGCGTGCCCTACCGCACCGCGCCGGAGGAGATCGAGCGGCGCCGGCGGGACCGCAACGGGCGCCGGAACACGGCGGCCGGCTTCGGCCGGGACCGGACCGGCACCTACGCCCGGGGCGGCGCGGACCCGGGCAACGTCATCGCCGTCTCCCAGACCTACAACCAGCACCGGGGGGTCCGGCACACCGCGCCGATGCCGGAGGGGCTGGCCGAGTTCTTCATCAAGGCGATGACGCCCGCGGGGGGCGTGGTGCTCGACCCCTTCGCGGGGGGCGGGACGACGGCGGTGGCGGCGCGCCGGCTCGGGCGGCGGGCCGGCGGACTGGAATTGCACGAGCAATTCGCCGTCGAGGCGCGGCGACGATTGGCGGGGGAGGGAAGTGCCGGCCGCGATTCATTGCGGTCGTGACGGTGGCCGGCGGAGCCCTCCGGTTTGTGCGCGAGTCGCTCGCCTTCGGGTCCACCCGGGATGCCGGCTTCGAGTACTTGCGAAGGCGCCACGCGGAATTGTTCCCGACAAGGGCGTCGGAACAATAGCGGAACGTTCCGGGTGGAATCCGTAGCCGGGCGAAGCGGGTGGCGTTTAGCCTGCTCGTGGGGCCGAAGCCGGCTCCAAAGTTCGACGATCGGAGCCTGTCATGCATTGGGGTCGATATCGACACCGAACTCTCCGGAAGGGGTTGCGGTCCGTTGCTGCGACGGTCGCGGCCTCGGCGCTCGCCTTCTCGATGGTCGGTCCGGCCGCGCACGCCGCGCCATCGCCGTCTTACCACATGGTTGCCTTCCAGGCGAGCAACGGAAACCTGTGGACGAGGGACTCGTCCGGCCGGGAGAACGACACGCGACTCGGGATGATGGCCAGGACCACCCCGCTATCACGTCCTATCGGAATGGCTTCCTGATCGCTTTCCAGGCGAACACCGGCAAGCTGTGGACGCTGGATACGAAGGGCGGCGCCAGGGATTCGGGACTCGACATGATGGTTGGTTCCAGTCCGTCGGTCGCAGCGTCCGGGAGTGGGTACCGGGTCGCTTTCCAAGGGGCCAACGGCATGCTGTGGACGCTGGATTCAGCGGGCCGGTCGGTCGACACCGGGCGGGGGATGATGTATAGCGCCGGCCGCGGGAGCAGCCCTGCGATCGCCGCTGACGCGGGGCCGTATTCGGACGGCTACCGGGTCGTCTACGACGCCGGAGTGTACGTGCATACGTGGTATTCCCGCGGCGGGGACACCAACGAAGGGATGTGCGCTAAGTCCGGCACGAATCCCGCCATCGCCGCGCCCGGCGGCGTGCACAACACGTCCTACCGAATCGCCATGCAATGGTGCTCCGACACCCTGCGTCCCCCGGACGCCCGGGGCGCGCTCGTGGTGACCGGACGGAACGGGACGAACGTGGACGCTCCGAAGCTCGCCATGATGGAGGACACGAGCCCGGCGATCGCTGCGTACAAGATCTCGCCGCTCCAGCCGTACGACGGGTCACGCGTCTGGATGGCCGCTTTCCAGGCGAGGACCGGGAACTTGTGGACCAGGGATTCGGCGGGTCGCACGACAGATACCGGGCTGGCCATGAAGGCGGACACCAGTCCGACTATTGCCGGGTTCTCCAACGGCTTTGTCATGGCTTTCCAGGGGGCCCACGGAAATCTGCTGATCCGCGATTCCGGGGGTAATGTCACGGCCACGGGACTGACGATGAAGGAGCGCACCAGCCCGGCTATCGCCGTCCAGTAGTCGCTTGAACGGGAGCGTCGGTGGACTTCAACGCGGTCGATCCGCAGCTGAAGGTCGGACCTTGCCGACCGAGCCGGCCCCGGGTCTGCATGGGTTCACCCTGCGGGCTCGGGGCCGGCATGAGCTGCCGGCCCGACGACCTGGGATCTGCGGGCCGGTGTCAGTAGTGGAAGCGGCCCTGCAAGAATTCGATCCGGTCGTCGAGGACGCGATACCCGCAGCGGTGGTCCTGGGTCGCGTCCTGGCCGGCCCAGCGCGGCGTGCGCGTCCTGGCCGGCGGACCGCTGACCTACCGCCGGCGGCCGGCGTCCACCGAGTTGCCCGCCCATGTGGTCGCGTATCGCGTCGGGATCATCGAGTGCGAGACCGACCAGGCGGTCAAGGTGGCCCGCGTGCTGATGTCCGGGTTGGACGCG
>JAVBMU010000049.1:0-11164 GCA_031552185.1 Cellulomonadaceae bacterium | reverse complement strand
CAGCACCAGCAGGTTGGAGGTGCGGGCAAACTCGCGAGCGAACAGCAGGCGCGAACACTCGCCCCCCGAAAGTGTACCTACTTTCGCCTCGACAAGGCCGGGATCGAACAGGAAGTCCTTGAGATAGCCCTGGATATGCTTGCGCACGCCGACCACGTCGATCCAGTCGCCGCCCTCGGCCAGCACGTCGCGGATGCGCATTTCCGGGTTCATCCGGCTGCGCTGCTGATCGATGACGGTGGCGTCCAGCGTCGCCGCGCGGGTCACCGTGCCCTGATCGGGCTGGATTTCGCCCATCAGGAGCTTCAGGAGCGTGGTCTTGCCCGAACCGTTGGCGCCGACCACGCCGATGCGGTCGCCGCGCTGGATGCGCAAGTTGAAATCCTTGATGATCGTCCGGTCCCCGAATTTCTTCGTGACATGCTCGGCAACGATCACCGACTTGGTCTTGCTGTCATCCGCAACCACGGCCAGCTTGGCCGCACCTTGCGGGCCCATCATCGAGGCACGCTGGGCGCGCATTTCCCAAAGCTTGGCAAGGCGGCCCTGGTTGCGCTTGCGCCGCGCGGTGACGCCGCGTTCCAGCCAGTGCGCCTCGATCTTCAGCTTCGCATCGAGCTTGGCGGCAGCGCGTGCTTCCTCTGCGTAGACTTCGTCTTCCCACGCCTCGTACCCGCCGAAGCCGATATCGCGGCGGCGCAGGCCGCCACGATCGAGCCAGAGCGTGGCGTTGGTCAGGCGCGTCAGGACCGTACGGTCGTGGCTGATCACCACGAAGGCGCCGTTGTAGCGCTGCAGCCAGGATTCCAGCCAGTCGATCGCGGCAAGGTCCAGGTGGTTGGTCGGCTCGTCCAGCAGCAGCAGGTCCGGCTTCTCCAACAGAAGCTTGCACAGCGCGACGCGGCGCCGCTCGCCTCCGGACAGCACCGTGACGTCCGCGTCCGGCGGCGGACAGCGCAACGCGTCCATCGCCTGTTCGAGCTGGGAGTCGAGGTCCCACGCGTCGGCCGCGTCGATCGCCTCCTGCAGCGTGCCCATCTCGGCAAGAAGCGCGTCGTAGTCGGCCTCCGGTGCCGCCATCAGCTCGGAGATCTCGTTGTAGCGATCGAGTTTGGCCTTGATCTCGGCGACGCCCTCCTCGACGTTGCCGAGCACGGTCTTGCTCTCGTTGAGCGGTGGCTCCTGCTGCAGAATGCCGACGGTGTAGCCGGGCGCCAGGCGAGCCTCGCCGTTCGACGGGTGGTCGAGGCCGGCCATGATCTTCAGGATCGTGGACTTGCCCGCCCCGTTCGGCCCGACGACGCCGATCTTCGCCCCTGGGAGGAAGTACAGGGTGACGTCGTCGAGGATCAGCTTGTCGCCGTGCGCCTTGCGCGCCTTGTACATGGAGTAGATGAACTCGGCCACTGCCCTGGTTCCACCGTTCGCTCGTGTTCGTTTGCCGATCCACCAGCCTACCGATGCCGGGCGGCGACCGGCTCGCCGGGCCGCTGGACGGGCGCCCGCCGGCGCCGCATCACGGCACAGACCGGTATCCGGCCAGTTTTACGACTTATTGGGTTACTCTTGGCTATCAGGTATCTTATCGTGCCGAAAAGTGGCACAGTGGACCCTGCCGGTTGGTTGTTGACCAAGATTTCTCAAAATCACCGGCGGTTCGGGACGTTCATGTTGAACGTAGAAAAGAGGGATTATCGTGACACGTCCGAAATACCTGAGGTCGAGACCGACAACGGTGGCCCTGACGGTTGTGGCGGCCGTATCCGCCGCCGTCTCGGTCGCCGGCCTCGACGCTGGGTCGAAGATGCCCGCGGCCAACCCCCCAGCCACCACCGCCGCCGCCGCACCCGGCGCCGGCCTGTCCCCCGAGGTTCGGACCGCGCTCAAGCCCGTCTTCGACTACCTCACGCCCACGCCGGCGCCGGTGGCGCGCCCGACCCTCGACTTCAAACTGGCGGCCAAGGCCGAACCCGACGACTGCTATCAGGAGATCGGGTACGACCGCGTCGCCCTGCCCTGCCCGGCCGGGTACCAGGAAGCAGTGAACCAGTCCTACGTCTTCTCCGGTGCAGTCGTGGGCGACTGGCTCTACTTCGGGACGATCGCCAACACCGTATGTCACATTCAGGGCTACATGGGATCCATGCATCCCTATGCCTCGCGCTCGGGCAAGCTGGTTTGCGAAATGGCCGCCGGGCCCGCCCGCCGGTCGTTGGGCCTGACGCAGAACGGTGATCTGCGCCCGCCGAAGGTCTACCGGATCAACGTCGTGACAAACGCACTGGAGGACCTCACGCCGAGCACGGCGACATTCCCCGACTACGCCCGCCAATTCGGTCTGCGGGGCGCGGGAACCCACAACGGCGTCGTCTTCCTCGCAGGCCCCGTGCAATGCCCGCCCGGGCGCGCCTGCGGGCTGCAGATGTTCGCCTATGACGGTCGGACCGGGGACCTGATCGACGGCACGACGATGCCCGAGTACGCGAATATCCGACGCGGGATCGTGGTCAAGGACCGCCTGTACTTCGGCATGCGCGCCTCCGGCGGAAGCTACGCCGGGAACGTCGTCAAGTGGACCGGCACCTACGCCGACCCATTCCACTTCGAGAACGTCGCAAACCTGCCCTCGGAGCCCGGTTACATCGCCGAGCACAACGGCCGGATCGCCGTCGGCGGCTGGGTCCTCACCCCGTACGGCAAGTCCGTCGCCGGACCGGCCAAGATCCTGCTCAGCCCCGCAATCCCCGACGTGAGCGGCCTGACCTCCACGCACGCGAACACCTGGCAGGTCCTGTTCTCGATGGACGACTACGATCCCGAACCGGTGGTCGGTAACGCGATGCACTTCGGGGATCTCATCTCCTGGCGCGGGAAGCTGTACTTCAGCACGTACGAACTCCCGTTGAACCCGCTGATCAACGCCTGGACCGCGTACGGCAAGCCCAGCACCCCGGTGCAACGGCTCGTGAGCTTCACCAGAACCGCCCGGCCGACGTCGATCTTCGAGCTGAGCAACGCCGGCGAGGCGGACCAGAGCGTTCGGTTGCTCTACGGCTCCAAGACCTTCCAGGTGTACGACGCGGCGAGCAAGAAGTGGGTCGAGAAACCGAACAAGCTGGGCCAGACCCCCAAGTTCGGCAAGGCCGGTTTCGGCAACCCCTTCAACTACTACTCCTGGACCTGGACGTTGTGGCAGGACCGGTTGTACATGGGCACCTTCGACGCCACGACGACGTTCGACGACATCATCGACGGCGTCACGGTGCAGAAGGCGCTCTTCGACCTGCCGGCCGACATCGAGGCCGCCATTACGCCGATCGCGCGGACATACACCGCCATGTACGGCGGCGGCGACGTGTGGCGCATGGACACTCCCGAGAGCAAGGCCGTGCCGGAGAACCTGCGCGGCTTCGGCAATCCGCGCGACCACGGGCTGCGGGTCTGGGCGCCGTTCCCCAACCGCGACGTCCTACTCGCCGGTATGGCAACCTACCGAAACCTCGAACCGGACAAGAAGAACGCCGGCGGCTGGGAAATCTACTCGCTGACCGACAAGGCACCGCGCAAGGCCAAGCCGCTCACCGTGGGAGTGACGTTCACCCCAGCCGCCGCGCGGGTCGGGGCGAACGTCGCCGCGGAGGCTGTGGTCACCAACACCGGCAATAAGTCCGTCAAGGCCACCACCTTCTGCGTGAAACCCAAGACCGGTTTGACGACTGTCTCGGCCACCGAGGTCTCCGGCTCCCGGGTGGTAGTCGCAAGGGACGGGTCGGCGTGCGTGGTCCTCGGCGAACTCGCGGGCGGCGGCTCGCGGACCGTCAATGTCACCTACCGTACGACGAAGGTTGGCTACGTGGGAGCCACCGGGCTTGCGACCGGCGCCATTGACGGCAAGGCGACCGGCGGCTCCGGCACCGGCGAAGTCCGCGTGATCGCGCTCGGCGCCACGATGCCCAGCGGCACGACCGCGAAGCTCCTCGGGCCGCGGCCGTACCTGCTCACCGCCAAGACCGCCAAGACCCTGGGCGGATTCGACCTGGGCACGCTGCCTCCTACCAGCTGATCCGGGGCACCTCGCGACCGGCAACCCCGCGAGGCCCGGGCAATCCGCTCGGGCCTCGCGGCCGGTATCGTGCCATCACGACCACTTCGTTCGGATCGGATCTGCGATGCGCCTTCGGTTTGTGCCCGCCCTCCTGCTCGCCCTCCTCCTCGGCGCGTGCTCCGATCCCGGCACTTCCAGTTCCTCGGTCCCGACCGGAACGATGACCCGCGGCGCGACGGCGGCCGGATCGAACACTCAACCGGCCCCGATCGTCGTCGACGTGCGCACGCCGGCCGAATTCGAGCAAGGGCACTTGGCCGGCGCGGTCAACCTCGACGTCAACGCGAACGACTTTGCGCAGTCGCTCGAGGGCTTGGACAAGGCGGCGCGGTACGTCGTCTATTGCCGGTCCGGAAACCGATCAGCGCAGGCCGCCCGAGCCATGGCGGCGGCCGGTTTCCAGGACGTCGACGACGCCGGATCGATCACCGAGGCGTCCGCCGCAACCGGATTGACCGTCGTCACCGACTGACCTCCGCTATGCGACCGCCAGGGACGCCGACTCGGCCCCCGCGGCGTCGGCCGGGTCACGTTCGGTGACCCAACCCTCTTCCTCGGCGGTGCCTTCGACCGCAGGCTCGACGGCGCCATCGGGCACAGTCTCGGCGCGGCTCTCCACCGGAGGCTCGGCCCGCGAGGCCGACCCGCCGGCCGCGTCCTCGCGACGGTGCACGGTGTGCCGGAACTGCGCCTCACCCCTGGTCAGGTCCGGACCGAGCGCGGTCGCCTCGACCACGAGATCGGTGCGTGGACCGTCCGCGCCGGCCCACTCGTCCACCGTCAACCGACCCGACACCACCACGGGGTCGCCTTTGCGCAGGGACGCCGCAACGTTGCGGGCGACGGCCCGCCACGCCTTGACGGTGAACCAGGTGGTCCGCCCGTCCACCCATTCGCCGCGCTCCCGGTCGAACTGCCGCCGGGTGTGGGCCACCCGGAAGCTCGTGTAGTCGTTGCCGTGCTGCGTTGCGAACAGTCGCGGCGTCGTTCCGACGAAACCCGCCACCGTGACCGTGATGTCGCTGCTCATGATTCCTCCCGCGCGGTTCGATACCGGGCGAATCCCGGCGTCGACCCTCAGCGTGAGGGTGATGCGGCCTCGGCGTCGGACGCGGGCGACGCCGCTGTGGACAAGGACTCGCCGGTGGCGGGTGTGGACGGCCTGTCGGCGCTGGATTCTGCGATTGAGCCGTCGGCCGCGGCCGCGCGAGCTGCGGCCATCCGCACCTCGACATCCGCGGTGGCGTCCTCGGGATGGCTGTCCTGCGCAAGGTCGTCCTGCGCAAGGTCGTCCTGCGCAGGGTCGTCCTGCGCAGGGTCGTCCGCCGGTGGGTTGCCCGTCGACTCGGCTTCCGCCGAGCCCGTTTCCGCCGCGCCGGCCGCCAATGGCGCCGCCGGATCCGAGTCGAACGCTCGGCGGGCCAGGCGCCGCACCTCGGCGTGGGCCTCCAGCAGCGCGAGGGTCGGCTCGGCCATGGTGTTCCGGATGACGCGCTCGATGACGTCCCGACCCGCGGCCACGACCTCGTCCTGGCGCTGCCGGGCCAGCTTCATCCGCGACCGGCGCGCGATCGCCCCGACCATCAGCGCGGCGACCAGGGCCAGCACCGTGAGCACCCCCGTGGGGGCCAGGAGTCCGCTGGTCAACACGCCGGTAGCGGCGAAGATCGTCGCCCCGAGCGCCACCACACCCAGGCCGAGCAGCGCATACCCCGCGGCGCGCAGGCGACCGGCGGACGCTGGTCCGCTCGGGTCGAGCGGGACCGCGGCGAGGGCCCGCCGCACCTCGGTGACCACGCGGGCGCTGGGTGAGACCGCTGCTTCGAGGGCGCGCTGCCACCCGGGACGCAACGGGCCGCTCACCCCGAGGATCCACCGCGTCCGCGAGGTCGCGACGGCGTCGGGCTGAACCCGGGCGAACTCGGGGCTGCCGTACCCGTTGCGGACGGCCACCGCCAGTTGTCCGGCCACCGCCTCCAGGCCGGCGGCCTCCGCGATCGCCGCCACCTCAACCGCCACCGCGCCGTCCGCCGGCCGCACGTCGGTCGGCACTTCGGCAAGCAGCAGCCGAGCCGCCCGGTCCAACTCGGCTGCAACCCGCCCCGCGGCGATCGAACGCCGCGAGACCGCGCCCTCCAGCAGCGCGCGCAGCGCGGGCATGCCCGCGCCTGTCCGGGCGGAGACCATCGTCGCCGTGACGCCGCGCAGCCCGTCCTCCGCCAACAGCCGGTTCATGTCGGCGACCAGGTAGTCGCGCCGACCCTCGGGCACGGTGTCGCCCTGGTTGACGGCGACCGCCATCGACCCCTCCATGCCCACCGAGGCGCGCAAATACTGCGAGTGCAGCGCATCGTCCGCGTACTTCTGCGGGTCCACCACCCACACCAGAAGGTCGACCTGCGGAATCATCCGATCGACGACGGCGCGGTGGGCGGCTTCGATCGAATCGTGGTCGGGCAGGTCGAGCAGCACGAGACCGGCCAGCGCGGCGTCCTCGTCACCGTCGAGTTCGTCGGCGCGGGTGATCCGCCGCTCCGGGTCCACCTCCAACCAATCCAGCAACGGACCCGCCGCCCGGCTCCAGGCACAGGCCGTCACGCGGGCCGTCGTCGGGCGCCGAACCCCGACGTCGGCGAAATCCATCCCGGCGATGCGATTGAATAGGCTCGACTTGCCCGAGCCGGTGCCGCCCGCGAGCGCGACCACAATGTGGTCGACGCCGAGGGCGAGCCGTTCGCGAACGCTCACGATGGCGCCGCGAACCTGATCGGCGACGGCCGCATCGACCCGATCGCCCGCCGCCGCGAGACCCCGCTCGAGGTCGTCGGCGCGTTCGCGCAGCTGCGCGTCGTGCGATGTCACAGGAGTCTCCTCAACTCGGCGAGGCGCACCCGCAGGCCGGTGTCGGCGTCGGCCGCCAAGGCGGGCACGGCCAATCGAGCGAGTGCGGGCTCCGCCTCCGATCGGACCATAGCAGCCGCACGCTCGCCCAGGTCGGCGCGCAGTTCCTGCGCGACGCCGGTGCCGATGTCCCCCAGGATGGCGGCCACCAGCCGCTCCGCGCCCTCCTCCCCCGCGGCGGCGACCAGCAACAGCACGGTCAAGCCCTCGTTGCCGAAGGCCCGCGCGGCACCGGCACCGGCTCGGTCGCCGGCGGCGAGCGTGGCGGCGGCGCTCGTGGCGGCGGCGATCCAGGCGGTCGCCTCGGCAGCCGCGGCGGGCGGCCGGGCCTCGGCCTGCGCCTCGCGGTCCGGGCGGATCGCCGACATGCCGGGCAGGTCCGCGCGCTCCACCACCGACAACACGGCGTCCTCGCCCGCGACCCCGGCCGCAATCAGGATCCGCTCCGCCGCGGCGCGAGCCTCGCCCGCGAGCGGCTCCAAAGCGGCCTGCCGGGCCAGGGCGCGCCGCTTGGTGCTGCGCGCGACGCCGCCGCGCACCCGCACCTTCTCCAGCGGGACCTCGCTCTGGATCTGAGCCCAGCGAGCGGACAGCGCGCCGTGGGCGGCCCGGCCGGTCCGGACGCCCTCGCGGACGGCGTCCTCGGCCTCGGGCAGCACGCCGCCGATCGCGCTGCGCAGGTCACGCGCGGCCTTGATCTGGGCCTCGATCGACTCGCAGATGCCCTCCACCCAGGCAGGCAACGCGCCCAGGGAGCCTTTGAGCGTGCGCACGACAATGGCGCGGGACCGGTCCGGGCCGGCGAGCATCGTCAGCCAACGCCCGATCGGGGCCACCTCGCGCTGGTCCAACAACCCCTCGTGCGGGCCGACGTCGGGAATCACGAAGAGGGGGACGCCGTCCATGCCGCGCTCGCGGAGCCGGGCCAGCAGATCCGCTCGAATGGTGACGAGGTTCTGTCGCGGCACCCGGTTGAGCACCATCGCGACGCTGGCGCCGCGGTCCATTGCCCCGGCGAGGGTCTCCCAGGGCAACGCGTCCCCATACCGGGCGGCGGTGGTGACAAAGAGCCACAGGTCCGCAGCCTCGAGCAGGAGCTTGGCGGTCTCCCGGTTCCTGGCGAGCAGCGAATCCAGGTCGGGTGCGTCCAGCAGGGCGACCCCGCGCGGCACCGCGGAGTGTTCCACGACGCGCGACATCGCCGTCGTCGGGCCGTGGACCAGGACGTCCTCGTCGAGCGGGTTGTACGCGAACACCGGCTCACGGGTGGTCGGCCGGAGCACCCCGGCCTCGGAGACCTCGTCGCCGAGCAGCGAGTTATACAGCGTGGACTTGCCGGCCCCGGTCGATCCCGCGATGACGACGACGGCCGGCGAGGACAGTTCCAGCAATCGGGGCAAGAGGTGCTCGTCCAACTGGCTCAGCAGTCGGGTGCACGAGTCCTTGGCGGCGTCAGCGCTGTCGAGGTCCAGCGGGAACGACACCTCGGCCAGGTCCCGCCTAAGGTCACGCGTGACGTCGTGAACGGTGGGGGCGAGGTCCTCCGGTGACTTGGGCACGCGTCCGCGGGCCGGGACTGCCCCGGGGTCGGAGATGCTCACGGACTCATAGTGACGGTTCGACGGCCGGACTCCAAGCTCTTCCCCCTGCGCGCCGTCCGCGACGCCCGGAATGACAGTGATCGTCCCTCCGTCCCCGGACGGCGATTCGTACCCCTCCACGCGTCCTCCCATTACGATGTCCCCGCGCCCCGATAGCTCAATGGATAGAGCAACAGCCTTCTAATCTGTCGGTTGCAGGTTCGAGTCCTGCTCGGGGCACCGAGCGTATCCCCAGGTCAACAGCTCGGCATCGGTTGCGCCTCGGTACTTGTTGGCTACTCGAACGCTTTCCCGGCCGAATTCTGGCCGGGAGGGGCGTGATTGCGCTGTTCGGGCGGCCCGGCAGACGCCGGACGTCAGCCACATCGACCGCAGTTGCGGCGAGGTCGACGGTCGACCGGACCCAGCGCCGTCGCTCCGGTTCGCCGAGTCAGTACCGGGCGCGGCACCCACGCCCGCCGCGCGCAAAGTGTCCGTTATCGCGGCTATCGTACAGGTCAGGAAGTATGCTCCCCGCGCTTGCGGAGATGGTCCCGGTCTCGCCCGGCGAGGCAGGCGGGGTTCTCGTGCTCCCCGCGCACGCGGGATGATCCGGACTCTCGCGAGCCGGAACGCGCACCGCCGGCGGCCTTGGGGAGCTTGCCCGGCCGAATCGCTGCGCGCAGCCATGGACCGCGGACCACTACGCCCCCTACATCCCATACGATAGCCATTTACCAATACGAGGAACCGGTGAATCGCGCCGGCCGGCCGAAATGAACGAAAAGCGGAGGACGCTCGCAACGATCTCGGAGCGTCGATGCAGCGGACATCAAGGCGGCCAAGAACCCGCCCCGCCGGGCTCCGGAACAAGACCAAGGAACGAGGCCAGGGAAACAATGGTTCACGACGGCCCCACCCCGGAGCAGCACCGAACGAGTGCAGGCGCCCGCCGCGAGCAGGAGGCGGCGCCAACGGAAGCAGCGACACCCCGCCGGTCATTCTGGCGGATGCTCGGCAAGGATACGGCCCGGGGCGTGGCCGACGCCATGGGTGGCCGGCTCTTCCTGACCATGGTCTACCTGTTATTGATCGGACTCGGGGCAGTGGTGGGCTTTCTGGTGGCCGGACCATCGGGCGCGGCCGTGGCGGCGGGGGTCAGCTTGCTTGCCTGGCCGATCATCTGGCACGTGGGCGCGCCCATCTTCGCCGTCTTCTACGGCCTTTGGGTCCTTTTCCGGCCCAACAAGCACCGCTGAGCGCTGCTGCCGCGCCAGTCCAGCGGAGAGCGGGGCGAGGAGACCGTCGAGTCTCTCAAGAGATGGCTGGCGCGCTCATCGCAGCCCCGGCACCTGCGCGACGGCCCGGCTTGCCAAGGTGATCATTGGCCGCACTGGTGTCCCGCTCCTGACGGCTACATTTGCTCGAAGCAACAGTATACGTTCGTCGGCTGCAGCCGGTTCATCCCATCCACCCGCGAGCGTTTGATCCGGCCGCCCTCTCGCGCTTCAGTCCCGTCCTCATGGCGGTTTCGCCGCAGGCTCGTGTCTGCCCGGACCGCCGTGGCGTCTGCGTTCCGATACATCCCCTATAATCGTAATCTACCGTCCGTCGGTGTGCAGGACGTTATGCACCACCCGCAGCTCCGTCGAACGGTCGACCCAGCAACCAGGAAGGGCACCGATCATGCAAAGACCGCGCGGGACCCCGGATGACGCGCCCACAGGCTCCGCCCTGAACGAGGAAGCACGCACGCCGGAGCGACCCATATCGTTCTGGCGCAACGTCGGCGAGGATCTCGCGATCTCCGCGGTCATTGGCCTCGTTTACGTCGTGCTCATCGCCGTCGGTGCGGTGATCGGCTATCTGGTCGGCGGTCCGAAGGCCGCGGGAGTCGCCGCGCTTATCAGCGCCGCCGGGTGGGCCGCGATCTGGTGGGTCGTCACTCGGGTCTTGATCGTGGTGACCGGTGTCTGGTCATTCCGCAAAATCCGCGGCAGCAACCCTCGGAGCGACCGCGAAAGCGGTCGACTCTGATCGGGTCCGGCCGCGCCGGCGCGACCGACTTCAAGGAACAGATGGAGGAAATGCAGCGTGAATGACATCGCCGTCAAAGAACCGCAGTTGCGCGAACTAGCGCAATCACTGTACGAGGCCGCCGGGGGGATCGGGCGCGAACTCGACATCCTCGCGGGTTGTTGCACCGAGTTGTCCGGTCAGTGGACCGGGGAGGCCGCCGACGCCTTCCAGTTCGCCGAATCGCAGTGGCAGAGACAAATGGCCGAGCTGAAGGCGGTCCTGGCCGAGATCGGGGTAAACGTCAGCCAGACCGCGGATCTGTACGCGGACGTCGAGAGCCGGATCGAAGAACTCTGGACCGAGTAGCCCGGCACCGGGGGTGCATTCACCCAGTTCCGGTTGACGCAACGGCCGCGGCCGCGCAGCGCGCGGGCGCGGCCGTTGCCAGCGTTCCGTTGCGGACCGGGCGCAGTCCCAGCCCGGAAAGGCCGGAAGACGCTCGTCCCCCGCTTAGATGACACGTTCGAGCGAGTCCACCGGGGCCGGCCGAGGGGAGGTT